>CAZXZW010000047.1:0-17782 GCA_964645745.1 uncultured Bdellovibrio sp.
TTGTACTTTCACAGTACAGCTTGCTGCTGCATTTAAATTTGATGTTGAACAGTTATCTTCAATAATTGAAAAATTTGTTGAGTCACTCAAAATTGGAGCACTACACGATGTAGCGGCACCCGCTCCTGAATTCGTCAGTGTGATGGTCGTCGGTAGTGATCCTTCGTTATTTCGAACATCACCATAGTCGTAGGTCGAAGTTGACCAAGCTAAATTGGGACTAGGCGGAGTAGTCCCCGTGACTTGAATTCCATCTGTCGTTGTGCTGGTGATGCCACCGAACGAACAAGTCCTAGACAAAGTTGTTCGCTTCAATCCAACCGAAGAAGGATTGGCTCTAATTCCAATCTGACATGTACTGCTCACGGATAAATTGTTGAGCTGACAGGTATCAGATACAATGGTAAAATCAGTTGCGTTACTTATTGTTGGTAAACCGCAACTTGTGGCCGCCGCAGCTCCGGTATTACTTAACGTATATAGTACTGTACTGGAATTCTGTGACGTGTAAACCGATCCGTAGTTATAACTTAAAGGTGACCAGGACAAATTCGGAGTAGGAGTAACACCCGTAACAATTATTTGATCCTGTGTTGTACTCACAGCTCCGCCAATGACACAAGTCCTAGACAAAGTTGTTTTCTTCACACCTAAGCTTTGAGGCTGTGCTCTGACATTAATATTACAACTTGAATTTGCTACCAAATCATTCGTCGAACACGAATCAGCTATTAAAATAAAGTCTGTATTGTTCGAAAGCGTAGGCGCAGAACAATTTCTTGCCGTAGCCAATGAACTGCCGTTGGAAAAAGTAAACAATTGACTAGAAGTTGAACCGATGTCAACGTTACCAAAATTACGGTCTAACGGAAATACACTTAAAAGTGGTGTGACTCCTGTTACTTTTGTTTTTGATAATTGAGTCGAGACCACACCTGACTCTGCGCATGTTCGAGTGATCGAAGTGTATCTTACTCCGCTGGCCATGGGTTTAGCACGGACCGTTACAAAACAAGTTGAGCTGGCTGACAAGCTGGGATTGGTACAGTTATCACTCGAAATTTCAAAATCTGTAGGATTACTTAATGTCACCGCTCCACAGCCTGTTACACCTTGCGAACCATTATTAGACAAAGTGAAATTGTAAGTCGGTGCTGCATATTCTGAAATAGCTACATTTCCGAAGTTTCGTGTTGAAGTCGGGCTCCAAGAAATATCAGTTACGACAGCTTCTACTTTAGCTCTCGTTACCGGCGCGGCAGGCACTTGATCTAAATCACATTTAACACGCAAACTTAAGTCTTTAAATCCTGCTGAAGCGGGGCTGGCTTCAACCATGACATCACAGCTTGAGTTCGGCGCCATTGTCGATCCACAAGTCGTGGTCTGCACACTAAAATTTATCACATCTGATAATTCGACAGCTTGGCAATTACTTGCTGTATTTTGCGATTTATTTTGCAAGGTAAATTTTTGCGTACTATAAGACCCCACACTAATGAGCCCCATGTCGATCGTTTGAGACTGATCCCATTCTAGACCCAATTGATTGCTTCGCAAATTGACTATAGAATTTTTGCCACAAGCCTGGAATAAGCCGATAGATAAAACAAGCATGATTTTAAAAAGTGTGGTTTTCATATAAGGTTTATCGGTAAACCAAAGCTTTCACTTAACGAGTTTGTAGGCAAACGTTTACATTCAAACAAATTGTTTCGAATTCATTGTATTAAAATGAGAAAATAAAAATAGACCTAGACAAAAGTTCTGCCGATTATGGTATTAAAAATGCCTTGGTTGAAGATATATTTTGAGCCAAGGACCCGTTGGGTTCTTGGCAACTTTTTTGGGAACTTCGAATTTTTGACTTCTGCATGGCCAGAAATGAGTGTAACCCCGTCTAAATTCTAGTTAGGCCACGAAGGATTTCTCCTTTATCAACCAAGGCTACTTCAGTATAGAAGGTTAACAAAAAACATTCAAGTATTTGCAGCACCCTCTCAACCATGTCTATAATTAAAAGATGAGTTTAAATTTAGATGTGTCGATATCAAACAGAAATGTTTATCTGGATCAAATCCAGCGCTTGGCCATCAAAGCTAAACAAGAAAAGCGACTCCTTAAATCTTCACCTGTAGTAGAAGGTCTAGATCTTTATACAGTTCTTAACCACGCCGACATGGTTGTGGAAAAAATAATGACCACCCTTACCCAACCCTCTTTACCTCTCGAAGCTTCTAAAAGAATCTTGTTAGAAACGGCTCCAGGCAAAGTGAGAAAAATTGACATTCTTCCTTGGCCTGAAAAAATCTTACTTATGGGGTTCCAGCGAATCTTTGCGGACGCCTTTCAGCCTTTATTTTCTAAAAAGCTTTATTCTTTCATTAAAAAAAGAAGCAATATGCAGGCAAAAGTTATCCTGATTGATTTTTTAAAAAAATATAAAAAGTGCTGGGTTGCTAAAAGAGATATTTCCGGATACGGCGACAATATTCATAAAGAAATTTTAATCCAAAAAATTTCAATGTATCTTGATCCTGAAAAAAATCCTATTTCATATAAACTCATAAACTACGCGGTAGGCGATAAGCCCATCGGAATTCCAACTGGATCACCGCTTACACCGATATTTGAAAATATCTATTTGATGGAATTAGACCAACTTTCTGAAAAGTATGCGCCGAGTGAATTGTTTTATGCTCGCTATGGGGACGATTTTGTTTTTGCTTCTCCATCTCAAGAAATTTTTGAAGATTTTGAAAAAAAATCATCATGTATTATCGAAAGTCTTAAGCTTTCTGTGGCTCCACACAAAAAAATAAACATGCTTTTGAATGCACCGACACAAAATTTTGACTGGCTAGGGTCTAAGTTTAGTTACAAGGGATTAATGGGTACGCGTGAAAAGCATATTAATCAATTTAACCAAAGCTATACAAAAAAAATTAAAAGTCTTATAATACGTTTAGCAAAAACGAAAAAAATTGAAGAAGCCATGCCTATTATTTCCTTAGCGATGGATACATTCTTATCTAGCAAATCCAACGGTTCTTTAAATACATTAATTTA
Organism: uncultured Bdellovibrio sp.; assembly: GCA_964645745.1. GTDB lineage: Bacteria > Bdellovibrionota > Bdellovibrionia > Bdellovibrionales > Bdellovibrionaceae > Pseudobdellovibrio. The sequence continues at coordinate 3,070 of CAZXZW010000047.1, forward strand.
TCATCGTACTGATCCTCGTGACTCTAAAGATATAGATCAAAGAGTTCGCCTACTTTTGACTAATTGGATTAGAAAATATTTTAAAATAAATCGTCGAGCTGCATGGAAAAATGTCAGAAATCTAAATGTTAAATCTCTTAATTTTCAAAGAAGAAAACTTTGTCGATTAAAAAAGTTTAGAATAAATACATGAATAATCAACTCACACTTTCTCAAGAAATTAAAAAAACCATTGAAGAATCGAACTATGATCAGTCGAAGCTATCAGTTTACAGTAATACATGGTTTACATTTTTAGGATATTTCATAATTCGAAACCGTGGATATGGCTTTAGAAAAATTTATAACTTAATCAGTGAAATTTTTGAAATAGGATGTCTAGCATATCTCATTGATACACACTCATTGAAATCAATCTTAATTTTACCTTTAATGAACATCGCTTCTGGATACTTCCAGGAATACTACAATCAACTTTACCGAGGAACGCGTAATCCAAATTTTAATAAGGTATTTCTTTTAGTTATTACTCTCATACTGACGACGGGTTTAGCCATAATAAGTTATCAACAAGCTCGATTGCATAGTTTATTTATTTTACTTTTTGCATTTCGATGCCTTGTTATTTTTTCACAGACATATTTCAATTTAAAAAATATTGATTTTTTAGCTTTTAATCGTCTGCGCCCTAATACTAAAGCCATGTGGATTTCTTTATTAGTCGCAGCCATTTCTTCAAGCATGCTGATTCTGACTGGCCTTGATCCCATAATTAAGATTATCATTATTAGCTTCAGCTTTAATCTAGCTCGGTGGGTTCCTGAATTTTTGTACTTCAAAATGACCCAAGCCAAAATCTATAGTATCCGCTTTATTTCTTTTTTGCGCAAAAGTCCGCCGCTTCCTTTCAAATCAGCTCTTATTGAAGTTGCATTTATTTTTATGCACTTTGCTTGTCTCATTGCATTTTCATTCAAATTTAGAAATTTTAACTCGCTTCATTCAATCGGTTTAACTTTTCTTTTACTAACTTTTTACGACAGGCTTATAAATCGTCCCTTTAAATCTATGTCACTTGACTTGCTTCGCTTGTTTGCTTCTAAGCAGCGCAGCTTTTGTTTACGCCTGACTAATCGATTACTTTTACTTACGTCTTCTTTTTACATTTTTTGTCTTCTTACTTTAATTTGGTTAGCTCGATTTTCAAGGCAACAATTGATAGTGCTCGCGACTATTTTTATGATATTTATTTTTCATAACTACCTTTTATCTGCAACTCAATTTAAAAATATAAATCGTCGCAACCATTTCCTGTATTTATATATGATTCTTTGCACACTAAACTTAGTATTTTTATTTACCCCCGTATTCAGCGAAAATTTATTTGTTGTTGTTTCCATTCTAAGCCTTATTATCGGAAGTCTGTTTATATCCAGCGGTCATCACTATATTAATGATGATCATAGATTGGCTTACGATAATTCAAACCCTATTCTTAGCAAAAAATATATGATGACCTATGCATTGTCTTGGGAAAATTTTAACAACCAATGGCCTCAATTTGTCGAAGAAAATAGAAAATTAAAAAATTATTATATGCATTTCAACCGAAGAATTAAACTTTTTTTCGTTAGAAACAAGTTAGAATTTGAAAAATTGGAAAACCAATTTCCCTTAAATATTCAAGATACACAGATTAATCTATCGCCAGTTTTATTCCAACATCCAAAAAAAATGGAAAATGGCCAGCTCATCTATTTGAATCCGCTTGGCTTTTGGATTAAACGCGACGGGCAAAAGTTTGCTGCTGACGATTCTATATTAAGAGAAATTTATATCTTTAATTCGCATTGGATTAATCGACATATTTTCAAGGGTGGTCAAACTGAACTCAAACTAGAGAACTATGAATTTAGCATAGCACATGTCAACGGTGACATTTTATGGTTTAAACCCAAGGTAACATTATAGTGAAAAAAGTATTATTTTTTATTTTTCTTAATCTATTTACAAGTTTCTCTTGGGGTCAAATTGTTTGCTCTGACGAAACACGAAACAGTACTTTGTCTTTTTTCGATTTAAAAAACAACCTTTGGGATTTTTCTCAAATTTCATTTTATCATCCAAAATATTTAGCAAGTTACTTAACCTGTTCTAAGTTTTTAGAGTCACTCAGCGATGATTATAAGGGGCGTAGTGCACAAGTCCACCTTCAACCGCTTTACCCTGTTGACGCATACAATTTACGTGTAAAATTTAACAGTCCTCTCAATCAAGAAATTTTAGATAAATGCACTCAAACAAACGGCTGCAAAGTGACACTTTTTCAAAATATATTTAATCCTATTTACGCTTTCAAAAGCTTTAGAAAAAAAGACGTTTTCGAAAAAATGCCCTATTGTCACCACAAAACAGAGCTTGTTGGCTCTCCGCTTTCTGTCTCTATAAATTCAAACACTGAAGTTTCAACGATGAACAATTCATTAGGAACTCTGGATGTCTGGAGACTTCCTAAAGATTCGATTTTCAATAAAATTATGAACTATCTTGAGGTAAACAAGCCTGAATTTTCAATTATCTCAACTATGATTCCTTCATTATCTATTTTACAAAAATTTGACCAGTGGCTGATTGAAAATCCAAAATCACACATTTACGTCTTGTTTTCTTACAACTTAGCTTCTTTACAGGATAACTTCCCATCACAATACAATTTTAGCTCTGGACGGTTACATATACTTCCAGTGTTTCAGACGCCACTTAACCCTGATAGTTATCATATTAAAGGGGGATTGTTTATATCAAACAACAAATCTGAAGTTCTTCTTCACTCCGTGAATCTTCGAAGATTTCGAGAAGAAAAAGTAGCCGATTTAGCTTTTGTTTCATCAAATAAAAACTTAGTACACTCTTATGGGTCAATTTTAAATTCAGTTCTCAAATTTCAATGCGAAAATAAAAGATGGTTGAACTGCTCACAAGAATTAAGATATTTTGAAAATGACAAAAGACGATTAAAAATAGATTCATTTTTTAAAACAGCATGCGATCGATATCGTTCAGATCTAGCTGGTCAATTATCACAATTTCAAATGCCTACTCAACCCGTCATACAAACGGGATCAAAATTTCTTATGCAACAACTTGTAAGCTTAGTGAAATCGGCACAAAAAGAAATTATTATTTCAAGTCATGTTTACGGTCATTCAATCTTTGACAGCGCTCTTAATGAAGCTCACCAACGTGGCGTAAAAATTAAAATGTTGATTGGCTCTAGTGTTAAGAAAAAAGAACTCAGAAACTATCTAGTTCAAACTTACGGCGCAAAAATTATAAACACTGAAGTTGAATACACAAGCCATGCTAAGTTTATTATTGTTGATGGAACAGATGTAGCCTGGGGTTCAGGCAATTTAACCAAAACAAGTCTGAATAACACTATGGATCTTTTTTTAATAACAAAAGACCCCATATTAAAAAAAGAACTTTCAAATTACTTTGATTTCTATTTTAATAAATGAAGAAAATTTTCCGACTTTATTCTTCATTTATCCTTAAAAATCAATAGACTTCTTTGGACATCTCTTTTTTGACTTCAAAAACAGCTTCTTTCGATAACTGCTTCACCAATACTTGACCTGATGCCAATACAGGTGTTTCCCCAGAACCTGACTTAACCGGAGCTTCTCCTGAAGCTACAACCACTGGTGCGACTCCGCTTTTTGATTTATCACTGCTTGGTTGGCGGCCTGGTGTTTCTTCGGATGGCGCTGCTGGAATGAATGGAGATTCATTTGTAAATCCTAAATCTCCTGTCTTTTCTTCAAAGTCTTGAGTCAGACAAGAAGATAAAGAAGAAAACATCAATCCACATGCAACAACGTTCTTTATTTGTTTGATATTAATTTTCATACTATGACCTCTTTGCTTACTTATCGGCAGAACTGGACTAAAGTATACAGCTGTTATCAAAAAAAATAAAAATAATCTAACTATCTAAAATATCAATGTAATTTCAAAGTACTTTTACTCTATTTTTAAAAAATTTCTCAATCTGAAACAAAAAAGCCTACTGAAAACAGTAGGCTTTTTTTATTTTTGAGATTTGAAACTAAATCGTTAAGACTTAGATTTTTCCACCTGAACGAATCAAGTTCAACGCTGACCCTGCTCTGAACCATTTTAATTGTTCCGCATTGTAAGTGTGTTTGATTTCGATCTTATCTGTTGTCCCGTCTGCGTGACGAGCCATTAAGAATAAGTTTTTACCCGGAGCTAAATCATTTAAACCATTAATAGTTAAAAGATCTTTCTCTTGGATTTTATCGTAGTCAGCTGGGTTTACAAATGTCGCTGCTAATACACCTTGTTTTTTCAAGTTAGTTTCATGGATACGCGCGAATGATTTAGTGATCACTGCTGTACAACCTAAGAAACGTGGAGACATGGCCGCGTGCTCACGAGAAGAACCTTCACCGTAGTTTTCGTCACCGATGATCATCCAAGATTTACCCGCTTTTTGATATTCACGAGCTACTTGAGCAAATTCTTGTTTCGCACCTGTTAATTGATTGATCCCTTTACCGATTTCACCAGGCATGAACGCGTTGTCGGCGCCTAATAACATATTACTAGAAATGTTATCTAAGTGACCACGGTAGTTGAGCCATTTTCCACCTGGGCTGATATGATCTGTTGTACATTTACCTTTAGCTTTCGCTAATAATAAATGATTCTCGAAATCTTTTCCGTCCCATTTAGTGAATGGACTTAATAATTGTAAACGATCTGATTTTGGATTTACTGCAACTGTTGCTGTAGCACCTTCAGGTTTTTGGTAACCTTCAGTGTCTGGCATGAATCCTTTTTCAGGAAGCTCAGGAGCTTGAGGTGGAGTTAATTTCACTTTACCTTTTGGTCCTACTAATTCGTCTGTCATTGGGTTGAAGTCGATACGACCCGCTAAGCCCATCGCCATAACAATTTCAGGAGATCCGATGAAAGATAATGTTTCCATATTCGCATCATTACGACCACGGAAGTTACGATTGAATGAAGTTAATATTGTATTTTTCTCGCCTGATTTCACATCGTCACGTTTCCATTGACCGATACAAGGACCACACGCATTCGCTAATACCACAGCTCCAACGTTTTCAAATGTTTTCATTTGTCCGTCACGAGTGATTGTATTTTGAATTTGTGTTGAACCTGGAGAAACTAGGAATGGCTGAGCCATTTTCACACCGATCGCCATCGCTTGCTCTGCTAACATAGCTGAACGACCGATATCTTCGTATGAAGAGTTCGTACAAGAACCGATTAAAGCGCTTGATAATTTAGTTGGCCAGTTGTTTGTTTTAGCTTCTTCAGCGATTTTAGAAATCGGACGAGCTAAATCTGGAGTATGAGGACCTACTAAGTGCGGCTCTAAAGCCGATAAATCGATTTCGTAAACTTCGTCGAAGTATTTAGTAGGATTTGCGATAACATCGCTGTCAGCACGTAAGATGTCTTTATTTTTTTCAGCTTCAGCAGCTAAGTCTGCGCGACCTGTTGCTTTTAAGTAGCCAGCCATTTTGTCATCGTAAGGGAATACAGAACATGTCGCACCTAATTCAGCACCCATGTTTGTGATCGTCGCTTTTCCAGTACAAGAAATGCTATCAGCACCTTCACCGAAGTACTCTACGATTTTATCTGTTCCACCTTTTACCGTTAACATTCCACAAAGTTTTAAGATCACGTCTTTAGCTGAAGTCCAACCGTTCATTTTACCCTTTAAGTGGATACCAATTAATTTTGGATTTTTAACTTCCCAAGGAAGTCCGACCATAACGTCAGAGGCATCAGATCCACCTACACCGACAGCACACATTCCAAGACCACCCGCATTCGGTGTATGAGAATCTGTTCCGATCATTAAACCACCTGGGAACGCGTAGTTTTCTAAGATCACTTGGTGAATGATACCAGCACCTGGTTTCCAGAAACCGATGTTGTATTTAGAAGATGTTGTCGCTAAGAAGTCGAAAACTTCTTTATTCGACATGTTCGATGCAGCCATATCTTTTTCTTTACCTTGGTAGGCTTGGATTAAGTGATCGCAGTGAACTGTTGAAGGAACAGCGGCTTCTGTTTTATCCGCTAACATAAACTGTAATAACGCCATCTGAGCTGTGGCATCTTGCATAGCTACACGGTCAGGGTGCAATAAAAGAAACGCTTTTCCGCGTGTTAAATCTTGTCCTTCAGGATCAGCTAAGTGACCATAAATAATTTTTTCTGCCAAAGTTAACGAACGGTTTAAACGTTTTTGAACAATCGCTGTTCTTTCACGAGTTGTTTTATAAACCTGAGTTAACATCTCTTTAGTTGTTTCGATTTTTGCCATGAGGCCCTTCTTTCATGATTGAGGCTGACTGGTTATCAGTTAGTTTTTAATTGGATGTCACTATAGTCGGCTAAAATAATAGTAGAAAAAATAGAATAATTGGAATATTATTGATTCCATGAGGGAATATATAAAACCTAGGTCACATGGATGTGACCCGATTAGGCGCACTTTCTCGAAAGGACCGTCATGATCAGCTACTTAGAAGCCCTATTAGCTTTAGAACGCACTGGAACCATCAGTGAAGCGGCTGCTCAGCTTCGACTCACCCAGTCCGCCGTAACCAAAAGGATCCAAGCTTTGCAGAATGAAGTTCAGTTCAAGGTCATCGAACCCGACGGTCGTCGCGTACGACTCACCGCTAAGGGACAAAGCTTACTAGACAAAGCCCGCCCACTGATCTCAGAAATTAAAAATCTTAAAGATATTCAAACCGAAAACAACATGACCCAGTTCTCAATCGGCATCTCCGATTCGATCGCTGCTTCTTGGGGGCCTCGCTTGATTCGTTTAGCAACGAAGAAAGAAAAGAACCTGAGCCTGAACATTCACGTTCACCGAAGTACCCTGGTAGAAGAAAACGTAAAGCTTGGTCGCTACCATCTTGGTCTTTGCGTAAGTCCAACTGATGATAAACAATTAGTTTCCGAAATTATCTCAGAGGAATCTATGGTGCTTTTGTCGAGCCGCTTTGAACCCGATTCGGAAGCACAAAAAATTATTACCATTGAACCCAATTCTGCGACATGGAAAGTGATTCACGAAAAAGCGATTAAACATTCTAAAATTAAAAACTATGAATTGGTTTACGTTGAATCTTTTGCTGCGATTGTTCAAATGGTGAAAGAAGGCTTCGGTCATGGACTAGTTCCGATTGGCGTGGCGTTAACTATGGGGGCTCCGAAGAAAGCCATTCACCTTTTGCTGCCATCAATAAAAAGGGAGATCAAATTGATCTCCCGTAAAAATATATCTTTGCTACCAGCGATTCAATCCCTTGTCGTTTCTTTGAAAGAAACATCCAAGGAATTGTTTTAATTACTTTTTAATAACTTGCTGTTGTTTATCTAAAGCAGATTCCGACAATGATAATTCATTTTGCGGATAGTATCCGATTAAATCTCCAGCTGCAGCCCCTTTATAGAAATAGAACGACTGAAGCGTAAACGGTTTAATTTGCGAATTCTCAGCATTCTCTTGGAATCCATAGTAAGGGTGATTAACTTGATTTGCTGAAACCAAGAATGAACCTTCAACTTGACTGCCTTTTGATAAGTAATCATCGAATTCTGATGAACTACCTGAGTAGTAAGTTGTTAAGATTTTGAATCTTAAGTTATTATTCGCATCTTTTACTAGAGCTGATACATCCGCCTGTAAAATCACTAACGTTGAATCTTTGTAGAAACTGATATCCTGAACGTCTTGAATAGCTGGCGTGTAATCTTCAGCATCTTCAAGCGCTTGTAATTTTTTAGGATCATTGCCCGCGGCTTTTAAATCAGCTTCATATGATTTTCTAATTTGGCGAGCAACATCAGCATCAATTAAAATTGAAGCATCTTGCTTAACCGTTTGACCAGGGATACTTCCAAGATTTGTTCCTACAAGCTCTTGATCGAATTTTCCATCGTTGTCACCGTCAAATAAAATACTCACGTCACAGTATGTCCATGTCGTCATAGGCTTATATGTTTTAACAGCGAACTGGATCACTTGTGATTCTGTTCCATCTTGATTCTTTTTATTAACGATTCTGTATCCTGCTGATTGAAGATCACAATCCGTATTGAAAATACCTTTTCCATCAATCGGCGTTACTTTACGAGCGTCTACCGCTAAAGCGTTAAAGAATAAAGCTTCACCCACGTTAGGCGTTTTATTTTGTAAAGTAATCGTTGCGTTCTTAGCACCGAAAGCTGGTGTCTTAACACTTGTTACTGAAATATCAGATGTCTTATGAACCACAGCTAAAACTGGTAAACGGTAAACTTCTTCACCGGCTAACATCACTTTAACCATACCATCAAACTCTTCAATATTTTTTTTAGCTAGCTTTGAATCCATTTGGAATACGAACTTCACTGGTAAAGTTTGCGATCCGGACAATTGAATATCTGGGATCGGAGCTAACTTAACGCCTGGGTGACCTTCGAATACAAACGATAAAGCTAAATCTTTTCCCGAAATGTTTTTGAAATAAACTGTTTTATCGAAATTCTTTTTAACAGCTACACTCACTTCACCGAAAGCTAATGACGGCACATCGGCTACAACCGGTGTGTTAATCATTTTTTCTGTAGCTTGAACACGTCCCGCACCTTGACGAGTCACTGGGTATACTTTTCCTGATTCAGAAATCGTTTTCGCATTACCCATAGCCATGTTTTTTAATTCTAATGGAGATAAATCTAAACCACGGGCTTTGATACCTTGTTTTAATAAGGCCATTACACCTGTCATATGAGGCGCCGCCATTGACGTTCCTGACATTTGCATTGTTTTATTTCCACTACCACTAGCTGCTGAAATAATATTTGATCCTGGAGCCGTAATTTCAGGTTTCAAGAAACCATCCACTGAACGAGGACCTTTTGATGAAAAGCTTGAAATCGTATCGATGATTTCAGGTTTTTCGATATTTTTATCACCTAAGAATTCAATATTAACTGCTGTACCGGCCTTCATCGCTGCTTTAATTTTATTTCCCACATCTTGAGCGATCATGATAGCTGGAATATCAAATTTATCCGTTGTTCCCATAGCGATAGGAGCAGATGCCGCATTATTCGCAACCACGACACCGATCGCTCCACCTGCAGCTGCTCGTTTTACTTTATCATTAAAGTTCACAACACCACGATCAATTAAAGCCACTTTACCAGTTAACGCTGTCACTTGATCTGGGTTCAAATCTTTATCAGCTACACCAATATAGTATAATTCTCCAATTACTGGAGCATCTTGAATAGGTTTAGTCGTTGCAGCTTCTAAAGCCACAACATAAACATCTTCAGTTGCAATTTTTAATTTAGAAGAAGCAAAAATCCAGTTGTGTTCAGTATCATCATAAGAAGAAGCCACTGATAACGCTTCAGTCGACGCACCTGGAGATCCCACGATATAATCAACGTTTCCAGAGTTACCTGCAGAAATCACGGCACTAGTTCCACCGTTAACTAAATTCTTAATAGCTTCAGCGTAAAGCATCTTTGGTGTTCCGTAACTGCTACCTAAAGATAAATTCACCACATCTAATTGATCATCTAAAATACCATCACCATTTGGATCAGCCGCAAATTCAAGACCGGCGATCACAACCATGTCACTTGTTGAGCCGTTCGCTCCGAAAACTTTAATCGCATATAAAGAGGCTTCTGGAGCCATACCATTATACGACGTTACATTGTCACCAATACCCGCAATCGTACCCGATACGTGAGTTCCATGTTCTGCTTCATCAATCGGATTTAAATCTGGCTTAGGAATCGTGTTCGCAAAAATTGCAGATCCGGCACTATAGCTTGTACCCACTAGATCGATACCACCTACAACTTTGTTTGTTGGGAAACCTGGGTTTACAGCTGAAGGATCAACGGCTTTGAAAGCCTCTTCTGTTCCAGCTCCACCGAACATAGAGTGCGTGTAGTCAATACCCGTATCAAGAACACCGATCTTAATACCTTTACCCGTGATACCTAAATTATTTAATTGTTCAGCTCCGATAAATTTTGAAGAGTTACGAGCTTTAAGATTATCCGTGATTGATCCATTCACTTCGTTAGCTTGAATTACGCTACGTTCGAAGTTTCCGACTTTTTCCCATTTAGTCACTAAACCAACTGATGGAAGGTGATCAAAAATCGTACGAGGCCCTACAACCGCTAAACCGTTTAAGACCATTTTATAACGGTAAACAACTTGAACGCTGGGATCTAATTTTTTTAAATTAGCGATCGCTTGAGTTTGCTCTGTTTCGATTTCTGATCTTTGTTTTGGATTAACACGAGTTACACCTTTTGAGCGCGTGGCTTTTTCAAGTAAGGCTGGTGTTTTTAATTTGATAAGAGCAAAGAATTGATCTTCATCAGAACCGCGTGTGCTCACGATATTCTGTGAATCAGAGATTAAAGCCATTCCCTGTTCTTTATTAGCTACTTGAGTACAAGAAACTAAAAAAGATAAACCTAATAAACCAATAACTTGTTTTTTTGACAAATGGATCATAGAGCCCCCTCAAATCGTGAGAACTATATATGCCATTTAAATAAACTTCACAATGGATGATGTAAAATTAACCGCAAATTTGTTTAGCCCACGCAGGCTGAAACGAAACCGCAATTGTGACATTTGTAACAACCTGATTCCAGAACCGTTATATTGCCGCAGACCACACACTTTTGGCCTACATCAGACAAGGGTTGAACGAATTTACTTTGGTCTCGGTACAACGAAACCGATTTTAAATTCAATTTCCATGCCTTCATATAAACATCTGAAATATCTGCCACATTAGCTTCTGACGGAAGATTTACAGTCTTAGAAATCGCTCCACTGATGAACGGCTGAACCGCGGCCATCATCAATAAATGGCCTTCGCTCGAGATTTTATTATCACCTTGTGCTGTTTGAAAAATCGCACGATGTTCAGGTTTTAAAGCCGTACAATTCATTACAGATCCTGTATTAACGATATGATGAATAATCTGATTTTGTTCCGACTCTGAGTACTGTAAGTTTTTCAAAACTTTTTGTAACGATTCGTTTACAATTCGCAACTGCCCGCCACCTGATAATTTTTTATTTTTCACTAACGAGTAATCAGGCTCAATGCCTGTGGTTCCACAATCCATCACTAAACCAATTGTTCCAGTTGGAGCGATCACTGTGACTTGCGAATTTCTCAGTCCATACTTCTTCACCTGAGTCACTGCTTTCATCCAAAGAGCATACGTCGCCTTTTTGTATTCTTCAGGAAGTAACGACCAATCAATTTCGTGAACGGCATTCATCTGCTTAGCTATTACAGCTAAAGCGGACTTTCTATTTTTACTGTATTCAGCAAATGGCGTTTTAATTTTCGCGATTTCGCTACTTGTGAAATAACACTGAGCGGTCATCAAAGCTGTGATCATACCGGCCCAGGCGCGTCCTTGCTCACTGTCGTAAGGAATTCCCATCAACATTAAAAGACTTCCTAAGTTGGCAAAACCTAATCCGATGGGACGATGACGATACGAGTTTTCAGCGATCTTTTTCGTGGGATAGCTAGAATAATCTACGATGGCATCTTGAGCTTTAAATACAAGACCTACATCAGTCAAAAACTTTTCTGTATTAAATACACCCTCGTGATAAAACTTAATGAGATTCAAGGAAGCTAGATTACAAGCCGTATTATCGAGATACATAAATTCTGAACACGGATTACTAGCGCGGATCTCACCCGAGGCTTTACTCATGTGGAATTTATTAATCGTATCGTGAAATTGAACGCCGGGATCTGCGCATTCCCAAGCTGACTCACACAAACTATTCCAAAGCTCTTTAGCTTTGACCGTCTTGTGAACTTTTCCCGTCGATGGATATTTCAAATTCCAATCACCATCTTTTAAAACTTGTTGCATAAATTGATCTGTCACGCGAACAGAATTATTCGAATTTTGTCCCGAGATCGTACGATAAACTTCGCCGTCCAAGGAACCTTCGTAACCAGCCGCCACCAAGGCGCGGGCTTTTTTCTCTTCGTTCTTTTTCCATTCGATGAAATCAAGAATTTCCGGATGATCCATATCCAAACAAACCATCTTGGCTGCGCGACGAGTGACTCCACCGGATTTAATTGATCCAGCTGATTTATCGAAAATCTCGAGGAAAGAAAGTAAACCTGAACTGGTTCCACCGGATTTTAAATTTTCGAAACGGCTACGAAGATTTGTAAAATTCGTTCCAGTTCCTGAGCCAAATTTAAAAAGCATGGCTTCTGTTTTTAACAGATCAAAAATAGATTCCATATTGTCATCTATAGATTGAATGAAACACGCTGACGACTGCGGGCGTTTGTACACGTCCGTGGCTGGTTCGATTTTTTTAGTCTTAAAATTCAAAGCGTAATGCTGATCACTACCCGATTTAACTTTGTAAGTTTCAGATAATCCGCAGTTAAACCACACCGGAGAATTGAAGGCGAATTCTTGGCGATATAAACCTAATTTAATTTCATCGATGTAAGTTTTAATTTCTTTTTTAGTTTTAAATATTTTACTTTGGGTAAGTGCGGTTTCTAAACCGTTCGCGATGCGATTCACTAATTGCTTAACTGATTTTTCATGACCTTTGAAAAAATATTTACTGGCTACGATATCTACCGCGGTCTGCGACCATGTGGCCGGAGCTTCGATATTTTTCATCTCGAAAATAACCTGGCCTTTGACATCCAAGATTTTCGAGTCAAATTTCTTCCAAGGAATTAGAGTCTCAAATTGTTTGCTTTTAGCCTTCATATCCTTATTTTAAGCAATATAGCGACTTTAAAGCTACTATAAATATTCTCGATGAGGACCTGACAAATCACCAAAAAAGATGTATACTGTATTTCATGATAGAAATTTCACAAACCGCAGCTAAAAAATTAAAAAGCCTTAAGCTTGAAGAAGGACAGCCTGAAACGGCCGCTCTTCGTGTCGAAGTTAAAAAAGGCGGCTGCTCCGGATTGTCATATAAAATGAATTTTGATACGACCCCAAAAGAGGGCGATCAAACCTTTGAATCAAACGGTGAAAAGATCACTGTCGACGGACAAAGCTTACTTTATATCATTGGCATGACTCTGGATTACTCAGGAGGACTCAACGGTAAAGGCTTCGTTTTCGAAAATCCCAATGCGACTAAAAACTGCGGCTGCGGCTCAAGTTTCAACGTTTAATAATATTTAAAGTTAAATATTCAAAATAGCATTCCACCGAATTTTCGTTTAATGAATCAGGTTCATACAATTTAGATATCAAGCGGTCTCCAGTCTTCACAAGGGGTATGGATCAGAGACCCCACCATGTTAAATTTACACGTCTCAAAGCACATTATAAGGTAGCTTTCAGGAACCACGATTCATCATCTCAAGCTCAAATTAGATCAAAACACATATAATAATCGACACTTAAATAACCTATAAAAATTACTTTTACTTCTATATGCCTTTACTTTAGTCAGCTTAACTGACAACGTGGCGCATTATACAACAAGCCCTAAAAAGCAGAAATGAGATAACGTGGATAATAATAATCCCCAAACGAACGATACACTTGAACCAAAACAAAACTTAGCAACTCCAGAGGTTGAGGCTGTTGAAACAGCTCCAGTTGTTAATGATTTTGAAGAGTTTGGGTTATCTAAAGAAACATTCAATTCAATCACACGTATGAAATATACGTCAGCTACACCGATTCAAAAAGCGTGTATTCCATACTTAATGGATAACGTTTCTGACATCATCGCCTTAGCTAAAACTGGAACTGGTAAAACAGCCGCTTTCGGTATTCCGTTGATCGAAAAAATCGACACAGCAGAAGGTCTTCAAGGTTTAGTTCTTTGCCCGACTCGTGAGTTAGCTCAGCAAGTTGCTTTGAACATCAAAAACATGGGTGACCAAAAAGGTGTGAAAGTAGCTACTATTCTTGGTGGTGAATCTTACGATAAACAATTACGTGCATTACGTGCTAATCCACATGTTGTTGTAAGTACACCGGGACGTTTGATCGATTTGATCGAACAAAAATTAATTAAATTAGCTGGAGTTAAATACTTCATCTTAGACGAAGCGGATGAAATGTTATCATTCGGTTTCCAAGACGCTTTAGAATCTATCTGGGCTTCTTTAGATGAAAACGCTGGTGGTAACACTAAAGTTGAAGATAAATCATTTAACACATGGTTATTCTCTGCAACGATGAGCGAAAGCATCAAAAAATTAACTAAAAAATACCTCCATAACCCACATGAAGTTAAATTAAATACTAAAATGGAAAAAACGAATGTTGAATCATTCGCGGCCGTCATCTACGAAGAAGATAAAGTTGATGCGATTTCTTTATTAATCAAAAACGAACCTGAATTCTACGGAATCATTTTCGCGACGACTAAAAAACAAGTGGCTGAATTAGAACTTTGCTTCAGAAACTTAGGCTTAGATGTTGATTCTCTTCACGGAGATAAAGTTCAAGCTGAGCGTACTCGTACCATCAACCGTATGAAAGCTAAACAAACTAAAATCCTCGTAGCGACGGACGTTGCAGCTCGTGGTTTAGATATCCAAGATTTAAC
>CAZXZW010000048.1:0-9575 GCA_964645745.1 uncultured Bdellovibrio sp.
ACGTCGGTAAATCAAGTTTACTGAATTCTTTAGTTCAATCGGATAAAGCCATCGTCACTGATATCGCGGGAACAACTCGTGATGTGATTGAGGCTCAAACGCAGTTTAACGGTATGGCGATCTACATTTCAGATACGGCCGGTCTTCGTGAAACAACGGACGTGGTAGAGAAAATTGGTGTAAATCGTAGTTTAGCTGAAATCGAGAAGTCGGATCTAAACCTTTTGGTATTAGATACCACGGAAGCTATATCCGAGGATTTTAAACAGAATTTAAACCTCTTTAAAGGCCAAAAATTCGCGATTTTATGTAATAAAATGGATTTGATTACCCCAGCTCAAAAAGATCGAATTAAAGGAGAATTAGAGGCCTTAATTCAGGGTATGCAAAAATTACCTGGGTCTTTGCCTTTTAACTTCAGTAAGCAAGTGCTTTTTACCTCTAGTCATGAAAGTACTTGTCGAAAAGACATCCTAAACTTAGTTTTAGCTCAATTCGAATCTTTGGATTTCTTAGATGAATCGATCGTGTCGTCGTCTCGTCAAATCGAGATGGTGAATATCGCGAAAGAGTACGTTGAAAAATCAATTAACGAGTTAAGTGCTGGATTAGGCTCTGAGTTTATCGCTCAGACTTTGAAAGATGCTTTGCTTGCGATTCAAAAAGTTTTAGGACACGTGTACGACGATCAAATTTTAGATCGCGTATTCAAAGAGTTCTGTTTAGGAAAATAGATGAAACCAACATTTGATATTATTGTCGTCGGAGCCGGTCATGCAGGTATTGAAGCCTGTTTAGCTAGTGCACGTTTTGGTTTAAATACCTTATTGGTGACAACAAATATCGAACGTATAGGTTATATGTCTTGTAATCCTTCGATCGGAGGCCTTGCAAAAGGCCACATGGTTCGCGAGATCGATGTTCTCGGTGGACAAATGGGTTACACAGCAGACCGTTCTTGTATTCAGTATAAAAGATTAAATGCCAGTCGTGGACCTGCCGTTCGTGGAACGCGCACGCAGAATGATAAACATATCTATTCTCAAATTCAGCGCGACACGATTTTAAATTCTCCAAATATGACGACGATTGAATCGGAAGTTAAAAAATTAATTCTTAAAGACGGAGTTTGTTTAGGAGTTGTTTTACAAGACGGTTCAGAAATCTTCGCTAAACGCACGATCATTACAACAGGTACATTCATGAACGGTGTTATGCACATCGGTCTTGAGCAGACCTCTGGTGGCCGCGTTGGAGATAAAGCTTCCGTTGGTTTATCAGATCAATTAGCGGAATACGGATTCACGGTTCAACGTTTGAAAACGGGAACTCCAGCACGCTTAGATAAAAACAGCATCGACTGGAGTAAAACAATTCCGCAGTCAGGTGATGCCAAGTTTTATCCATTCAGTTATCAATCAAATAAAGATTTTTATCTTCCGCAAGTTGACTGTTATTTATCTCGTACAACAGAACAAACTCATGAAATTATCCGTAATAATTTAGATAAATCTCCGATGTATTGCGGAATTATCGAAGGCATTGGTCCTCGTTACTGTCCAAGTATCGAAGATAAAATCATGCGCTTTGCTGAGAAAACCTCTCACCAAACATTCCTTGAGCCTGAAGGATTGAATACAAATCTCATCTATTTACAGGGTATTTCGACATCTTTGCCTGCTGAAGTTCAAGATCAGTTCTTGAAAACGATTGCGGGATTAGAAAACGTAAAAGTTGTTCGTTACGGCTACGCGGTTGAATACGACTATATTGAACCGACTCAGATCCACCATCACTTTGAAACGCGTCCATTGAAAAACTTGTTCTTGGCCGGTCAAATTAACGGAACTTCGGGTTACGAAGAAGCGGCCGCTCAAGGTTTCTTAGCCGGGGTGAATGCGGTTCGCTCGATTTTAGAGAAATCTCCATTTATTTTAGCTCGCGACGAGGCCTATGCCGGCGTGCTTATTGATGACTTAGTCACTAAAGGGACTCGTGAGCCTTATCGTATGTTTACGTCTCGTGCGGAACACCGTTTAGTGCTTCGCGAAGACAACACTTCAGATCGTCTTTTAGAAAGATCTCGTGAATTGGGCTTAGTTTCTAATGAAGCTTTAGATAATATGGCGACTCTCGCTGAAAAGCGTAAAGAGTTCCAAACTTACCTTGAAGGCCAGGTTCTTTACCCGAATGCGGAGACCAACCGTCGCGTTTCGGAAATGGGAAGCTCGCCTTTAACGAAACCATTAACGGCGGTTGAATTCTTACGTCGACCAGAAATCGTGTTCAGTAACCTTGAAACTTTGGGTGTACATGTCGACCCGAACGATGACATCCGCGATGCGGTCGAAATCGAAGTGAAATATTCGGGCTACGTGAAAAAGCAGTTAGAAGTGATCCGCCAGAGTAAAGCTTTGGAAACTTTTAACATTCCAGACACTCTTCATTACGAGAACATCAAAGGTCTTTCAGGTGAAGAAATTGATAAGCTTAAAAAGGTGAAACCTATCACGATCGGACAAGCTCAACGCATCAGTGGTGTGAACCCTTCGGCGATTCAAGCGATCATGATCCATCTTAAGGGAAACAACATCATTCCTCGTGATAGTTCTGTAAAACGTCAGTAATTATAATTACTTATAATATATTAAATTTATATTAGTATTTAACATAATCAATAAAATCGATGCTTTATGATTGTAATTTTGAAAATCAAATTCAAGAATTACAATCAAATAACTCAAAAATTGGAATCATTTTCAATGAGAAAACCAAAGAGAGAAGTGTCTCATTTTGAGATTTTTCTTTCTCAAGAAAGCTGGTATTTCGCTATCGGTTTTGCGATGAAATTTTAAGTTTTCACGATCAAACTATATAGGAATTAATGTTCAGCCTTAGGAGCTCCGCCGGTAGGTTTCGCATCTTTTCCAGCTTTAGCAGCGGCCTTTTCTTTTGGATCTTTAGCATTACTGTTTTCTGTTCCACGTGGAACATTCTTAGAATCCCACTGGAATTTATCACGCTGAAGTTTCATTCGGATCTTATAATCGGCGACTTCTTTAGGGTCGGGCCACGGGCGGCCATCTTTCTTTAAACTCTCTTGATAGCGCGAGCGAACCTCTAGCTTTCGCTGTTCCATCTTAATTTCGAAGTATTTCTTTTGTTGTTGCACGATGCTAAGAAGATTCTCCGATGTACTCATTTTATTTCTCATTAATGTGTACATTCCCGTTTGCGGGGGAGTTTCTTTAAAAGCCTTAATATCTTTCGCAAGCTGCGCTTTCATATCGATTTCTTGTTTTGTACTGATTTCTAGCTCGGCTTTTAAATCAGAGAACACCGGATCGCTAGATTCTGGCGTTTCATCGACTTTTTTGCACGACTGCAGCAAAAAAATCGGAATAAGGCATAAAATAAGAAGAATACAGTGTTTTTTCATATGTTCCACGTGGAACATCGGTACATTTTCACTAAATCTGTACCCCATTTGAAATAATTTCTTGAATTAATTAATTCCGGGGTACACGATTGTCGGGAACAAATTATACAGCGAATGTTCCACGTGGAACAAAAGGGAAGACAAATGATCAAGGTAATATGTGTAGCAAACCAAAAAGGTGGCGTTGGAAAGACAACGACAACAGTAAATTTATCATCAGCTTTAGCGAAACTTGGTAAAAGAGTATTAGTTATTGATATGGATCCTCAAGGAAATGCTTCAAGTGGTCTTGGAATTAAGAAACATGAAGTAGAAGATAAGAATATTTACCACGTTTTGATCGGCGAGAGTAACCTTCAAGAGGTTGTTTTCAAAACAAATCAGGAAAATCTATGGATTGCCTGTTCAAATCCAGACCTAGTAGGTGCTGAAATTGAACTTGTGGATATGCCTCAGCGTGAATTCCGTTTAAAAGCGGCTATTGCGACGGTATCAAGCCTTTATGACTATGTCCTTATCGACTGTCCTCCTTCGCTGGGACTACTCACATTGAACTCATTAGCGGCTGCAAACAGCTTTTTAGTGCCATTACAATGTGAATACTATGCCCTTGAAGGTTTAAGTCAGCTTTTAAATACTGCGGGCCTAGTCAAAAAGAGCATTAATCCGAATTTAAACATCGAAGGTATCTTATTAACGATGTTTGATAAGCGTAATAACTTAAGCCACCAAGTGGTTGAAGAAATTAAAACTCATTTCAAAGACAAAGTTTTCTCAGTGATCATTCCAAGAAACGTTCGTTTAAGCGAAGCCCCTAGTCATGGAGTATCCATCTTTGGATATGACCCAAGATCAATTGGTGCCTTGATGTACCTTGAATTAGGTAAAGAAATCATCGAAAGAACAGCTCCGGCAACTGTAAACAACAATCAAAACGCAGAGATGTAATATATGGAAATTAATAAAGATTCTTCAAACAAAAAACGTTTAGGTCGCGGAATTGGGTCGTTATTAGGGGGCGCTAACATGCCTGAAATCACGAACGATACGCCAGCTACTCCGGCTGCAGCTCCAGCTAAAAATGAGTATTCAAATAAAACTCAAGCGGCCGCGGCTCCTGCTCCAGCAGTAGAAGTAGCTCCAGAAAACAGAATTTGGAATATATCTATAGATAAGTTAGTTCCAGGTGTGTATCAGCCTCGTAAACACTTCAATAAAGAAAACATTGAAGAGCTTGCAGCTTCTATCAAAGAGAACGGAATTCTTCAGCCTTTAACGGCACGTAAGCGTTCTGCAGGTGGATATGAGATCATCGCCGGTGAACGTCGCTGGAGAGCCGCTCAGGTAGCGGGTTTACACGAAGTTCCTGTTATTTTAAAAAATATTTCTGATACAGAAGCTCTTCAATTAGCTATTATCGAGAACGTTCAACGTGAAGATTTAGATCCAATTGAGGAAGCGGAAGCTTACCAACGCTTAATGCAGGAATTTAACTATTCTCAGCAGCAAGTTTCAGAAAAAGTTGGAAAAGAAAGATCGACTGTTGCCAATGCCCTACGTTTAATCGCCCTTCCCAACGAAATCAAAGACATGGTTTCTAAACAGTTATTATCAGTAGGTCACGCCAAAGTTTTAATGGCGGTAGCTAATAAGACGGAACAAATCAAACTAGCTAAAAACGCCATCGAAAAGCAGATTTCGGTACGTTCATTAGAGGGTATGATAAAAAATATAACTTCTGCTTCAAATCAGACGGCTTCTTCAGCAGCTGGAAAAGCAGGGTCAGATCCATTAAAAACGGATTTATCTCAAAGATTAGCGAATGAATTGTCGGAACAGTTGCAAAAATCACTCGGTACAAAGGTGCAAATTAACTACAAAGCTGGAAAAGGTGACTTAACTATTCATTTTTACAGCGATGAGCAATTAAACGCCATCTACGAGAAGATTAATCGCTAACTAAAACGGCAGTGAAAATTTCTCAAAATACATTCATTTAAACCCCCATTATGTTCCCGTAATGAGGGGCAAAAATGAAGAGTTGACCTCTAAATCTGTACAATGATATCCAAGTTGCATCGAAATCAAAGGGAACATATGCAAATACTTCAGCAACTTGGCGCCAACCAGTCGGCTATTATTCAGTTTTTTATCTTCGCGATCTCTATCGCGTTTTTAACTGTATTTGTTTTTAATCCATTTTTTAAGGCTTACGATGAAAGACTTGAAAAAACTAAGGGTGTTGAAAACGTAGCAAAAGACACGATCGAAGAAACAAAAAATCTAAACCTTATTTTCCAATCGAAAGCTCGTGAATCAAACGACAAGATTAGAAATATCTACGACACTGAAAGAAGTGCCGCTCAAAAGAAATCAGAAGATATTCTTAAGACAGCAAAAGCTGATGCAGATAAAATCTTAGTAAGCTCACGCTCTGAAATTTCATCTCAAGTTGCTCAATCTAAATCTCAAGTAGCTTCTTTATCTCAAGAGATCGCCACTCAATTAACTCAAAAATTTGAAGGTGGTTTATAATGAGAGTAGCAACTATCATTTTCATGATTCTTATGGGTTTACAAATCTGTGCTTTCGCAGCAGGTGATGCACACGGTGGACACGATGAACATGCGATTCCAACTGACTGGATCATGTACCAAGCGATCAACTTAGGTATATTAGTTATCGCGATCTTCTTCATGGTTAGAAAATCCGTGATCGCTATGTTTAAAGAGCGTTATGCTAATTTCCACGATCAAGCAGCAAAAACTGAAGCAGCAACTAAACAAGCTGAAGCGGCTTTGTCTGATATCAAAAACCGTATTAATGAACTTCAAACTTCTGAAGCAGCTACGGTTTCTAAAGCTCAAGCTGATGCGGAAGCTTTAAAAAACAAAATGATTCAAGAAACTGAAGCTCAAGCGGCAAAATTAAAAGCAGATACGAAATTAATCGTAGCGGCCGAATTAAATAATGCTAAAGATGAAATCCGTAAAGAAATCATCAACGCTTCGATTGAAATTGCTAAAGGTAATATCAAGAACTCAGCTGAATCGATCACTAAAAAATCTGAACAAGGTTTCTTAAATGACCTTTCTAAAACAAAACAGGTGAGTCTATGAAATCTAATGTAGTTACGGCAAAATATGCGAAAGCATTATTTGATGTTACTTATGCCAACGGTAAATCGGGCGAAGTAGCGACTCAATTATTGGAAGTTTCGAAAGCTTTTGATTCAAAAGCAGTTACTTTCTTTAACAATCCATTCAACGCGAGCTCAGATAAATTATCTGTGATCAATAATACTCTTGAAGGTAAAGTGTCTTCAGAAGTGATTAATTTCATGAATCTATTAGTAGATAAAAACCGCGTAGGTTTAGTGGCTGAAATCGCAAAAGAATATTCAACTTTAGTTCAATCAGCAGCTGGTATTACTAAAGGTAAAATCTATTCTGCAGTTCAACTTGATCAAGCTTACATTTCACAAGTTGAAGCGACTGTTTCTAAAACATTGAATCGTAAAATCGAATTAACATTCGAAAAAGATGAAAAACTAATTGCAGGATATAAAGTGCAAGTTGGTGGTTGGACTTTGGATGATTCAGCAAATACACATTTAAAAATTTTAAAAGAAGAATTAATGAAAAGAGGATTATAGATGGAAGCGCAAATCAGAGCAGATGAAATTGGTAAAGTTTTAAAAGAACAGATTTCAAAATATAACAAAAACACTGAAGTTGCTGAAGCTGGTAGTGTTCTATCAGTAGGTGACGGGGTTGCTCGTATTTACGGTTTAGAAAACGTTATGATGGGTGAATTAATTGAATTCTCTTCTGGCGTTAAAGGTATGGTATTAAACTTAGAAGCTGGCCAAGTTGGTGCGGTTATCTTTGGTGAAGATAGAGAAATTAAAGAAGGAGACACTGTTAAACGTACGAAAGAAATCGTATCGGTTCCAGTTGGTAAAGAATTACTTGGCCGTGTAGTTGATGCTTTAGGAAATCCAATTGATGGAAAAGGTCCAATCAACGCAAAACAAACTCGTATCGTTGAGTTAAAAGCTCCTGGTATCGTTTACCGTAAATCGGTTCATGAACCAATGCAAACGGGTTTAAAATCCATCGATTCATTAATTCCAATTGGCCGTGGTCAACGTGAATTAATCATCGGTGACCGTCAAACTGGAAAAACAGCTATCGGTATCGATACTATTATCAATCAAAAAGGACAAAACGTTCACTGTTTCTACGTAGCGATTGGACAAAAACAATCTACAGTATCTTTGATCGTTGAAAAATTACGTGCAGCAGGCGCGATGGAATACACAACTGTAATTTCAGCTTCTGCATCTGATCCTGCTCCTATGCAATACTTAGCTCCATATGCTGGAACAGCTATGGCAGAATACTTCCGTGACAATGCTATGCATGGATTAATCATTTACGACGATTTGACTAAACAAGCTCAAGCTTACCGTCAAATGTCATTATTATTACGTCGTCCTCCAGGCCGTGAAGCTTACCCAGGAGATGTATTCTACATCCATTCTCGTTTATTAGAGCGTTCTGCAAAAGTATCTGATGCCGTTGGAGCTGGTTCTTTAACAGCGTTACCAATCATCGAAACTCAAGCGGGCGATATCTCAGCGTATATCCCAACTAACGTTATCTCGATCACTGATGGTCAGATCTTCTTAGAATCAGATTTATTCTATAAAGGTATCCGTCCAGCGGTATCTGTAGGTAAATCAGTTTCTCGCGTGGGTGGTTCGGCTCAAATTAAAGGTATGAAACAAGTTGCCGGTTCTATGAAATTAGAATTAGCTCAGTTCCGTGCTCTTGAGGCTTTCGCAGCTTTCGCTTCTGACTTAGATAAAGCGTCACAAATGCAATTAGCTCGTGGTCGTCGTTTAGTAGAAATGTTGAAACAAGGTCAATACTCTCCAGTTAAAGTTGAAGAACAAATCGTTATGATTTTCGCTGCAACAAATGGTTATGTTGATTCTATCCCAGAGCAAGATGTTCAACGTTACGAAAAAGAAATGATCGAATTCTTAAAACAAAAATATGCTTCTATCGTTACAGATATCGCTGATAAAAAAGCTCTTTCTGATGATAACAAAAAAGCATTAGTAAGTGCTTTAAAAGAATTCGCAGCAATTTTCAAAGCTTCTAAATAATAGAAGCTTCGAAGAAGTAAGTAACTGAACATTTAAACTTGAAAGAACATAAATAATGGCAAGCTTAAAAGATATACGCATGCGAATTGATTCTACCAAGAATACGCAGCAGATTACGAAAGCGATGAAGCTCGTATCTGCAGCGAAGCTTCGCAGAGCGCAAAACAACATTACGAACATGCGCCCGTATGCCGTAACGTTGAAAAAAGTTATTGCGAATATTACAGCGACTCAAAAAGTTTCTCACCCGTTAATGGTTAAAAAAGACAACGTAAAAAATGTTTTATTAGTTGTTTTAACTTCGGATCGTGGACTTTGCGGTGGTTTCAACTCAGGAATTAACAAATTCACTGAAAAATATTATGCAGAAAACAAACCTAAATTAGAAAAATTAGATTTTATTTTCATTGGTAAGCGCGGATTAGATTATTTCGCCCGTCGTGATATCAAAGGAATTCAAAACTTTTTAAAATTGGATAAAGACATTTCTTATAACCTTGCAAAAGGTATCGCAGAAAACTTAATTCAATTTTTCTTAGACGGTGAATACGATGAAATTCGTATGGTTTACAATGAATTTAAATCAGCTATTTCTCAAGTTGTTACTTGTGAAACATTGTTACCAATTGAAGTTGAAAAATCATCTTTTGATTCGGCTTCAAATCTAATGGCTAAGGATATTATTTTCGATCCATCTCCAGAGGCGATCGTTGAAGATTTATTGAAGAAAAACTTCAATCTTCAAATGTACCGTGCAATGTCTGAATCAGTAGCTTCAGAACATGGTGCGCGTATGACAGCGATGGAAAATGCAACGAACAATGCTAAAGAAATGATTAACAAATTAACTTTAACGTACAACAAAGCTCGTCAAGAGAAGATCACTACAGAGTTAATCGAAATCGTATCTGGAGCCGAGGCGCTTAAAGGGTAATTCCTTTAAGAGTAACGAATAAGAAT
>CAZXZW010000048.1:9675-16371 GCA_964645745.1 uncultured Bdellovibrio sp.
ATTTTAAAAATATTAAACGAGGTAATAAATGTTAAAAGGTAAAATTAAACAAGTAACGGGTCCGGTTGTTGACGTTGAGTTCGATGGTGGACAACTTCCTCCAATCAACGGAGCTTTAACTGTAACGAACAAATTCATTTCTGATAAAGCTAACAACTTAACATTAGAAGTTGCTCAGCACTTAGGTGACAACACTGTTCGTTCGATCGCGATGGATTCTACAGAAGGTTTAATTCGTGGATCTGAAGTTACTTACACTGGTAACATGATCATGGCTCCAGTAGGTCGTGGCGTATTAGGCCGTATCATCAACGTTGTTGGTGAACCGATCGATGAAGCTGGTCCTTTAAAATCAACTGAAGCTTGGCCAATTCACAGAGCTGCTCCTAAATTCGAAGATCAAGCTACTGCAGCTGCAATGTTAGTAACTGGTATTAAAGTTGTGGATCTTTTAGCTCCCTACGCAAAAGGTGGTAAAATCGGTTTATTCGGTGGTGCCGGCGTTGGTAAAACAGTTCTTATCCAAGAATTAATTCGTAACATCGCTACTGAGCACGGTGGTTTCTCTGTATTCGCAGGAGTTGGAGAGCGTACTCGTGAAGGTAATGACTTATGGATGGAAATGAAAGAATCAGGAGTTATCGAAAAGACAGCTCTAGTATTCGGTCAAATGAATGAACCACCAGGAGCACGTGCTCGTGTTGCTTTAACAGGTTTAACTGTTGCGGAATACTTCCGTGACGTAGAAAAACAAGACGTTCTTTTCTTCGTTGATAACATTTTCCGTTTCACTCAAGCGGGTGCGGAAGTATCAGCATTATTAGGTCGTATCCCTTCTGCCGTTGGTTACCAACCAAACTTAGCATCTGAAATGGGTGCGATGCAGGAACGTATTACTTCAACTAAAAATGGATCAATCACTTCAGTTCAAGCGGTTTACGTACCAGCCGATGACTATACGGATCCAGCTCCAGCAACTACATTCACTCACTTAGATGCGACAACGAACTTAGATCGTGAAATCGCAGCTCAAGCGATCTTCCCAGCGGTGCATCCATTAACTTCAACTTCACGTCTTTTAGATCCGCAAGTTGTAGGCGAAATGCATTACAACACGGCTCGTGACGTTCAGGCGTTATTACAACGTTATAAAGAGTTACAAGATATCATCGCGATCTTAGGTATGGATGAATTATCTGAGGAAGATAAAGCAGTTGTTGCTCGTGCACGTCGTATCCAACGTTTCATGGCTCAGCCATTCTTCGTTGCTGAACAGTTCACGAACATGCCAGGTAAATACGTAGACGTTAAAGACACTATCAAAGGTTTCCGTGAAATTGTTGATGGTAAACATGATGCACTTCCTGAGCAAGCGTTCTACATGGTTGGAACAATTGAAGACGTCATCGAAAAAGCTAAGAAATTAGCTCAAGCGTAGTAGGTCATGATGAAACTAAACGTATTAACTCCAGAGAAAAAGGTATTAGTAGATCAGCAAATCACTGAGATTACTGTGCCTGTTTCAACTGGTGAAAGACAAATCTTACCAGGTCACGTACCGATGGTAGCTACTTTAGGAACAGGAATTTTGAAATACAAAGTTGTTGGTTCTGATGTGCAACAAAAATTCGTGATCAGCTGGGGTTACTGCGAAGTAAATCCAGAGGGCGTAAATATTTTAGCTGAGTTTATTTTAGCGAAAGACGAAGTAAACGAAGATTCTGCAAAATCAAATATCGTAGCTCAAAAAATTAAATTAGTTAACGAAGTGTTAACTGATGCTGACTACGAAATCGCATTAACTGAAATTCAAAAATCTGAAAGTGCTTTAGCTTTATAAGCCTAAGCTCTTAAATTAAGAATTTGATTAGACCAAGGTCCTAAACCCTTGGTCTTTTTTTTTGCCTTACAAGGCTGATTTCGACAATTTATTCCTCTCTAAAATCATTCCCAGTTACACTAATTCTATGTGTAAAAAATCATTTCTTTTTCAGAGTGTTCAACGAGCTATCGGTGTCTTTCTTTTTTCAGCAATTTGTTTTGCGACTCCTCATGCAGTTTTTGCGCAAGATCAAGGAGAGATGGATTTAGAAGCTGAGCTTGCAGCTGAACCGGAAATGAGTACAACGGTGACGCCATCAACTGCGGCTCCGATTACTGAAATTCCTGGCGATTCTTTTTCTACAAAGTCTGCAGAGCCCATCGAAGCACCGCGTTCATCGGCGACTTCGTATAACAGTCGTGGTGACACGATCATCGTTGAGAGAATGAAAGACCCAACGTTACCTTATAAACAACGTCGTAACCCTTGGGGCGTGATGTTTGCGGTTAACTACGAACAGTTCTCTCCAGATGAGTATTACTCATTAATTTTAAACAAAGATTATAAAACGATTAGTGGAGATAAAAGTATTCCACTTATTGGTGCTGAGTTTGGTGTAAAATATAATTTCTCAATGGGATCAATTTCCGCATTAGTTGGATACTCTCAGGGCTCAATCGATAATACAGCAGCAGGTTTAGATAAAATCACAACGAGCATTACAAAAGCGGATTTAAATTTAGCTTTAGATAATATTCTTGATGAACCTTACATTGTGCCATTTGGACAAATCGGAGTGCATTCAATTGATTGGTCGGAAAAATCTATGGTAGGAGCTGTGACGAACGAGGAAAGCTTCAGTACAGATTGGAACTTTCACTATAAAGTGGGGCTATCGTTTCAGCTGAACTGGATTGAAAGATCAATCGACGTTTCTTCTCAAGAAGATTCAGTTCGTTCGGGTCTAGAAAACACTTACCTCGATGTTTTTTATACATCATACGCGCAACCTTCTCAGGTAGCTGAGTTTAATGGTGCTGAAGGCGAAGCTGATTTACAAAGTAGCCAATTTGGCGCTGGTTTAAAATTAGAATTCTAAGGAATAAATGAAGTCGATCATAATATTATTTTTTTTGAGTTTGATTAGTTTACGCAGTTTTGCCGAGGCGAACTTGTGTAAAAATAATGCCATTGTGGATAAAAAAGCCTTTAAAAATTTAAGTAGTTATATTGAAGCTCATCCGGTGAAAAATTATTTGATATTGGGTGAACATCTTAAAGTTGGACGAAAATTAACGACGAAAGAAAATGAATTCACGAAACTTACTTTTAATAAACCTTATAAAGTTGAGTTTCAAATTTATCCGGAATCTGAGATTGAAATTATTAACTTGGGTACGTCGGAATGCGGTCCACAGCTTAAACTAGTCAGTGGACGTATTTTATCAACGGGAAATCATCCTGAAGTTAAAGACCCAGTGGTTATTGCATCGAAAAATACAGTACTTCCGAATAATCCGGTCGCAGAAAAATGTCCATTTGAGATAGAAACTGAAGAGGCTTACATTCAACCGACAGGAACAACATATTTAGCAGAGTCAGGAGCTTTGGTTGAAGCTATTGCAGAGCTAAACGGCGAAACTCCAAGCGGGAATAACTTGGTTGGCGTAGGCCAAACAGGAACGATTGAAGAAAGTTCTTACGAAAAGTATTCTGTGAAAAAGGGTACAATCAAAATTAAACTGAAACGCATTTCTAAAAACAAGCTGCGTAATCCGATTAAATATGCGAAATCGGAAAGTAAAAGCAGTAAGTCTAAGAAAAAATTAGTGAAGAACTCCAAAGATAAATCGCGCTTCTTGGCTTATAATGAAAAAGTTAAGCTAAAAGCTGGTGCTAGTATGAGTGTGAAGAGAAAAAAATCATTGAAGAAAACTCAAACAGCTGAACTTGAAGTTATCGACCCTTCTGGTTTATGAATACTAAATAATAAAAATTCGTTAAACGCAATTCTTGTAAAAGATCTAGGATTTAAACAAGACTTAGTAAATACTGAAGCTCGTCATAAACAGCTGACCACGTGATCGTGTTTAGACGTACATTTAACCGCTGATCTGGAGTTAAAGAATATTTTTTATTTGCTCTCATGGTAAGTTCGATCGCTTTTTCTGGTTTTAACTTCGTTTTTTCGGTGAAGATTAATGAAATCGTTTTAAGACCAGCGCTGATATCACGAACGCCTAGGTTTTTACACTGACGACGTATCAACATTAGACCCATAAGGTTCACCACTTGTTCTGGCAACTGACCGAATTGATCACGCAGTTCGTTTTCAATCTGGTCAAGGTCTTCTTGAGACTTAATTTCTGATAAAGCTTTGTAATAACTTAAACGAATACGAATATCTGGGATGTAAGCATCTGGAATCAACGCAGGAATTTTTAAATTAATTTCAGGATCTAATTCATAATCAGAATATTCTTCACCCTTAGCTTCAGCTAAAGCTTCGTTAAGAAGATCCATATACATTTCATAACCAACCGAGTTCACATGTCCTGATTGATCATCGCCTAATAAATTTCCGGCACCACGAAGTTCAAGATCGTACTGTGCGATTTTAATTCCAGATCCTAAAGCTGAATTATCTTGAATAATTTTCAATCTTTCGATGGCATCTTTTTCAAGTTTACGATCTTTCGGTGTTAATAAATAACAGTAAGCACGCGTTTTACTACGACCCACACGTCCACGTAACTGATAAAGCTGTGATAAACCAAACATATGAGCTTGATCGATAAACATGGTGTTCGCACGAGGAACATCCATTCCGGATTCTACGATAGCTGTGCAAATCAGAACATCAATTTCGTGATTGAAGAACGCTAGCATCGCTGATTCTAATTCTTCTTCATCCATTTGTCCGTGAGCTACGCGCATACGGGCTTCGGGTAAGATTTCACGAAGTTGATCAGCAATTCCATATATAGATTGAACCCGATTATGAATGAAATAAACCTGACCACCGCGAGAAATTTCGGCTGTTAAGGCTTTACGAATTTGCTCAGGATCAAATTTAGACACGAAAGTACGCGTTGGTAAACGATCCACCGGGGCTGTGTTAATAATAGATAAATCACGAAGACCGGTGAAACTCATATTTAAAGTGCGAGGAATAGGAGTTGCTGATAAAGTTAATGTATCCACATTCACTTTCAGTTTTTTAATCTTTTCTTTATGAAGAACACCGAACTTTTGTTCTTCGTCGATAATTAATAAACCCAACTCTTTAAACGCCACATCCTTGCTGAAGATTCTGTGAGTTCCAATTAGGATATCAACTTTACCTTCTTTAAGTTCTTTTAAAGTTTGCTTTGCATCTGCGGTAGAGACAAAACGATTTAAAGATTTAATAACATAATCAAATCCATGAAAACGTTTTTTGAATGTCTCTAAATGTTGGAATGTTAAAACAGTCGTCGGAGCTAATACAGCCACTTGTTTTTTATTTGTGACCGCCTCAAAAGCTGCGCGCATAGCAACTTCAGTTTTTCCAAAACCTACGTCACCGCAGACCAGACGGTCCATCGGTTTATCAGAGGATAAATCTTTTTGAATTTCGTTAATCGCGCGTAATTGATCATTGGTTTCTTCGTAAGGAAACGCATTTTCAAAGCGAGTATAAATTAATTCATCATATTCAAACGGAGGACGTTTAACTTCGGCGCGTTTTGCGTAAAGTTGTAATAACTCAGAGGCAATATCACGTAAGTGATTCTTAACTTTGATTTTAACTTTTTCCCAAGACTGTCCACCCAGCTTATCTAATAAAGAGGTGTTGGCAGTACCGGAATATTTTTGAAGTTGGCCTACGCGGTAAACGGGAAGATAAAGTTTATCCTTATCTTTGTAGCCGACCTGAATATATTCAGAATCGATACCACCGATATTCATGATTTTTAAACCTTCATAAATACCGACACCGTGTTTTACGTGTACAACGAGATCATTTAATTTTAAATCACCGAAACTCAAACGTTTTGCTTTGTCAGAGAACTCTTCATATGAAGATGAAGAACGAGCTTTCTGTTTTTTACCTAAGAAATCGTCGTCGCGAAGGAAAATCGTTTTTTCCTCTTGAAGATAAGCTGTTTCAGCTAGTTCGCGCATCACCAAGAAGATACGAACCGTATTATGTTGGAAGTTCTTACTCCAATTATAATCTTTTGATTCAACCACTTCATAAATGAAATCTAATTGATTCAAAATATTTTTAATGCGATCTAAATGGGTTTGGTTCTTAACCGAAATAACGATTTTATTTTTTTCACTTTCCCAAGCATCTAAACGAGTATCAACAATCTCTAGCCATTCCGGAGTTCCCGAGATTTTTTGTGATAAGGAATTAGAAAAATCAGTTAAAGCTAAGGTTCCGTATTGTAAACGTTCTTCATTAGAACCCTCTTCATCAAGATAGGCTAGATTAGCGAATTCAATTCGATTTGAATCGATCGGCCAAGAAACATTTTCGTAATTATCATAAAGTTCTGAAACTTTTGGATGAAATAAATTTGTACCAACAGTTTTAGCATCATTAATTTGAGTTTGTGAAAACTCATCCGCCATGCGACCGATTTCAACCGGATCTACAAATAAGATGTTTGCTGAGTTTGAAAAATGTTCTGTGACGTTTTGTAATGTGTCATAGCAAAACGGAAGAATGTATTCACAACCTGGAAAATAATTTCTTTGAGCCAGCGAGCGAAGACTATCTTCTTTTTCAGCCATGTCGACAGGGCGACCCTCAAGTTGTTTGTGGAACTTTTGTAAAACCGATTCTAGATTTTCATCAGATAATTCAAATTCATAAACCGGAG
>CAZXZW010000049.1:0-16305 GCA_964645745.1 uncultured Bdellovibrio sp.
AAATTCTTTTTGTTCTAGAATTTCTAATTCACAAATAGACCATCCCTCAATCGCCGTATCTGATAATTTCTTCGGAGTTCCTGGTGATGGATCCATGTAATGAGTTAATCGTTTCGGAAGTAGTAAAGTCGTTTCAATCAACGCAACATAATTCTTCTTAATCGTGCGTTCTTGTAACTGGATATTAAAACTTTTTACGAAGGATTGTTTTTTTCCGTAAACGATCAAGCCCGATGTTAATGTGTCTAATCGGTGAGTCACAAATAAGGGTTGTTTGCGTGTCAGACTCATTTGTGTCAGAGCATTTTCCATCGCATTGTCTGCGGTCGGGTGGCTGGGAATGCCTGAGGGCTTATTTAGGACTAAGCAGAAATCGTTTTCGAATACGACTAGGGACTTCCAATTGTAATCTGTTTTGTATCGATTCGGAGTCGTGTGGATTCTGAAAAGGCTTCCTTCGGGGATCCAGCCGTCTTTGGTTTGGCGTTCGTTGTTCACGTAGATCGCACCAAGCTTTAGGAGAAGTTCAAATTGCTTTGTGTTGATATTGAGGACGTCGTAAAGAAGTTCACTTAAGACATTGGTTTCTTGGTTGGTGAAATGCTTTACGCCGTCATCAAAGTTCGACATTTTAGTTTTCGTCTAAATCGTCTTCGTCGTCTTCAGTGTATTCTTCTAAGTTTGCAAAGCGAATTACTTTAGGTTCTACGATCACGATCGGAGTTTTTGGTAATTTGTGTTTCTTTTCTGTTTGGTCACAAATTAATTTTACGATTTTTAATAAGCTGTCGGCTGTTTCTTCTACGTCGAATTCGAATTCGTCTGGTGGTAGAGCGTAGATTTTGTTGTTTGCTCCTGTTGTGTAAGCGTATCCGCCTTCGTTCGCCATGGCTTGGTCGAATTCGTTGTAGATGTCTTCTGATTCAACTTCTTGAAGCATTGCTTTTACGATAAATAGTGCCATTTTTTTATGTCCTTTTCAGAGGGGTATAAGAGAGCGCTGATCTTAGTGTCTTTCGTTGGAAAGTCCAGTTTATTTTTTTAAAAAATGAATTTAATTGGTGAAAATACACCATCTCAAATTAACACATGTTTTTCGTATCAGATTCCTGCGCAGAAGTTTTGCTCAGTGTAAAAAATATTTTAAACACTATTCTAGAACTAGTGTTTAGAGTCCTGACACTCGACTTATACTTGAGGCAATGGCGACTATCTGAGCTTAGAAGGCCTTCTTAATTGGTCAGCTTTTTGTAATATCTAGCTGTTATGAGAGCATCGAATATCAAAATTCATTTATTAGTTTTTTTACTTGTCATTGTCTCATATTTAAACTCGTGTCAGAGTCCTCAGCCTATTCACAGTGAAGCTGATCGCCAACAACATGCCAGAGAAATATTAAACAATGCCTATTCAAGTTCACCGGCTTCACGTTTTGAAGCAGACCCCTTCTTTGCTTCTTATATTGAAGAGTATTTGAGGAAGAATGGCCGTCAGTTGGTAAGCCAAGATGTCGTTAAAACGCTGATTGAGGTCAGTCGTGACAATCAGTATGATCCTATATTCTTAATGGCTATCATTAAAACGGAAAGTCATTTTAAACCGAATGCAATTGGATCAGCGGGAGAAATTGGTTTAATGCAAATCAAACCGGATACAGCTAAATGGATCTGCGAGAAAAAAGGTTTGGAGTGGAAGGGGAAGAACTCTTTAAAAGATCCACGTTATAATATTGAAATAGGAGCCTCTTATTTTAAATACTTGAAGAAGTCTTTAAAATCTAAAGCGGCCTCTTATATCGCGGCTTATAATATGGGGATTAATAAATTAAGTCGTGTGCCTTCCTCGGAAGTAAAAAACAACGCTTATTTCTCTAAGGTACTCTATAACTATCTGAGTATTTATAAAGATCTGGAAAAAATTAAAAATGATCGTCGTATTTCTAAATTATAAAACAGATGATGAAGGAAAAAATAAACTCAGCTAGCAAAAGTATGCATACTAGAGTCTGAATCCTACTTAGTTTTTTTGTCATGATGTAAATGAAGTAGTCGCTTCCATTTACTGAGGACTCCTATAAGCTAGAGCACTCAGGCCCAGAATTCGCAAAACTATTTTACGTACAAAATCGAACTTAAAAATGCCTGCATAGGCATAAGTTCAATAGCGAAAATAGGCGGTCTTTATGCAATGGAAAACTAGAGTTAGAATGTTAGTCGCAATCGTGGTGGTGAGCTCAGCTGCAGTCCAAGCCAAGGCTGGATCAGCCTTCACATATGAAGAGGTCTCCAACCAATCTATCGAGCAATTCATCGATATTATTAATAACGATAATGACCTGTTTGATTTTCCGATCAACGGGGTCGAAGTCGATGATCGCTGTAGTAAGTTCATGGATGCGAACCTCGTTTTAGGACGATTAGGTGAATACATTAAAAATGAAATTAAAACGAATTCGAGAAAATATCCTTACATGTTGAGCTCGTCGCAAATGAAGTCCCTGTGTCCGAAGTACGGAGCCATGAACCTCAATGATAAAGCGTTTATGTGGACGCTGGTGATGACGACGATGGCTCACTTAGAGAGCAGCTGTAATATTCGCGCCTCGATCAAAGGACCGAATGGTAAAACATCGGGTTTCTATCAGCTTCATAGCGGTAAAGAAGATTATTATGACGGTGATAAATCTGAGTGCTTTAAGTTTGCAGGAACGGATCCTGAAAGTTCAAGTCGTTGCGCTTTGGCGATGTTGGATTTGCAAATGAAGAATAACGACGGTTTGCTGTTTGCGAAGAAATCATATTGGGATGTTTTAAGACCAAACGGTCCAGCTTCATCTTTGTCGAAGGCCCCTCAAAAAATTAAGAAGGCCATCGTGAATCATAGAGCCTGTCGTTAAAAATTACTTAATTTCAAGCGTGACCATTTCAATGGTCGTCCAAGTGTAGTTCTTATTTTGATCTTGGAAGGCGTAGTAGCCATAGTGGCGGCCCCATAGGGCCGCTTTAATTCCAACACTGTCTCTTAATACAAAAGAGACTAGCGCGTAATTGCCTTTAGGAACATTTTTATTCACCGTAAATTTAACGGAATACCAGTCATTAGCTAGCACCATTAATTTTCTAGTGTCGATGGTAATGATTCCCTCGGTGTCGTAGCTTGAGAATAAGCCCATATAGTTTGTTGCTAGCCAAGGTTGAACAGCTTTGAATAAAATTGTTCCCTGTTCACCAGCTTTAAGTGTTTTTTTCTCAAGTTTGATATCGATAATACGCGGTTGATCTAAAATATCTAAAGCAGGATTAGATATTTTTAACGTGATCGGTGGAATAGGAGCTAAGGTCATTGTTGCTTCTGAGCGACAATAGCTTTCAGACTGAGCGGCTAAGGCTAATCGGTTCCCCACATTGTCTGCGATACAGAACGAAATCAAATTGTAGTTTCCTGATTTAAGATAGCTCTCAACCTTAAATTTAACAGAATACCAGCTGTCACCGAGTGCTTTTAATTCAACGCCGTTAAGACGGAATTCTGAGCCTCCACCAGCTTCATCTAAAGCAAAGAATCCATAAATTGAAGTCGCATCTAAATTTAATCCAGACAGATCATCTGAAGCCTTAAATAAGATCGTGGCGTAGTCTCCGCTAAGGATAGTTGAGTTTTCTAATTTAATGTCTGAGATCGTTGGTGAAGTGTAATCCAGTGCAAACGTTGACATAATTGATTTAATGTACTGCGAATTGATCGAGTTGTTTGCAAGAACCATGTGTCCGTAAATCACATTTTTTTCTTCAGAGAAGAAGTAGTAGTCGGTGTTTGTGAAGTTACGATCCATTGATTCTGAATAGAAGCCTAAAGATCCTGGTTGTTGAACTTTCTTCCAGTTTCCTAGTGGTTTCTTTTTAACCAGGTGAGAGAGTAAATCATCAGAAGTATTTAGAACATCTCCGTCTAAATCAGATTGTTCTAAAGCTTTTACAGTTAATGACGACTGATCTTCGCCACGTTTAATAAAGGTCGAGTCATTGATTTCTATTTCACGTTCTGATTTGATAATCAATTGAAGTCCGGCTTTATAAGAAAGCGTGTACTTGTAGTTCGACGCATAGGTTGTCATACCGTTACCTTGAGAGACTCCTTCAGGAGCTTCGTTGTTGTTCCCAGCGCCTTTGGCGCAGCCTAGAGTGAAAGTCATCATGATGATAGAAATAACCAGATTAATGTGTTTCATTTTTTTCCTCGATATCTTTATCTAATTGGAAGAGTTGGATAGATATTTGATAAACTTTAGTTTTGTTATCAACTTCGAGCAGATTAGACATTTCGTTTTTAAAATTTTCGATCATTTTTTTAGCTAGTGGAAGTTTGTCGACATCAATCGACATCGTCATGCCGGAGAACACACGTTGTTCTAGCGATTGTTCGTCGACGGCCAGGACGGCTTTTTTAAGAATTTGCTTATGGAAATTACGAAGGCCTTCACTGCTGATTTCTGAAGGTGTGGCTAAATTGCCTTTATCGCTTCGAACATATTTATTGTTTTCTTTTCTAATAAGATCCAATTGTTCTAATCTTTTTAAAGCTTCACGAACGGTCGATACGTCTAATGACAAACGTCTGGCAAAAGCTCTTTCAGTATGAGCCACATTTTTTAAAGTGATTAATTCTAACAAAGCACTGTAGTGCCAGTCAGAAATTACTTTAAATTTTTCCAAATTGATTTCGTCAACTTGGTTTTGTTGACGGAACTTTTTCAGTTCATCATTATAATATTTTTTAACTGAGCTGTCCTTTGAATTTTCTTTTTTAACTAATAAATTAAGGTAGTCAAATTCAGATGGGGAAAGATTTAAGCTTTTAGAAATAATACGTGCTGATTTTTCTGTTAACGATCTTTTATCAGTCAAAATGAGGCTGAGATAACTTTGACTTAATCCAATTTTTTTCGCGAAGGCATTACCGGAGAATAGGGGATTAGTGGAAGCTCTTTTCTCGAGTTCTGCTTTCAGCCAGGATTTTGAGTCATCAAATTCGTAGATCATAAATATGCACATGCTGTATCAATACCCACGTAAGGAGGCAAGTTTTATTTTAATAAGGGTTATGACAAATCTGTAATTACATTTATTACGCAAAAGTACAGCAGGACTTGTTCATGCATATAACAGTCGTTTACTTTAAAAAGAGATAAGGAATGAATGAATATGTATTCTAAATTAAATATACGTTCTTACGGAGTGATTACGTTGGCAGGGCCAACAGTAGGATCGAATCCGAGTGGAACTGTACGTGTAGAAACGCAGAACATACTCTCTGTAGGAATTACACGTTAATTTGCATATGCAGACATGCGCTGCATATGCAAACCTGCTAGACTTCAATGTGAGATCCTTCTAACATCTGAGTTCTGAGGAACAATAGATGAGCACTTCATTTGATCAAATTATTCATAGAAAAAATACTAACGCTTTAGCCTACGATGGTTACGAAAGTTATCTTTTTGGACCCTCGGATAATTTTCCGCAAATTAAATACTCTAAAGAAGAACTGATTTCAATGTGGGTCGCAGATATGCAATTTGCAGCTCCTCAGTGCGCGATCGATGCGATGAAAAAGCGTTTAGAGCATCCGATCTTTGGTTACACTATGAATTTTGATAACGAGCTTTATCGGGCCTTCGATCAGTGGTGTAAAGAGAAGTATGATTGGGAATTTGCACGAGAAGAAATGCAGATTTCGTTGGGCGTTATTCCGGCCTTAATTGGGTTAGTCGAATATATATGTGAGCCCGGAGAAAAAGTTTTAGCTTTTACGCCTTCGTACGCTTTTTTCAAACATGCATCAAGCCGTGTGGGTCGAGAATTTATAACTTCAAAATTAATTGAAAAAAATAATGAATACTTTATCGATTTCGAAGACTTTGAAAAGAAAGCACAAGATCCTAAAACGAAATTACTGTTGCTTTGTCACCCGCATAATCCTGTTGGACGTATTTGGACGAATGATGAATTAAAGCGAATTGGAAATATTTGTTTTAAACACAATGTAAAAATTGTTTCTGATGAAATTCACTGCGACCTTTTACGAAAAGATGTTAAACATACTCCACTGGCTAAATTGTTTCCTGGAAATCAAAATATCGTCACTTGTATGGCTGTCAGTAAAACATTTAATTTAGCAGGTTTAATGGTAGCCACTATTATTATTCCAGATCCTCAGTTGAGAAAAGTCTGGGCTCATAAGCATTACGGTTTAGTGAATCCGATGAGTCTCGCCGCTGCGATCGGTGTTTACAGTGATGGAGCTACTTGGTTGGAAGAATTAAAAACATACTTAGATGGAAATTTTAATTTGCTCGATCAGTTTTTAAAAACCTATTTACCGAAAACTAATTTTAAAATCCCACAGGCCACTTATTTAGCTTGGGTCGATTTTACCGCTTACTTCCCTGAAAACACGAATCTAACAAAATTCTTTTTAGAAAAAGCTGGCGTGATTTTAGAGGGCTCAGAGATGTTTGTCGAGAACGGCGGGCTTCGTGTTCGATTGAATTTGGCTTGTCCACGCTCGCAAATACAAGCGGCTTTGGATAAAATGAAACAGGCGATTGAAGCTCTTTAGGCCTTTGGTTTTCATGTCTAAGTTATTATAAACAGGCGCACAATTGTCATTTTGCATGGGATGAAATCCATTTAAAGGCTCTAAAACTTGTTTGGTCTGGCCGGTGGCTTGCTTTTAAGTTTCACTAGATGAGATTCATAATATTCATTCTAATCGCCGTTTTAAGCCACTCTGGATATGCTCAAAAAGCGTGTCATCAGCTCTTTGGCGAAGCGACTCCGTCTCAGCATAAATTTGTTCTTCCTCTTGAGGAGCGCTTAAACTTTCCTGAGTTCTTTCAAAAGTTAAATGAAATTAAAAGTAGAAAAGTACCTGGGGTTGTATTTGAAACGGCTGGAGTGGTCGATGGTTTGCCGGTTATGATGGCGACGATGAATCCATCTAGCAACGCTCACCCGCAGCGTTTACTGATTACGGGTGGTGTACACGGATCTGAAGTGATGGGTGTGAAGAATGCCGTTTATCTTTTTGAGCAATTATTATCAAATCAAAAACTTCGCGAGAAATTTGAAATCACTTTTATTTTTAATATTAATAACTACGGATTGAAACAAGGAACGCGTGTAGCCGAAGAGGGTGTTGATTTGAATCGTAATTGGTCAGATCAAACGAATCATAAAACGGCGCAAACGATTTTAAATACCATCAATTATAAATTCAAATCTGAAAAAGGTGGCGTGGATATCGATTTGTTTATCGATCTTCATGATGCTTACTCACGGGATAAATATTTCTTGATCAAGAGTGATCCGTTAGACAACTTGTTAGAGCGTTCGGTAGCTTTAATGCCGTCAGATATTTTTATTGAAAGCAAAAGTGGAAAATACCCCGAAAAGTTTTCATCCACTTTTAAAGTGGATGCCTATGAGCTGCTAGCTCCTGGCGTCAGTACTTCGGCCAATGAAGGGACTTTCAAAACCTATTGGTATAATAAAGGCGTGAAGCACGCCTATACTTTTGAATCGCCGGGGCAAATCGACCGCGGCATAAATGTAAAAACTAGTGCCAAGATTCTAACTACGCTTTTGGAACAGTTTTAACCTGAGTGAGTGGTGTAAGAACCACAATGATGTGAAGTAGCGTGATCTGATATTCGCAGGACTTCTGCTGCTTGGTATGTTAACGTTCTTCTATGGCAATATTATCAATACAATCACATGTTACTTATGGGTATGTTGGAAATAAAGCGGCGGTGTTTCCGTTGCAATCAATGGGCTATGATGTGTGGCCAGTCAATACGGTGCAGTTTTCAAATCACACGGGTTATCCCAGCTGGACCGGAGATATTTACACCGGAGATAGTATCAAAGCAATTATTCAAGGTCTGGAGAAGAATAACTTCTTACCTGAATGTCAGGCCATCTTGTCTGGATATATGGGATCTGCTGATATCTGTAATTCTGTATATGATTCGGTGAGAAAAATTAAAGCTCTGAATCCTAAAGTGATTTATCTTTGTGACCCGGTGATCGGAAATAATAGTTGTTTCGTGAAGCCGGAAGTTTTGGATTTCTTTAAGACTCAGTTACACGCGGACATTATTACTCCTAATCAATTCGAAGCTGAAACACTCAGTGATCTTAAAATCGAAGACGTGGCTAGTCTAAGAAAAGCGATTTCTTATTTTCATAACAAAAATATTAAAACAGTAGTTGTGACTGGGAATAAATTGAAAGAATATCCATCGGATTTAGTCAGTGCAGTTTCTGATGGGACTCATTGTTACTTAGTGAAGAACAAAGAGTTTAGCTTTAAAGTTCCACCTAATGGAAATGGGGACTTATTATCTTCATTATTCTTAGGACAGTTCTTAAAAAGTGGATCGGTTTCTGATTCTTTAGCGTTTGCTGTTCATTATTTACATTTAGTTTTGCAAAATACTTTAGATAAAGGAACACGTGAGCTCCAGGTCTTATCGACGCATTACCCGCAAGTTGAGCGTACGGTTTTAGATAACGTTATTAAACTATAATTTTAATCCAGCCATTCTGCAGAAGGGGTTATTTGTAATCTGTTTTATGGCATTTCGATTTATCGTACTGATCTTTGGATTGGTAGATGCATCGTAAAGTATGAAGATCAAGAGGGCTTAGTTTAATATCGGATACCGATTGCTGCTCTTTTTCATCTTCTTTAATCGTGAAGCAAGCATTCATGATCGATTGAGGATCGTATTTCGAGTAGGCTTTTTCTTTTCCTAATTTGACAGGATTTAAAGTAAAATCTGGATTTTCTTTTATTAAATCTTGGCAGTTCGGATCGTTTTTAGCATCTTTGTGATAGTGCTCGTGCAGAAGTCCTGCAATATGTCCGAACTCATGAAGAGCTGATCGGATCAAGGAAATTTCGGGATGTTTAATAAACTGTTTATGATGTTTTAGTGTGGCCTTACTTAAAAATAAATAGCCAGGCTGTCCAGGTACGCGGTGGCGTATTTCTTTTTTGCGGATATCTGAATTGAACATCTCGCATGAGGTTCCGATATCGGCTTCTCCGGGGATATAGTATTCAGCGTAAGTCATATCTTCAAAAGCAAAAATGTAAATGTCAGATTTGTTATTTGAATCACACGGTTGCCATCCGACAAATTCCAGGCCTACAGACTCATGATTGAATTGTTCTTGGATTTTACTTTGAATGGCTTTTCGATCTTCTGCGCCGATATCAGTTGTTGTCTCTTGCGAGGCTGTTCTCATAACAGAGAATTGATCAAGCTCTTCACTTTGTTCTTTGTCGGCCCAGCAAACAGATATAGATTTCTTTTTCCAGACGTAGTCTTCAGCTACGATACCATCAGCAAGTGACGAGAGTTGTGTTTCATCGGTAGAAGAAGTCTGCAATATGAAAAAAGTTCCGCTTGCCATAACAAGGGCTGTGATAAATGAAAAAAGAGTCGAATTAAGCTTTCGCATGATAGTTTCTTCTCGTCAGTGTGAGGTTTAATCTTGAAAAAGAAGTAAGGCTGGCGACAGAATTAAAATGTCTCATAATGAGAAATCCGTATCAAGTTGAGTAAAAAAGCCAGTAGCCGCGTCCAAGCATCGAGAAAACTGTTAATCGAATTAGTAGTTCCGCTTAAGACTACGTCATTGTAAAATTGGATTTTAGTGATTGAGTTCACAGATTTTAGTTTAAGCGAGTTGACTCTTGTGTCAAAGAAACTTTAAACTAGACCTTAAAAAATATTCTTAAAAATAACGCCTAAAGTGTTTCAAAAAAACAAAATTTCAATATACAATTAATGGAATAATTAAATTTCTTGCGCAGGGAGGCTCAGTGAAAAAAAGAATTATCTATATCAGTGTATTTTTAAGTGCCAGCTGCGCTACGCAATCGGATAAGTCATTCGTGATGAACCCACCAACTTACGATAAAAATACACTCTTTCTAGAGAAAATAATTCAGAATCCTTCTCAAGAGATGAAATCGCATTCTCATTCAAAAAGCACGAACGAGGATATTAAGCGTTTGAAAGAATATTTCTCGGAAGCAAAGTCTCGTCATGTGGCGCGTGTTAATTCTTCGAAGTCAGCGGTTATTCATGATTTAAAAAATAAAAATTATGACCGTTTAGCTCATCAAGATATAACGACATTGATCCGTGCCTCGTCGTCAGTTTCAGATCAGCAGTTCAATAATTTAGTGGGTGAATTAAAGCTGGATGTCACATGTAAAGCGCCGGCTTTAAGCTTTGCTTTAGCTAACGTTCTTGAGAAAAGTTTTCCCGAGCAACACGCTTATGATTCTTCGTTATTCTTGTACGACAGTGTTTTAAAGTGTTCAAAGCAAGATGAGCTTTTAAGTCGCGCAAACTATCGTTTAGCTATGCTCAGTTTACTAAAAAATGATTGTAACAAAGCAGTATCGTATTTTGGTAACGTTAAAAGCACGGATCTTAAATTTATTGTGTCTCGTGCTGAATTCTGGAAAACAAAGTGTGGCACATCAGACATGAAAAATAATTTAACGGTTGGAAGCTCGTATTTCAATGCCTACCCATTAAGTTACCATGCTATTTTGCAACTCCAAAATTCAGAGCTTGATGCCAACAAGCTTGTAACATCAAGATTACAAACTCCGGTTCAAACCCGCACAGCTAAAAATGATAAAATTAATCAATTATTAGAATTAGTGGAACAAAACATTCAGAATAACCCAAAAGCCAGTAAAGAGTATTTATCCTGGTTGCATGATGGAATGTTGAACACACTTGAGCCTGAGGTCTTGGTTTACGTGGGTTACTTATCCAATCAAATCAAAGATGATCTAACTTCATTCAAAGTTTTATCGAAAGCGTTCACAGCAAAACCTGAATTAAAAACCAAAGCGACAGTGGAATTGTATTTCCCATTAAGATATGTGGAAGAAATTAAGAAAACGGCTCAAACTTCGGAATTAGATTATCTTTTAGTTTTAGCCTTGATCCGTCAAGAAAGTGCCTTTAATGATAAAGCAATGTCTCGTGTCGGGGCGCGTGGGCTTATGCAGTTGATGCCTCGTACGGCTAAATTATTGGATAGAAGTCTTAATAAGTCGAACTTGTTCAATGTAGAAAAAAATGTTTCCGCGGGAACAAAATACTTAGCGCAGTTGATGAAACGTTATGATGGCAATATGGTTTACGCCTTAGCGGCTTATAATGCAGGATTTGGAAATGTAGATAAATGGATTACACGTTACCAAACAAAGGATCCTTTAGTGTTTATGGATACGATCCCTTTTCAAGAAACGCGTGAGTACGTTAGTTCAATTCTTCGTAACTACTACTGGTATAAAAGTTTGAAACCGTCTGAAACTCAGCCGGAAAAAACAATTATCGGATTAAATCATAAAAAAGAATTAAGAAACGTGGCTCATCAGTAACGTTTAAATCCAGGTCGTATTTATTTAAATAAGATTAAGGTTCTGCGGATCTTTCCGATTCGCAGTCTGAGCAGTAGCCGTAAAAGACAACTGACATTTGAGCTTTAGAGAAATCGTGGATATCTTTAAGGGCTTTTTCAATGCGGTTAAAAAGTTTCTCGTCACCTTTTTTGACTTCGTTGCAGCCTTTGCAGATATAATAAT
The DNA here is from genome assembly GCA_964645745.1 of uncultured Bdellovibrio sp. Classification (GTDB taxonomy): domain Bacteria; phylum Bdellovibrionota; class Bdellovibrionia; order Bdellovibrionales; family Bdellovibrionaceae; genus Pseudobdellovibrio. Next base: position 11,686 of record CAZXZW010000049.1, read on the forward strand.
GATGGACTTGGTTATCAAAAATGAATTGATAAGCTTTGCCTGTTTTCGGAAGATTTAATTCTTGAATAAGATCTATGGAAATTAATTTTTCAATATTTCTGTAAATCGAAGTGCGGTCTATCTCAGGCAAGTGTTGATTCACGTGATCTTGAAGCTCTTTATGCGGAATTATGCGCTTTTGATTATCTAAAAGAAATTGAATAAGAAGCTCTTTTAACGGCGTCATGCGTAGGTCTTTAGATTTGAGGTAGGCTAATAAATCCTTCCTTTTTTTCATTTGTATTCTTTCACCCACATTTTAAGGTCGCCGTTATTAATACGTTCCGTTGCAAATAAGTGCCAATCGCTAGGTATTTCACCGCCATACCCATGATAAGTGATAAAAACTTTTCCCGGGGCGGCCCAGGATAATTGTCTAAAAACTTCGGAAGTGTATTTTATGTAAAACTTTTTATCAAAGTCGAGATCTTGATCAATGATAAAACTTTCTGAATGAGCCACATGCTCTTGGAAGGGATTGTAAAGATAGTAGATGTCGTAAGCGCTCCAATCTAGATTGAGCATATTTTTCTGTTGGATAGATATACGACTTAAGTTATTGGTTGCAATAATATCTTGAGCAATCTGTACAAGCGGTGCTCTTTGTTCGATGCCGTAAACTTCATGTTCTGTTAAAATAGAGAGTAAAATACAAAGTTTTCCTACACCACAACCGATATCCAAAAATTTTTTTTGTTTTAAATCTTTAACCCATTCGGTGATTTTCATGGCGACCGCCACCGGCGACCAATGAACGGCCGAGTGGTACTGGTAAAGAGCTGGAAAAATTCTATCAAAATCGACATCATCAATATCGTCAAAGCGTCGCAGGCTTTCAATCATATCGACAGAAATTTTAGGATCGCAAAAATAATTTTCAGGGTAAAGGCTAATGAGACTTTTAATTTTATCCAATGGCATGACCGATCTTATTTTTTAAGAAATGAAAATAAAGCATGCTGCAAAAAAGAATTCCCGAAGTTAGAATGGGCACTATGAATCCCCAGTACTCAAGATGCATGAAAATATATCCGCCCAGGGCAGAACCAAAGGTGAAGCAGAAGATAATCCCGCAACGCATAAGGTTGGCTTGTAATTCGCTTTTCGTATCGACATCAATTTTTTTACGATTCAAAAAGCGAACGATTCCGATTCCGAGATCCGTGGTGATACCTGTCAAATGTGTGGTGCGGATAACTGATTTTGAAACAGAAGTGATCGTTCCATTTTGAATACCGCAGGTTAAGCATAAAAAAGCTAGTAGCGCATAATCACGTGACTGATCGAAAGGTTCGCCGAAGTGACCAAAGTATCCAGTAACCCCTAAGCACATTACAATAATCAGTAAGCATAAAATAATTCCAAAGGTCATATAATATTTCGGATTCTTATGAAGTTTGAGTCGAACATCGACCAGTTGGCCACTGATCATGACACCGCAAAGAAAAAAAAGAGGAACAATCAGCATCCCGAAAGCATGACTGCTATCAGCTTGATTGAGTTCATGCCCAAAAAACGTCGCAAAACCCGTGATGTGCGAGACGAAGCGATGGCAAGCCATGAATCCACCCATATTAAGGATTCCAGCTTGAAAAGCCATGGTCATCCAGATGACAACATTGGCCGGTTTATAATGAGAAATAGATTCATTTCCGTAGAGCACATCTTATTGTTACTGCATCATGTTGCATTTGTAAAATAGTACTGCATCATGTTGCGATAGTTGGGTTGGTGTTAAGCTGAAAAGACATCTCGGTTTTTAAAAACCTGGCGAAGGCTTCAAGGTAAACAGATCTTTGCTTTCTTCTGTTAAATTGAGCGCATCGATCGCATGACCTTGAATCTTCGCTCCCCAGTGGAGGTGAGGCCCCGAAACTCTTCCGGTGCTTCCCACGAAACCCAGAGTTTGTCCTTTTTTAACGATATCGCCTTCTTTAACTAAGATCTTCGACATGTGATTGTAATGGGTATAGATTCCAATGCCGTGATCAAGGATCACAACATTTCCAGACAAAAATAATTTCTGAGCCAGAACAACTTTTCCACGATTAGATGCGGGAATTTTTGTTTTCTCATTTCCGCGAAAATCAACACCTAAGTGTTCGCCTTGTTTAGCTCCATTATTATAGTTTCTTCGAATGCCGTAGGGGCTGGTTATTTTAGATTTTAAAGGAAGTTGAAAAGGATCATTGATTTGAAGAGTATCAAGCGGTTGGCTGTATGCTTTGTCGGTAAGCTTTCGATCGTCAGCAATTTTCTTTTGATTTTCTTCCGAGACCTTAACGGTTTTTTGCACGACGGAAAGATTTTCGTGCGGGTATTCTTTAGAATGAACAGTGAATTTAATTTTTTTCTCTTGAGTCTTAGAATATTTAAGGACGCACATAAATTCTTTATCTTTCGAGAAATAACTTTCTGAAATAATGGCGACATAAAGCGTTTTAATTTCGCCTAAAGGAATGACTTGATCTCGACAAGTCAGAGTAGGTTTATTTTCGGTCTTCGGAAATTTAATAAACTTAACTTCCCCAGGGCGGATCGAGTATTCGATTTGATCGCTAGGCGAAGCTTTCGTTGCAGTCTGTGCGTATAAAGTTTTGGATAAGATAAAGAAAGGAAGACACAAAAATAACAGGTTCAAAGATTTCATCTAGCCCTCTGTCATTTCCTCGCTGAGGTCCCAAAGCTGTGCAGCTATTTTGTGATCGACAGCGTAAGCCAGAACGCCGGCCGGACTGGTCGTAACATCTTTAACAAGGGGAGAAATATTGCAGTCGGCGCAGTAAACACCGCCCATTTCAGCTAATAGAGGACTTGTCGCAGTCCAGACTGTTGTAGCGGCGCCTTGTGCGATGGTTTTCATAAGTGTCGGCGATGCATTTGAAGCGGCTTTAAATTCTGATTCTTCCATATGACGCATTAACGATGTTGTCGCAATTCGACCGGGATGAACGGCAAACGAGCGTACGCCAAATTCTTTCACGCGAAGATCAAGTTCAACGGCAAAAAGTGAATTAGCCGTTTTTGACTGACCGTACGCTTTCCATTTGTCGTACGGATTTTTAGTAAAATGAATATCATCGAAGTTAATTGGACTGAAGCGGTGACCGGCTGACGTCAGCGTGATGACCCGTGCTCCTTGTTTCAAGGCGGGAAAAAGTTTTTCTGTTAATTGAAAGTGTCCGAGATGATTTGTAGCAAATTGCATTTCATATCCACGAGCATCTTTGGTTTCAGGCAAAGCCATGATGCCAGCGTTATTAATCAGAATATCAATCTGCGGCGTAAGTGATAAAACTTTCTCAGCAAATTGATCAATCGATTGAGGTAGGGCTAAATCTAATGGTAAGCATTCAACATTTTTCATCGAAGCGAAAGCTTCGCGAGCTTTCTCAGGATTTCTGGCTCCGTTGATAACTTGTGCGCCTTTTTGAGATAGTATACGAGTCGTCTCAAGTCCGATGCCTGAATGTCCACCTGTGATGACGACAACTTTTCCAGTTAGGTTTATATCAGCAGCGACCTCTTCAGCTGTTGATTTAAAACTAAAACCAGATTTGATATTTGTCTGAGGAGTAAAATTCTGGCCCCAATTCTCAGGACGTCCGCCAAAGACATTGTAATAAAGATCTTCAACTTGTAATTTGGCCCACCCAGTTTTGTTCAAAAAAATGAGGCTGGACTTGATCGAAGGATTTTCATTAAAACATTTAATCCAGATTTTTTGTCCGAGATCGGCCCAGCCGAACTGAGCTACAAGCGCTCGAATCATAATTTCTAAAGTGATACCTTTAGGTGGATACTTATTATTACGAGGTTTTTCGACTTTGAAATTATCTGACATAGTTACGAAATTATAGCTTAGTTGCCTAGAGGTGGTCTAGGTCGTTGTTCCCTGTCACGACCATCATCAGGGCGTATTGAGAGTTATGGAGTGGTTCTATAGATAAAATCTTGGTCGACTGGCCGGGTTGTAGGTCTAAATGTAAGCAACTGTTTCAAAATGGCCCGTTTTTGCTTAAGTAATTTGACGTACTACCGATAAAACCCGTATGACCACGTCCTTTTTAACCTTATTTAAATTCATAAAGAATATGAAGATTTTCTTTATCATTTTTGCGATGACATCGCTTTTGTCATCATTTGTTTACGCCACTCCTGAATACATTAACTTTCAAGCCAACATTCGTAAACCAAATGGAACTGCTTTAGATTCTAATAGCGTTAATTTCACTTTTAAATATAAAGATGCCACAGGGACTTGTACGGTTTTTGTAGAAACATTTAATAGTATTTCTATGGTCGGATCAAATGGTGATATTAGTTTTAAATTGGGATCGGGAAACCCTGTTCATCCCGGTGGTCCTGTTAAATTATTTGATATATTTAGCAACTCAGCATCAAATTCAATGGCCTGTTTTGAAGGTGGAAGTTACTCACCATTATTAACGACTGAAATTAGAAAGTTAACGATTGAATTTAGTTATGCTGGTTCTAATGGAATTCAAGCCATTAATAATGTTGAAGTTAATTCTGCACCTTACGCGATGTATGCCACTGAAGCCGAATCAGCGGTCAGTG
>CAZXZW010000050.1:0-16228 GCA_964645745.1 uncultured Bdellovibrio sp.
GGTAAAATCACGATCGTTGCACCAAGTAAAAATACAGTCGCAGAAGCTTACAAAGCTTTCCTTTCTTCGTTGGCGATTAATGGCTTCACGGTGGTTCCAAATGGTGGTTTCTTAAAAATTAGAAATGCCCGTTCAGCTCAACGCGATGGGATCGATATCTACTCTGGCAGCTACTACCCGAACACAGATCAAATGATCACTAAAGTTGTTCACTTAAAACACATCACAGCGGAAACTTTAAAAACGCAATTAGGTCGTTTATTAAATTCAAGTTACGGTGAAATCGAAGCTTACCCCCAAACCAACTCAATGATTATCTCAGATTTTGGATCATCAATTGATCGTATTATGAAAATCATCAACCAATTAGACGTTCCTGGATTTGAGGAACAACTTGAAGTTGTTGGCATTAAGTACGCGAAAGCAAAAGATATTGCTGACTTGATCGATAAGGTCGTTAACAAGGGACAGAAATCAACTTCAAGTGGTGGCGGCGGATTTAATGGCGGTGGACGATTCGCAGCTGCTCCTGGTGGCGCGGTCGCTTCTAAAGGAGCTGGGGCTTCTTCGTTCTTAGTTTTCCCGGATGATCGCACGAACTCTTTAATTATCATCGGAAATCGTGCTGGTATTGCGCGCGTGAAAAAATTAGTTTCTCAGTTGGATTTTAAAGTTTCAGCGGAAAGCCAAGGCGGAGTTTACGTTTATTACGTAAAACACGGTGAAGCAGAAAAAATCGCTACAACATTATCTGAAGTCGCTAAAGACTCTACTCCAAAAACTCCGACAACAAATACAGGTTTTGGTTTCCAACCTCAAGGACAAGCTGCGGTTCGTGAAGGCGTATTCGGCGGTGATGTTTCGATTAAAGCTGACAAAGGAACAAACTCTTTAGTGATCTCAGCTAGTAAGCAAGATTACGAAAAAGTATTAAACATCCTTAATAAATTAGACATCCCTCGTGATCAAGTTTTCGTTGAAGCGATCGTAATGGAAATGAATATGTCTGACGGATCTGAATCAAGTGGTGGTTTAGTTAAGTTTGATAAAGACGGCGGCAAAGCCGGTTTCGTTGGAAAAGCGACTGATTTAACTGACATCTTAAGTCCATTAGCTGGCGCCGGAAATGCAATCTTAGGATTCTCTTCAGGATCTGTGAGCGTAACGGACCCTGTTTCTGGAAAAGCAACGAATCTTCCAAGCTTAATGGGATTCTTAAAGTTCATCAAAAAATTCGGCAAAACAAATATCTTATCAACACCGCAAATTTCAGCGATGGATGCTCAAGAAGCTGAAATCGAAGTGGGTGATAAAGTTGTTACTCGTTCAACAGTGGTTCCTGGTACAAATGGAACTCAAGCTTTATCTCAACCTGAATTTGATGATGCAACAATCAAGTTAACGATTAAACCATTCATCAGCCCATCTTCTGAAACAATTCGCATGGAATTCAAACAATCGATCAAACAATTATCGAACGTTCAAGTTCCTTCGGATTTCTCAGGAAAAGTTCAACCTTTAGCAACTCGTAACATGAAAACGAATCTTGTTTTAAATAACGGAGATACAGCAGTTATCGGGGGCTTAATGAAAGATGAAGAAATCGAAACAACTAAAAAAGTTCCGGTTTTAGGCGATCTTCCCGTTTTAGGTTGGTTATTTAAATCAAAAGATACTTCTAAAACTAAAGTGAATATGCTAGTTTTCTTAACTCCAAGAATTATTAGAAATCCAGCCGATCAACAGCGTTTAGTTCAAGAAAAAACAGCGGAACGTTTGAACTTCTTAAAACGTAACGGTGGAAAAGACCCTTACGGAGCAACGATTGATAAAGTTTTAAAACGCGAAGCGCGTACTCCTCAATCAGTTACCCCAGGGACTCAGAGAAAATAATATGGCTGAAATGGATATCCCTCTTGTTTTATCGAAAGCGACTTCCTTAAATTCAGAGCAGATCAAATCTGTTCTGAAAAATACGGCTATCTCACGTCCGATTAGCGTGGGAGAAGTTTTATCGGGAAAAGATTTTTCAACAGCAGAAGATGTTGTATCTGAACTGTGCCGAGAATTAGGCTTAGAGTTTATAAGAGATATCCCCGTCGCTGATATTTCAGCCGACATTGTTCGAAATCTTCCGATCAATTACGCGAAAAACCAAGGCGTACTTCCCTACAAAGAAGATAATGATACGGTAACGATGTTAACTTCGAATCCGGTCAACACCGTGGCTCAAGATGACATTCAAGTTCTTTTCGGAAAACGCGTTCGCTCCATCGTAACAACATCACAGCGCCTTCAAGATGCTATCAATCGTATTTACGAGAAAAGTACCGCGAACCTCAGCGGTATGGATGAAATCGAAGAAGATGAAATGGATTTAGAAGATCCGATCATCGACTTACTTGAGGCCGGTGAAGACGATGCTCCCGTAATTAAAATGGTGAACTCAGTTCTTTTCCGTGCTGTGAAAGAAAAAGTTTCCGATATTCATATCGAACCTTACGAAAAAGACATGGTTGTTCGTTACCGCGGTGACGGTATTTTGTACGACGTGTTCAAGCCACCAAAAAAATTACAGAATGCGATTACTTCTCGTATTAAAGTTATGGCCAATTTAAATATCGCCGAAAAACGTCTTCCACAAGATGGTCGTATTCCGCTTAAAGTGGGTGGAAAAGATATCGATATTCGTCTATCAACCGTTCCTACAACTTTCGGTGAACGTATTGTTATGCGTCTTCAAGATAAATCAGCTACAACACGTGAACTTCACCAAATGGGTTTCTCAAATGAAACCATGGCTATTTTAGATGATTTAATTTCTCGTTCATACGGTATCTTGATTGTAACTGGTCCCACGGGGTCAGGTAAATCAACGACCCTTTACGGATGTGTTTCTAAATTAAATAAACCCGATATTAATATTTTAACAGTTGAAGATCCGGTGGAGCAACGTATCCACGGTGTCGGCCAAGTTCAAGTGAATGCCAAAATTGGATTAACTTTCGCTGCCGGTTTAAGATCATTCCTTCGTCAAGATCCAGACATCATCATGGTGGGAGAGATTCGTGACTTGGAGACTGCAGAGCTTGCGATCAATTCGTCATTAACAGGTCACTTAGTTTTATCTACGATCCATGCCAATGATGCGGCTGGTGCGTTCCCTCGTTTAATGGATATCGGCGCAGAACCCTTCTTGATTGCCACTTCGGTTTTAGGAATTTTAGCTCAGCGTCTTGTGCGCGTTCTTTGTCCTCACTGCAAAGCGCCTTATCAACCGAGTGAATTTGAATTACAAACTATTGGAATTACCAAAGAGCAATTAAAAGGTGCGAATATCTGCAAAGCCATTGGCTGCGAACACTGCGGACAAAAAGGCTACTTGGGTCGTACCTTGATTGCAGAAGTTTTACCCGTAACCGATGATATTCGCTCTATGATCATGCAAAGAAAAGATGGTAACGCCATCAAGAAGCAAGCCGTTTCAACAGGCATGCTGACGTTCCGTGATCATGGTATTCAAAAAGTTTTAGCTGGAACCACGACAATTGAAGAATTAATGTCGAATACACAAATGGATATTTAATAATTTATGCCTTTATATGAATACCGCGGCCTTTCAAAAGATGGAAAAAATGTTAAAGGAACTTTAGATTCCGATAACCTTCGTACAGCTCGTCTTAAATTAAAAAAAGACGGCATCTACGTTGTCGACATCAAAGACAAAAAGAAAGCCAGCGGTGTTAAAAAATCAGCTTCTCGTAAGACCGGAAGCGTTCCGATCAAAGATTTATCTTTGATGACTCGTCAGCTGGCAACTCTGATCAAAGCCAACATTCCTTTGGTTGATGCCTTAACCGCTATTTCGGAACAAGTTGAAAACCCTATTTTGTCAGAGGCTATCTCTGATTGTAAAAATATGGTTAACGAAGGTCAGCCCCTTTATAAATCTTTAGCCAAGTACCCGAATATTTTTAACGTGATTTACGTTTCGATGGCGGAGGCCGGAGAAATGTCAGGTACTTTAGATACGATTTTACTTCGCTTAGCCGAATTCACTGAAGCCCAAGCTGAATTAAATCAAAAAGTAAAAGGTGCGATGGTTATGCCGGTGATCCAATTAGTGATCATGGTGGCCGCTATCTTCTTCCTTTTCATTAAAGTCGTTCCTGAAATCATGGCAATCTTTGAGTCCATGCCCGGCATCGAATTACCTTACATGACTCAATTAGTTAACGACATCAGTAAGGAAATGGTCGCTCACTGGTATATCTACATCGGCGTCATTGTGATCGCGGTCCTTTTCTTTATCAATTGGAAGAATTCTTCTGAAGGTCGCAAAAGTTGGGATTCGATTATTCTTAAAATTCCAGTTTTAGGCGATGTGACACGTATGATCGCTATTTCTCGTTTTACGCGTACACTTTCAACATTATTAACAGGTGGCGTTCCGATGCTGACGGCCATGGACATCGTGCGAAATGTGGTCGACAATCACGTTTTAGCTTTGGCCATTGATGAAGCTCGTAGTAACATCTCCGAAGGGGAATCGATTGCTGGACCTTTGAAAAAATCCGAGCAATTCCCACCTATCGTTATTCACATGGTTAACATCGGTGAAAAAACCGGTGACCTCGAAAACATGTTGACCTTAGTCGCGGACGCCTACGACTTCCAAGTTAAAACAAAAGTTGAAACGCTAACAACGATTATCAATCCCGTCATGCTAGTCCTGATGGGTCTTATTGTATCTGTTATCTTCATGGCCATCATGGTTCCGATGTTCGAGTTATCAAATAAATTGGGTTGATCATCACTTAAAACCAATGATAAATTCTATAAACGGAATAAAGAGGACACTTATGCAAAAACAACAAAATGTTAAATTAAAATCAGCAAACGGATTTTCATTAGTCGAAATCATGATCGTACTTGTTATCATCGGTGGATTAATGGGTATCATTTTACCAAAAATTCAAGATGGTCAACGTAACTCAGAAGTTAAAAATACAAAAATGAAATTGAGCGAAATTTCAACTAAGATCAACGAATTCTATGCAGAATGCGGTAAATACCCTTCTTCAATCAACTTCATCACGGATGACGATGCCAGCTGTAAAAACTGGACAGGAAATCCGAAATTAAAACATTTATTAACAGATGCTTGGAACAACGAATTCCAATATTCAACTTCAGGCGCTGGTTACAATCTTAAATCATTAGGCCGCGACAAAAAAGAAGGCGGATCTAGCTTCGATAAAGACATCTACTCGGACGAATCAGTCGGTGGAGAAGAATAATCGCGGCTTCTCCCTCATTGAAATATCCATAGTTATCCTCATCATTGGAGGCCTTCTTACGATTGCGCTTCCAAGGATGCAGTTCGGTAAAGTCGACACTAAAAAAGTTATTCGAGAAATCACAACCACAGCTAAAGAAGTTCGTAACCGCGCTAAATTGTACGGTACAACTTATCGTTTGACTTTTCGTTTAGATGCCGACAACCAAGCTTACTGGGTTGAAAAATCGACCACAGTCACCTACATCGATAAAGCCGCTTTAGAAAAAGCTCGCGATGAAGCCAAAAGTTCATTCCGTAAAGATGAAAAAGAAGAAGGTAAAGTCCAATCCCCTTTTCAACCGGATTCAACTTTTTTTAAAAAAGAACAAACCTTACCTAAAGATTACTCTTTCAAACTGATCGAAAGCGGAGCCCAAAACGTGACTTATTCTGATGGCATGGCTTACATTCATTTTTTCCCGCAAGGCTTCATCGAAGCCGCTATGATTCAAATTGAAGATTCTAAGAAAAATATTTGGTCAATCTCATTCAACCCGATCACGGGACAAGCCGCTATTATCACCGAAGCCAAATTGCTAAAGGATCTTGAGCAATGATGAAATCTTCGCGCGGCTTTACTTTAGTTGAAGTGATTTTAGCCATGATGATTATTGCATCGGGCTTACTCATTTTATCTAATTCCTGGAGCGGAACATATTCGCGTTTGAGAAAAACTCAAGTGCAAGTTCAAATGGCGGCCTTGTTAGAGCGTAAAATTATCGAGATCGAAAAAGAATACAAAGGTAAACCGATTGATTCTATCCCTGAAGAAAAAGAAGATACTTTTGGATCTGATCTTCCAGACTATTCATGGAAAATGACCTCGCAAAAGTTAGAACTTCCAGATATCACACCCCTTTTGTCAGCGACCAATGCTTCTGATACAGGCGGAACAAAATTAGATTTGATTTCAATTATGAAAATGTTCACTGAACATTTAGGAAAATCGATCCGTGAAGTGAAAATTGAAATTATTTATCATGATAAGAAAAAGCCCATCAGCGTTGATGTGGTGATTTACATGATCGATTACGACAAACCTCTCCCTATGGGTGGCGCCGGCGGCGCAGCTCCGACTGGAGGATCGTAAGTCATGAAAAAAAAATTCACGTCTGCAAAAGGTTTTACTCTGATCGAAGTTATTTTAGCGATGACGATTTTATCTTCGATGATGATTCTGGTTTCCATTTCAATCAGTCGCGCATCGAAAGCCAAAGTTAAAATTCAAACCGAAGTGGAAGCGGTTTCAGCTTTACGTGATGCCATGAGAATGATCCGTAATGATATCAACCAAGCTTACAATCACAACGATTACGAACTCGATATTATAGAGCAATCTAAAAAGAAAGCCACAACCACTACAGCTCAAGGTCAGCAAGTTCAACCTATTGCCCCGACAGCACCAACCCCAACACAAAGAAAATCACCCGCGACCCGCTTTGTGGGCGGAGAAAATACGATCGACTTCGTGACCATGAATAATGGCCGCATGACCGCAAACGATGTGCAAGCAGACTTTATTGAAGTCGGATACTTTTTAAAAAACTGCAAAAGTGTTTACGTAGATGGTGGCGCTGGAGATAAAACTCAAAAATCTCAAGGATCTCAATGTCTTTATCGACGTACGCAAAAAATTATTGATTCCGATGTCACTAAAGGTGGCGTTGAAACTATGATGCTCGATAACGTCACTGACTTTTCACTTAAGTATCTCGTCGAAGGAAAGTTAGACTGGGTCAAAGAGTGGAAAGCTGAAAAAACGCGTTACAACGTTTTTCCTGATGCCGTAGAAGTTACTTTAGAGATTGAAAAAGAGTCCGAAGGAAAACAAAAAAAATATTCTATTCAATATGTTGTTCCTGTTCATTTCCCGAATAACATCAAAGCTCCGGCTGGAAGCGCGCAATCTGCCGGCACAACTTCTCTCGGTGGGTTACCAACACAATGACCTTATTTAAAAAAATTCAATCACGTTTAAAATATAATCCTCTTCGAAACGCCCGCAAAAATGGTGTGGCGATGCTCATGGCTATGACCTCGTTAATTTTAATGATCTATTTAGCTAGTGAAGTTTCAAAAGATTCCACTCTGGAATATGTGGTGAACTCGCAAGAAATCAATCGCATCAAAGCCTACTATGCCGCTCGTAACAGTATGGATGTAGCTTTACTACGAATTAAAATTTACCAACAAGTTTCCGGCATGCAATTACCTCCGGGCTTTGCACAAGAAATTGATCAAATTTGGAAATTCCCGTTTGCTTGGCCCTTACCACTCGTGGGAGGCATGAGCTCCAGCGACAAAGACTCTTCGGAAGAAAAAAGCAAAGAAGCTTTATTCGATGGACAATACGATCACATGATTTCCGATGAGGGCTCTAAAATCGACATCAACGATCTAGCTTCTCCGTCTGAAGTTTTAAGAACAACCACAGCTAAACAGCTTTTAAATATTTTTGAACAGCAATTAGAATCTAACGATGAATTCCGGGATCAGTACCAAAACTTTAATTTTACTGAACTTATTAATCGTATCACGGATTGGATGACTGATACTCAAGACAACCAATCCAAAAATGGTGGAGACAAACGCGCGGCCTTCCAATCTTTAGGTGAAGACTATCCCCCAAATCGCGGCTTTAGAACTTTAGATGAATTACGCCTTGTGCCCGGCATGACAGATGAGTTTTACAACTTACTAGCACCACAAATCACGATCTATGGATCAAAAGCTATCAACCCGAACTTGGCGTCGGCTAAAGTTTTAAAAAGTTTAGATAAAGGCATTACAGATGAAAGCATCAAAGAAGCTTTAGAGCGTCGCGATGATCCCGATAAGGGCGGTCCGTTCAAAGGCGCATCCAGCGATGAATGCCGTACTGACTTTAAAAACTTCATTACTGGCTTGGGCTCACAACTTTCTGCTGAATTCGAAAAAATTCCCTTTAGCTGTGATAAAGTTCTTAACTTTAGAATTCAAGCCACAGGCCGCTCAGGTTCAGGCAAAGGCGCCATACAGAAAAAGCTTGTTGCTGTCGTTGTCGACATCAATAAAGTCGCTTCACAGGTCAAATCCTATGTCGACAAAGAGAAAAAGGATGCTCAGTCACAACAACAGCAAGCTGCGGGCACGCCTCCGCCGGCTGGTGGAAAAACTGGACCTACGTCAGGCGCCCAAACTAAAGAACCTCTTCCCAAAGGTCGACCTCGCATCGTATACTGGTCCGAGATATAGAGACGTCTTTTTCGTCTCTCACAACGATGAAGGGACGACATGAAAGCTATTGGTATTGATCTTGGAGAAGATTCAGTAAAAATAGTTGAGCTCGTCCAAAATAAAAAAAATCTGACGATTCAATCTGTTTTAGAAAAAAAATTAAGCGTTCAAAGTTCTGGGCACGATAAAGAAATTGAATCGATTGAATTTTTACGCGAAGTTTTTGGAAAAACAGATACATCGCAAGTGACTTTCGTGATGGCGATTCGTCAGGAAAAAGCCACCATTCGTAAAAAAGTATTCCCGTTCTCAGATCGTATCAAGATTCAAAAAAGTTTATCTTTCGAAATGGAAGAAGATATCCCTTTTGATCCTGACATGTGTATTTTTGATTATAAAACAATTCAATACGTTGGAAACTCGTCAGAGACTTTGTCTGTAGCGATTCCAAAATCACATATTGAAAAAATTATTTCGCTAGCGAAAGACTTCGGAATTGAATTAAAAATTGTAACGCTTGAAGGGTTTGCCTTCGCCAATTTGATCGAAGACTGGTGGGTTGCTCCTCCTGTTGCTCAAGATAGCTTGATTAGTTTAGCTGACGGCGAAGCCAAATCCCAAAAAGCTGCTGAAATTTTCTTAAACATCGGACACAAGAAAACAATTCTGTGTGCGAAAATCAATAATCGCATGGTGTTTACGAGAAGCCTTATGTGGGGTGCTGACTTTATCATTCAAGATTTAGTTAAGCGCTATCAGCTTCCTTACATCGAAGCCCAAAGAATGTTACAAACTTCGGCTTCCCTTTCGTTAAACAAAGCCGAGTTGAATTTCGAACAAGCTAACGTGGCCGCTTTAATTGAAAAAAGCCTTCGTGATCTAGTTCGTGATCTTCAAATGTCCTTCTTAGAAATCGAAAGTGAATTAAATGCGTCGATTGCGACAGTTTACTTCACAGGTGGATTCAGTCAACTTCCGCATTTAGGGGCTTACCTGACTCAGCAATTAGAAGTGGCTTGCAATCCCGTCAACTTGATGGGTAACTACATGTTATCCCCGATCAACACCTCGATTCCTGAGAATAAAATTATTGCTCAGTTCGGAACGGCTTTAGGTATTGCCATTGAAGCCTTCAAAAAACCAAAAAATCCAGCTTTACAATTTCTTAAAGGTGATTTCCTTAATCAAAATAGTTTCATTAAAACTTTCTGGAACGACTGGGGTAAATTACTTCAAGTTGGTGCGGCCGCTTTAGTGGTTTTATTCTCATGGGCTTATTTCCGCGAATCATTTACTTTAGATTTGAACGACAAAGGAACAGAAGCTATTTCTCTCAAAGCCAAATCCGTCGCTAAACTTCCAAAAAAGCAAGCGAATGAAAAAGGCGTGAAAAAATATATCACGGATCACAAAAAGCAAGCAAATGAAATGAAAGCGCTTACTCAGCTAGCGACAATGAGTTCAGCCATGGATGTTTTGAAAAAAATTAGCGACTCGTCTCCGGACAAAGCTCAAAGTAAAATTGATGTGACTCACTTAAGTATCATCGATGACACTGTGAAAATTTCGGGCTACGCAAGTTCTCCACGCGAAGTTACAGCGTTATCTACTAAATTAACAGCTTTATCTTCTAACAACAAAGTTTCTGAAGAACCTACCAGTTTAGGTGTTATCCCTAACCGAGTATCATTCAGTCTCAGCTTTAAAACTGATCGAGGAATTGTAAAATGAGTCGCCTTGACGAAATAAGAGATCAATTCAAAGAAAAGTTTTCAGAATTCTCAGAGAAATTCAAAGAAACTGAACTTTATCAAAAAGCTGATGAAAAATACAGTAGCTTAAGCCCGAGCGGTCAAAAAATGGCTCGTTACGTAGCGGCTGCGTTTGTCGTTTTCCTTTTAGTGTTCTACCCGATTAGTCAACTGCAAGTGTCGCACGAATTCGTGGCCGAATTTGAAGTAAAGCGTGAATTAATCCGTGATTTATTTAAAACCTACCGCGAATCTAGCGCCACACCATCTTTACCTATTCCCCCACAAGGTGGCGAACTAGTTTCTCAAGTTCACTCGATGTTATCATCCGCTCAACTTTTGCCTCAGCAAATTTTAAATGTCGGTGTAGTTGAACCTGAGGGTCGCATTATACCGCAAAAATTAGTTAATAGTGTGGTGGCTGTTCAATTATCCAGTATCAATATCCGCCAAGCGGTTGATATTGGAACTCAGTTAGCTAACATTTCAGCTTCAGTTAAAGTTAAAGATTTAGAAATGACAGCGACTGAAGGAAAAACAGGTTACTTCGATGTAACTTATAAACTTTATTCTTTCAATGTTCCACAACCTATTGCAGAAGCTTTACCTGATCTAGAACCTCCGACTAAAGGTAAAAAGAAAAAGAACGATGAAGACACCTCGGGCGGCGCTACCGAATGAATCACTTAATTCTCTTCTTTAGATTTATTAAAAATAATTTTGGAAAAATCTTCCTCACGCTTTTATTTTTTATCGTTTTCACCGTAGTCCTTTTCCCTTTAGGTGACTTAAGTGATTTTATCTCTTCTAAAGTTTCAACCTTAACGGGCAATCAAGTTTATCTTCAATTCGATAAAATTCACATCAACCCCCTATCGACTTCCATTGGTATGGAAAATGTTTTACTCGAAACGAAATCAATTGAGAATTTGACGATTACAAATTTAACGGCAGCCCCTTCTATTATGGCTCTTATTTCTAAAAAACCAGGTGGACAACTAACGGCTGAAGGCGTTTTATCTGGAAATGCTGTGATCAAAGTGAGTCCGAGCTCAGCGAAAGATAAAGCTGACAATCCAAAATCAAACGTGGAAATCGGTTTAGAAAAGATTTCACTTAAAGATTTACGTCGCACCTTAAATCTGTCTCTTCCCATTTCTGGCAATCTTAATCTTAACGCCCAAGCCTCTGTGGATTTAGCTTTTACTGAACAGCCTGATGGTGACTTAACAGCGACTATTCAAAAATTTGAATTAGCTGGTGGAAATATTAACTTACAAGATATGGGCAGTTTAAATTTACCAGAAATTAAATTCTCAAGTATTGATTTAAAATCTAAATTCCAAGCTGGCAAATTCGTCATCGACAACATGAGACTAGGAACAGCGACCGACGATTTATCAGGAACACTTAAAGGTGACTTAAATCTTGTGATCCAAAACGTGAACGGACAAATGTTCCCCGTTGTCAACGGCTACAATTTATCCGTTGACCTTGTAGCCAAACAAGCCTTTAAAGACCGCGCTTCATTCTTCTTAAGCTTCATTGATCGTTTCCAAAGTACCGATGCGGCCGGAACTCGCTACAAATTCAAGTTAGTTTCGAACAGCCCGGGCATGCCTCCTCAGATGACGCCCCTCCAGTAAAAAATCACCAATCCGAGTATCGTCTAAGCATATCCCCCAGCTGCCTTTGACCGGCAGCTGAAAACGGCCTTTTTTGTGCTTAATCAGTTCGCAGATCAGAAGTTCCTGATTGACTCATTACTCACAGATAAGGAAAACAAAGATGGAGGGAATATGGCTGGAATTAATAAAGTTATAATCGTAGGACGCCTAGGACAAGATCCTGAAATGAAAGCTGTTGGTCAAGGTTCAACAGTAACACGTTTAAATGTAGCTACGAGCGAATCTTGGGTAAATAAAAGCGGACAAAAACAAGAACGTACAGAATGGCACCGTGTAACTGTATGGGGTAAATTAGCTGAACTTTGCGGTAAATACTTAGCAAAAGGTCGTCAAGTTTACGTTGAAGGAAAACTTCAAACTCGCACTTGGGAAGACAACGGACAAAAGAAATACGCAACTGATATCGTTGCTTCTACAGTTCAATTCCTAGGAGCCGGAAACGCTGCTGGAGCCTCTGTTGATAACGGAGCTGGTATGAACCAATCATCTGGAAATGATTTCAACTTCGGTGATTTCGGACCAGAACCAAGCTTCAACCAAAGCGAAGACATTCCGTTCTAATCTCGAATAATTATTCTTTTAATTAATCTTGAAATAAGGCTTAAGTTCACCACTTAAGCCTTTTCTTTTAAGCAAAATCCCGTCAAACTATTTATATGCGCACCCTATGCATTTACACCTTAGTGGCATTCACAACCTTATCCTCATTAGCTCTTTCGGGCTGCACGGTCTATCGTTCACCAGAACGTAAAGATTTTGAATCTGAATACACTGGTTTTAAAGTTAAAAATTTACAAATTCAATCCTGCTCGCACGAATCGGTTATCGTACACGCGACAGCTTCCAAACTGGTTTACATAGAACCCGAAAAATATTCGATCTGGGAACATCAAGTAAAACAAGTTTCTGTTTTTGAATCGAATAACTTTAAAGGAGAGTATTGTATTTATGAATACATCAAATCGGATATTTAATTTTCTCGCGGCATTCTCTGCCGCGATGATTTGCTTCTCTTCCAACATATTCGCTGGCTCTATCCAACAAATTAAAAACGGAAAAGTTTTAATCGCACTTGAGGGAACCCCCGCTCAGGTCGGAGAACAGTTCTTTGCTTTAAATGAAAATAATAAAAAAACAGCGATTCTTGAAATCACCGCGGTCAAAGGCGATCGAGCTGTAGCCAAAATTACTAAAGGGACAACGAAAACAGCTGATACTATTTTATCTAAAGGTGTAGGCCCCTCGACTTCAACAAAAAGTGCTGCTCCCGTCGAGAAAATAGCTAGCGAATCTACATTTATCCGTCACGATTTAAAAAAATTAGCGGTCAATATCAAAGCTAGCACCGATATGATTTCAACTTTACAACAAGATAGCACCAACCCTACTCCGCAAAAAGAAACCGTAGATATGAAGGGAAGCAATATCGGAGTCAATGTGACAATGGGAATTCCTTTAAGCAAGACCTTATCTATCCAAGGTTTTGCTGGATATGAAATGCTGAAAGTCGCCGGCACAGCTCTGCGCAATGTGTGCGATGGAAAAACGACGACAGATTGTAACGCAGACATCTCTTACTTAACAGTTGGAGCTTTAGCGCGATTAACATACGCTTCAAACAACTTGGAATACTGGGCCGGAGCAGGTATTGGCTTCAAACAACCTATTTCAAAAAAATCAACGGCGTTAACTTTAGATAATATCTCTTTAGCAAACACAGCCATAGTAGCCTTAGGCTTAGACTACCACTTAAGTAATACTAAGTTTATTCCCGTGAGCTTCGAATATCACAAATCATTTAATGAATCGGAAACAGTTCCTGTGATTTCACACATGGGAGTTCAAATCGGATTCGGCATTCTCTACTAATGACATTAAATAACCTCTATCCTATTGGATTGTTACTGATCTCGAATATCTTCATGACCTTTGCGTGGTATGGCCATCTTAAAACTTTAAATGATAAACCGCTTTGGATTGTCATTATCATCAGTTGGAGTATTGCTTTTTTCGAATATCTTTTTATGGTACCTGCGAACCGTTTAGGCGCGAGCCTCTATAGCTTACCTCAACTTAAGATTCTTCAAGAAGTCATCACTATGGTGGTCTTTAGTTTATTTACGGTATTTTACATGAAGGAAGATTTGAAGTGGGATTATCTTTGGGCTGGATGCTGCTTACTTGGAGCGGTGTACTTTATTTTCCGCTCCAAGTAAACTGACTCTTATAAATCTTGTTTACAACTATTTTCCCATCGATTGACGAAGGGCTTTCATTTTTTCCGGAATGATACGATGGTTTTTATCCGCGATGCTCGTGTTCACTAAAACGAAGTCAACATAGGGCAAAAAAGGCTTAATATTTTCAGCACTCACTCCACTAGCTAAACCCACTGGATAATCGTGAACAACTTTTTTTACTTTCATGACTTTTTCTGGATCAGCAGCCACTCCTGTTTTAGGTCCTGTAACGATGATTCCATCGACATAGCCCATTGCCTGCAACGCTGACTTTTCGATTGTTTTGTTCACATCAATTAAATTTGAATATTTCATGTGAATGCCACTGACGTAGAATATGTTCGGAGACGTGTTCGCTTGAATATCATGAAGGTTAGCATCGTTAGCTTCTTTAATCTGATCGACACCAGAAAAATCTGTCCAAGCGATTTGAAGATTATGTTTTTTCGCTAAATCGAATGTTTCTTTGTAAGTATAAAGGTTTTCATCAGGACCTAAGAAATCCACGCCTAAGGCATGCTTAGGATATTTCTTACGGATTTCTGTGAACAGCTCATCCATCTTTTTGTAATCATGACCTTCGAACACAACGGCATCAGCACCGTTATTAAATGAATTTTCTAGATCTTGGATACACTCAGCCAATCCTGCGTTCATGTAGCCCACAACCCAGATTTTTTTATTATGCGCTCCTAAGCTTTTAATTTGATCCTTTGGGTGAACAAATGGACCGGCCGCCGTAGGAGTAAAAGGTTTTTGAGTTTCCATTTTTTTACCCCCGGTAGCGCACGAGCTTAAAACAACTAAAAGAACGCCTAATAAAATATTTTTCATCTTAATCCTTAGTCGATCATTCTGAACTTAACACGTTTCGGAGCGGCATCCGCACCTAAACGTTTTTTACGATCTTCTTCGTACTCACTGAAGTTTCCAGGGTAGAATTCAATTTTAGAGTCCCCTTCGAACGCCATCGTGTGAGTACAGATACGATCTAGGAACCAACGGTCATGGGAGATCACAATCGCTGATCCACCGAATTCTAACAAGGCTTCCTCAAGGGCACGCATAGTATTAACGTCCAAATCATTCGTCGGCTCATCTAGAAGTAAAAGGTTTGCGCCTTCTTTTAAAATTTTCGCTAAATTCACGCGGTTTCTTTCACCACCCGAAAGTGTTCCCACTTTCTTTTGTTGATCTGATCCCGAGAAGTTGAACCAGCTGACGTACTGACGCGCGTTCATTTCACGACCTCCCAATTGGATCACGTCTTGGCCGCCTGATAATTCTTCGTAAACTGTTTTGTTCGGATCTAATGTTTCACGTGTTTGATCCACGTAAGCAATCTTCACCGTTTGACCGACTTTGAATGTTCCTGAATCTGCATTTTCTTTACCTGTAATCATACGGAACAGTGTTGATTTACCCACACCGTTCGGTCCGATAACACCTACAATCGCCCCTTTAGGGATTGTGAAGTCGACTTTATCTAATAATAATTTTTTACCGTAAGCTTTCGAAACACCTTGAGCTTCAACCACGATATCACCTAAACGAGGTCCAGGTGGAATGTAGATCGACATCTCTTGTAGCTTGTCGGCCGATGGTTCTTTCAATAAATTTTCGTAGGCTGAGATACGCGCTTTTGATTTTGACTGACGAGCTTTAGCTCCTTGACGGATCCATTCTAACTCGCGCTCTAATGTTTTAGCTTTGCGAGATTGCTCTTTTTCCTCTTGACCTAAACGTTTATCTTTTTGCTCTAACCATGAGGAATAATTACCTTTCCAAGGAATACCTTCACCACGATCAAGTTCTAAAATCCATCCCGCTACGTTATCTAAGAAGTAACGGTCATGGGTTACGGCGATAACTGTTCCTGGGAACTTAGCTAAGTATTGCTCAAGCCAAGCGACCGATTCCGCATCCAAGTGATTGGTAGGCTCATCCAGCAATAAGATATCTGGAGAGCTCATGATCAAACGAGCTAAAGCT
>CAZXZW010000051.1:0-15976 GCA_964645745.1 uncultured Bdellovibrio sp.
GAGGATGTTTTTTTCCGGCTTTAACATCGGCTTTTAATTGCGCCACTTCGCTAGGCTTGTAATCTGTAAGTAATTCGTAATAGCGGTACATCAGTTCATCCGAGACACGCATGGTTTTACCGAACATGTCTTTAGGAGTTTCATTGACTCCGATGTAATTATCTAAAGACTTCGACATTTTATTAACGCCGTCTAACCCTTCAAGAATAGGCATAGTCAAAATACATTGCGGAGCTTGTCCGTATTTTGCTTGTAAATCACGACCCACCAGTAAATTAAATTTTTGATCTGTTCCGCCCATTTCCAAATCGGCTTTCATGGCCACTGAATCGTAACCTTGGCAAAGTGGATATAAAAATTCATGGATCGAAATCGGAGTTCCCGCTTTATAACGTTTCGTAAAATCATCACGCTCAATCATTTGAGCGACTGTGTATTGCGCCGATAATTTAATAAAATCGATCGGTGTGAATTTCATCAACCAATCCGAATTGTACATGATTTGTGTTTTATCTGGATCTAAGATTTTGAAAATTTGTTCCGCATAGCTTTTTGCATTTTCTAAAATCTCTTCACGAGTTAAAATCGGACGAGTCGTATTCTTACCCGTTGGATCACCAATAAGTGCTGTAAAATCACCGATCAAGAATTGGATATGATGTCCTAAGTCTTGAAGCGTTTTTAATTTATTAATTACAACTGTGTGACCTAAATGAATATCTGGGCGATTAGGATCAGCTCCTAATTTGATATTTAAAGGTTTTTTAGTCTCGAAGCTTTTCTTAAGTTTTTTCAACATGTCGGCATCGGCGATAAAATCCACCGTGCCGTACTTGATGCGCTCGAGTTGTTCTTCCGGGCTCAAAAACATATTAACGTGCCATTTCTACAGAACGCGTTTCACGCATCACTGTAACTTTAACTGAACCCACGTGAGGAAGTTCGCGCTCGATTTTTTTGATAATATCACGAGCTAATACGATCGATTGATCGTCTGTTACTTTTGAACTTTCAACTAGAACGCGGATTTCACGTCCGGCTTGAACCGCAACAGACTTGATCACACCGTCGAATGAATTCGAAATACTTTCTAAATCTTTTAAACGATTGATGAAGCTGTCCATTTGAGGACGACGAGCACCTGGACGAGAATTAGATAGAATGCTTGCTGCGTGGATGATCCAAGCTAAAACTGATCCATGTTTATCTTCATCTTGTTGCGCTAAGATAGCGTGACAAACTTCTTCAGTCTCACCGAATTTTTTAGCAAGGCTTGCCGCCACTGTTGAATGATTACCTTCGAACGTGTGATCAGCGGCAATACCGATGTAATGTAAGATACCCGCGCGTTTTGCAAGCTTTACGTTGTAACCTAATTCAGCCGCTAACAGCGAAGCAATGTGAGCCACTTCCATTGAGTAATTCAAAGCATTTTGCGCATGAGTGTTACGGTATTTTAAAGCGCCGATTAATTTAACTAATTCATTATGAATACCAGAAAGACCAAGCTCGATAATCACTTTATCGCCTTCTTCTTTCATTGATTTTTGTAATTCAACTTTTTGTTTCTCAACAACTTCTTCGATACGAGCTGGATGAACGCGTCCGTCTTCCATTAATTTATCGATTGTACGTTTTGCTAACTCACGACGAACCGGATCGAATCCAGAGATAACGATGGTTTCAGGAGTATCATCAACGATTAAATCCACACCACATAATGCTTCTAATGTACGGATGTTACGGCCTTCACGTCCGATGATTTTACCCTTCATTTCGTCTGAAGTTAAACTCATGACGGATACTGTTCTTTCAGAAGTGTACTCTGATGCGAAACGAGCTAAAGCACGTGCGATCACGGCTTTTGATCTTTTATCGGCTTCTTTCATTGTTTCTTCTTCGATTTGCGAAATACGAATTGAAGCTTCTTTTTTAGCGGCGTCTTCCATCACGATGAATAATTCACGTTTAGCTTGGTCTTGTGACATACCCGCTACGTTTTCTAATTTCTTTTGTAAGAAAAGAATTTGTTCGTGAGTTGATTTTTCCGCTTCTTTTAAACGGTTCTCAGAGATTTGAATTTTCTCTTGGCGATCTTTCAAGCTCTGAGAGAATTTATCATTTTCATCAACACGATGTTTATGTTGATCTTCAACTTCTTTCAAACGACGCTCTAATTGAGACTCTTTGTTCTTCATTTGAGCTTTTTGTTTATTGATTTCAGTTTCAGTGTTCTTACGAGCTTTCACTTCGAAATCTTTAGCTTTATTTTCAGAATCTTTTTTAAGCTTAGCTGCTTCTGATTGAGCCTTGCTAATAATTCTTTGCGCTTCTGAAGCCGCTGTCTTTTTTGTGTTCTGTTCGTTTAATCTTTTAACGGCAAACATCACGAATGCGCCGATAATTAAACCTACTATAGCTGCGATAACTATTTCCATTTACTCTTCCTTCTTTGCAGTGCTTTAAGCTGCGTCTACAATTCTGCGATCTGTTACGATCACATCAACTTTTATATCATGTGCTTCATAGGGAACATCCTTACTGACTGCGAAGTCGTAGGCGATTCCCATTTTATTTCCTGTATAATTTTGGAGTTCACGGTCATAAAAACCGCGACCACGCCCAAGACGCGCTCCGTTTAAATTGAAACCCAAAGCCGGAACGCAGATGCCGTCCAAAGCTTGAGCTTCAAGTACTTCAGTTTCATTTTTAAAAGTAAGACCTTGTTCTGAAGTTTGAACAAAGTACCAACGAATATTCGAATTCAATTCTGACCACTGAACATCTGGTTCTGATGGAAGAGATTGGAATGCTCCCCATTTGCCAGAGGATTTTTGTAAGCTGTGTTTTAGATTGTCATTGAGTTTGCGAGAAAGGTCTTGTCGCTCAAGAGATGACAACGCCATAGCCTGCTTTTTCAAAAGCAAACGCTGTTGCGCTTTCAAATTTTGAATTTCGGAAGTGTTCAAAACGGACCTCGACGATAACTAATTTAGCTCCAATTAATTTTGTCGACTTTAGAAGAATCAATTTTACTTGCTAATTTTGAAGCTTTTTCTTCAAGCATCTCAAGTTCATCATACGCTCTTTTTTTCAAGAGGATTAGCTCTTCAGCTATGTTAAGAGCTGCAAGAACGGCAGCATTTTGAAAAGAAGCATTCTTGGTAACTTTCATCGCGTCAGAAACTTTCTGATCCACGTAGTTCACCAAATTTTGCACGGTCTCTTCGTCGTGAGAAGATTTTATTTTATAAGAGACGCCGGCAATTTTAAAATCAAAATTTTTTTTAACTTCTTTATTCATTACTTAATCTTTGTGTATGTTTAATTTCAAATTTTCTAAAGTAAACAAATACTTACCTAATTAAGTATAAGGCGTGATTCGAATTGCGCAAGCTGAAATCCGCACTCACCGAATGATTATGTCTATTATGACGCGTAAAGATATTTGATTAAATTATTCGCACTTAAATTCGATTTTTTTACAACGATACATAGGCTGATAATGAGGAACCGTTTCAGCTACGCGCTTAGTTGCATCTTCAAAGGTCACTTGAAGCTTAACATATCTACTTTCATCCAACTCAGCCTTACCTGCTGGCGTATTATAGTAAGGTTTTAAAACTTCTCGACCTTTTTTGTCGTATTTAGCCTGGTACGGGCAATCCCCCGAGGTCCCATTGCCATTCGACCCTAAAGCATTAACCTTAATGTCGATTTTACTAAAATCGAAATCTTCTTGCCCCGCGTGTTCAAAAAGCCCAGGCAAAATCTTGTTACGAGCTGTCTCTGCGCGCGCTTCCGACAGACCTAAAAAGCCCTTTTCACAAAAACGCTCTTTAGCTTCAAAAGTATTGTTCAAAGCTGAAGCTGATGAATTGATCGAAATGTGATGAAGCTTTGCTCCTTGAGCGATGCGACTTTTAATACAGGCTGACACATCCTGAGCTTCTTTGGTCTCAAGCAAAGCCGAAAGTTCCTTCGGTGTTACATCATACTTATTGTTCTCAAAGTTCTTTTTGAAATTGCCAGCACACGGTGGAAATTTTTCCTCAGTTCTTAAACGACCAGGAACTTGCCCGTTAGCATCTAAATCTGGACGAGAGGAGCAGATATAAAAAGTATTCGGAGAACTCTCGCTGATTTTCTTCATCCGATCAGCTACCGCCTGCACATTCACAGGATCATTAAGTTCTTTTTTCATCTGAGTTAAACGACGCTCTTTTTCTTCGCGACCCATACGTGCGGCTGAAAACTCTTTAATCGTTGGATGAGCTTCAATGTAATTGGCTCCACCATAAAAAGTTGGAGAACAATCATATTTTTCGGCAAAGGCGACATATTTATCGACGAAAGCTTTTCTATACTCTGCTGTTGCTTTAGCATTTGAAGCAAAAGCGGGATCACTAAACCAATCCAAAATAGGAACTGGCGCACGCTTTTGCTCTCGGTCATAACTGCTTCTCTCGGCATAAAACTTTTTATAATAAGGATTGGCTTTAATGAAATTATCCCAATTCCCCTGCAACCTTGTGATCGTCGAAGGATTCGTCGTAAAGTCCAAATTAGCCTCTATTTTTTTTCTAATAGCATTCGTATCTACTGGAACGGCTTCCTCACAGCGATTACTGGCTTTGAGTGATTCGCACGTCGCAGCTTTTACAGCTTGAGAATTTTTATTTAACTCATTCACCGGAGCACAGGTTACTGGTGAGGACTGGGCCCACACCAAAGTTTCAATAAAAATTAAAGTTATAAAAAGCAAACTCTTCATGTTTATTCCTATTTAAGACATTTCACCTGTATTCGAACACATTTAATCGAGATCGCTGAGGCGTCAGTCACTTCCTTACCGTACCCTTCACAACCTTGCGCTCGAGTTGATTCTATATTAATTCGTGCATATCTATTTTGATCTAAATCACCTACTGAAGAGCCACCTTTTAAGTACTCAGGCTTAATTTTGACCGCGTGTTTATCTTTATTCGTGATTTCATAAGGACAAATTCCCGCTGAACCATCACCACGAGCACCCAATGGATCTTTTGTGACTTTCGTTTTTGCTAGATCATTTGAACATGACTTAATAATTTTCTCTAATTTATCGGCACGGTCTTTCGATAGCTTTTCAAAATCATTACGACCAATCGTCGCTCCAGCAACATAAGGACATTCGTTTTCACCGTTTTTATTAATGATGTTCTTACTACGATCACAGTTAGATCTTCTGTCTGAAGACGTACTCACACTCATCGACTTAATACACTCAGGCTTCATCTTTTTGATCGCACCACAAATTTGCTCTTTCACATCGGCTTCATTGTTTAACTCAGGTAAGCCTGTAATGAAATTGTCTCTAAAATCAATACCTGGAACATTCGGTGTATTCGATTTAAATTTCATCTCTTGTTGTTCTGTACAAACATAAACCGGACGATCACTGTTGTTTTTTTCTTGAATAAATTTCTCAATATCTTTATTCAACTGATCTGTGTTTTTCAAAGTATAAACATGGCCTTCCTTCGTATACTGAGAAAGGTCAATTTTATGATATTTAATTAGATCTTCATCCGAAAGTGTTGAAGTAAAACTTTTTTTAAAGTTCATACTGTTCTGAGCTGGACCATCAGAGACATACTCGATCTCAGCATTCTTACACAATAACTGAGAACGCATATTAGCTATTTTGTTTTTTACCGCATCGCTTTGAATTTTATTATACAAATCATTAACGATTTGCTTCGCATCACCGGTCGGATTGTTAAACGTCGATAACAACGGACTTCCATTAAGCATCTTCTGAATGTCCTGGGCCGTCACACCTTTATTGATCGTAGTTGCACCAGCCGGCATTTGAGGAAAGGCACAATTTGTTGGATCAGAAAATAAATTATCACTTAAAGTATTTAAATCAGATAACTGATTTCCCATATTCGCATGATTTAAATTCGAACAGGTATTGTTCGCATGCGCTTCATTAAATGTAATCGCTACTAAAATAGTAAAAATAAGGGCTGCATAATTTGGTGTAGATAGAGAATTTCCCATGCCACCCTATCGGAATGAGATAAACCAAAATGAAATTATTTAGGTTACTAATTCACCTCATTATGCATTTTTTCAAGCTGATCTCAGATTGAGACACTTTTAAATTTTATCGTTACCAAGAATAGAGCTAATATACTCGGAATAATTAAAAACTTTAAGATCACCAATCTTTTCACCTAGACCAATAAGCTTTACCGGAATTCCTAAATTATCCACTAAACCGATCACTACTCCGCCTTTCGCAGTTCCGTCTAGCTTCGTTAAAATAACCCCAGATAACTCCATGGCTTTGTTGAATTCAATCGCTTGGTTCAAAGCGTTTTGTCCTGAGTTCGCATCTAATACGATCCACGTATTGTGAGGCGCTTCAGGAATCACTTTTGTCATGACTCTTTTTACTTTTTTCAACTCTTCCATCAAATGACTTTGAGTATGTAAACGTCCCGCTGTATCTAAAATCACGTAATCAAAATTTTGAGCTTTCCCTTTAGAAACGGCATCGAAAGCTACCGCTGCTGGATCAGTCACTTGATCAGGCCAGAAAATTTCGACTGCTCCTTGATTATTTTCTGCTGCGGTCTGTGCGCGCTCTGTCCAAACCTTTAGTTGTCCACCAGCTGCGGCACGAAATGTATCTCCGGCGGCCACTAAAACTTTTTTACCAGATTGTGCTAATTGCGCTGTGATTTTACCAATAGAAGTGGTTTTACCCGCCCCGTTCACACCTAAAATCATAATTACTGTGGGACCACTGTCAGAGACCTTCACAACATCTAATACTTTTGATTTCGTTGCTTGTTCTGCATGAATGGGCTCAAGAATATCTGTGATTTCAGTTTTTAAAGCCGCTTTAACTTTATTAATATCAGTTAAATCAGATTTTGATAATTTATCACGAACTGTTCTCAAAAGCTTTTCAACCGTTTTAGGACCTAGATCGCTGGTGTAAAGAATCTCTTCGATATCATCGATAATTTTTGATGAATCACCTGAGGATAAAGCACGCTTGATACGACCGAAAAAGCTATCTTCTGTTTTCGATAAAGCTTTTTGAAGCGAAACCTCTTCTTCAACTTCTGAAGGCTTCGGTGAATCATGCGTTTTAACTATAGGAAGTTCAGTTTGTTCAGTTAATTTAACTTTAGAGAAATGAGCTGGTTCAACTTCGGGTTTTAAAGTTTCAACCTTAGGTAATTCCGTTTCGGCTTGTGCCGTCGGGAAAACCGCGTTCATCTTAGTTTTTTCATCCGGAGCTGGGATTTCCAACTTCGCTGATTTTTTTTGTTTTAGTACAAAAAACAAAATCCCCGCTGTAACAGCGAGGACTCCGATAACGATCAGAATAGTTTGATTCTGTTCCATTTTTTCCTATCTTAAGTCAGCTAAACTCACTGACACCATCGTTGAAACGCCTCGCTCTTGCATTGTTACGCCGTATAGTTTTTGCGCCACTTCCATTGTGTGCTTATTATGCGTTACTACGATAATTTGAGAACGCTTAGCCATCTCTTTAACTAATTCGTTAAAGCGGAATACGTTGGCATCATCAAGTGGAGCATCAACCTCATCTAGTAAACAGTACGGAGACGGTTTAACTAAGAAGATCGAGAAGACTAAGGCTACCGCTGTTAAAGCTTTTTCACCACCGGACATTAATGTCACGTTTTGCATTTTCTTGCCTGGAGGTTTAGCGATGATCTCAATTCCCACTTCAGATTTTTCAGGATCCTCAACGATTTGAAGCATAGCCTCACCACCACCGAATAATACTGGGAATACTTTTTGGAATCTCTCATTCACAAGATCGAATGTTTCTTTGAAACGTTTAGAACAGATTTTGTTAATACGCTCGATCACTTTGCGTAATTGTTCTTTAGCTTCTGTTAAGTCAGCATGTTGCTGAGTTAAGAAAGCATAACGTTCTTGAGTTTCAGAGAATTCAGCAATTGCTGATAAATTCACTTCGCCAATTTTTGATAATTTTTCACGAAGATCTTTTAATTCAGAATCTGCTTCTAATGGGTTACCTTCGCGATTTTCGTATTTAGAAATCACATCTGGCAACATCAACATGTACTTTTCACGAGTTTGCTCGATCAAGTATTGTTCTTTCATTTTAGCTTGTTCTAATTTTAATTGAGAATCATTCATACGAGCTAAACGTTCATTACGTTCACGCTGTGAAGTTAAAACTTTCGTTTCTAAATCACGGATGTGAGCTGTTTCATTTTCAAATTGGTTTTTGAATTGAGACATTTCTAAACGTTTGACTTCGATGTCAGCGACCATGCGTTCGAAATCGATTTTAGCTTGTTCCATCGCGTACTGACCGTCACTCATTTGAGATGTGTAACCTTCAGCTTCTTCTGACATACGAGATAATTGAGATCCAAGGTCTGAAACTTGGCGATTCACCATTTCTAATTGGCGAACTAAACCTTGGTATTCTTGATTTTTCGAAGCGTATGAAATTTGTAAGCTCGTGACTTCAGATTGTTGAGCTTCGAAACCATCTTTCATTGATTCGTATTCAGCCGTTAAAGCCGAAATACTTGTTTCTAATTCAACTTTTTGCGTTCTGATGACAACTAAGTTTTCAGACATTTCATTGATTTTTTCGTCTAAAGCATTCAATTGATCCTGCAAGCGACGAACTTCTTTTTCTTGTCTTTCAACTGCGCCTTGCGCCTGTTGGAATTCATTTTCAGCACGTTCTAAATCTTTTTTGAATTCAGCTACTTTGATTTCTTGATCTACGCGACGCTTTTGAGCACCTTCGAAGTCATTCAAGATATTTTTAAGCTGTTCATCTGTTTTCTTCATAGCTGCTGTAGCTAAAGCTAATTTACCAGCCCATTCAGATTTTTTATCAGACAATTCTTTGATTTCACGGCGACGTTTTAATACGCCACTTTCAGCTGATTCTTTAGATCCACCCGTTAAAACACCGTCAGCTGACAACGTATCACCGTCTTCAGTTACGAATGTCCAACCTGCATAATTCGGACGTAAATTTAAAGCTGTGCGGATAGAATCAACGATCGCGACTCCTCCTAAGATGTTTTGCACTGAATCTTTGAAAGAATCTTCAGCTTGAACCACTTCATTCAACAATCCCACAACGCCTGATTCATTTTTAGGGTTGCCTTGATATTGTTGGTGAGTTTTTCCATCGTTCGAGTAGAAGCTTGAACGACCCGAATTGTTTGATTTTAAGAAATCAATCGCATCTGTCGCATCATTTTGTTTCGGCGATAATAACATTTGTAATTTAGAACCAAGAGCTGCTTCCATCGCGATTTCATAGTTCGTTGGAACTGTAATCACTTCTGAAACCGGGTGGAACACTTCTGACGCTGTTCCATCTGCATGCATTTCTACTGATTTAGCTTTGCTCCAAAGCATAACTTGCTTAACACCCTCTTCGAAACCTTCGAAGTTGGCGTGAAGATTTTCTAATCCATATAATAAAGACGTTACTTCGTTTAAGCTGTCTTTAAATGTCTGAACTTCATTTTGTTTCGTTTCTAATTGTTCCGTTAAGATCTTTTTGTTCGCTTCGAAAGATTCCACGTCATTAGATAAATCTAATTGAAGCTGTCTTTCTTGATCTAACTGATTTGAAACTTTGCGACGACGACCTTCGAATTCGTGTTGAGTTTCACGAACTTCGTTTAATTTGATTTCTTCATCGCTCAAACGGTCTGCAACCTCTTGGCGTTGACCGCTTTGAGAGTTGAAACGAGAGTCAACTTGTGATTCCGTTTGCGCTAAAGCAAAGTGATCACGACGTTTAATCGTTAATTCTTCGTCTATTTCAGTGTAACGCTTTTGGTTTGTGGCAAAAGCTTCTGATTTTTTAGTCGATTCGATCGCTAATTCTTCAACTTCTAATTTTAATTCATCAGATTGCTCTTGAAGATTTTCTTGATCACGAGACAACAATTCAAAACGAGCTTTTTGTTCATTTAAAATGTTACCTGTCATTTGTTCATTACGTTTAGCTTGTTCTAAGTTAAAGCGTAATTCTTGGATTTCCATTTCTTTCTTTTGAACAGAAGATTGGTGGTTGTAGAAATCTTGTTGTTTGTTTTCTACTGCTTTTTCTTGTTCTAAGATCGATAATTTCAATGTTTCTAATTCAGCTTGCATAGAGGCTAGATCAGTTTCACTGCCCACTTCTAAACTTTGAGCTTCGTCGAAGATTTTTTGAGCTTCGTCAGCGGCACGTTTTAATTCAACGTACTGAATTGACGATAACCATAATTCAAGATCTTCAATTTGAGTTTTGATGTTACGGTAACGTTCAGCTCGTTGAGCTTGACGTTGTAACGAGTCGATTTGGCGTTTTAATTCACCAATGATATCTTGTAAACGCACTAAGTTTTGATCTGTAGAGATCAATTTTCTTTGTGATTCTTTTTTACGAGCTTTGAATTTAGTGATACCCGCAGCTTCTTCGATTAACATACGACGATCTTCAGGTTTCGAAGTGATGATCTTACCGATCATACCTTGAGCGATAATCGAGAAACCTTTTGAACCGGCACCTGTATCCATAAAGATTTCTTGAACGTCTTTTAAACGAGCCGCTTCTTTATTGACGAAGTATTCACCTTCACCGTTACGGTGTAAGCGTCGAGTCACCATGATTTCAGAATGTTTTAAATATTTAGCTGGGAATGGGCCACCATCATTTTCAAGCGTTAATGAAACTTCACAAAGACCTAATGGAGAATATCCTTCAGCTCCGGCGAAGATAACGTCTGTCATTGTAGACGCACGAAGATCTTTCGCGGACTGATCTCCCATAACCCACATTAAAGCATCAACGATATTTGATTTACCGCAACCATTCGGTCCAACGATACCCGTGATTCCAGCATCGAACTGAATAACAGTACGATCTTTAAAGGATTTGAAACCAATAATTTCAAGTTTTTTAATTCTCAAAGCGCATTCCCCTTTAGTTAATTACAGGATAGGTTATATAACACACCCTATAACTGTCCTTTGGTCTGGGTAACGAGTCAACAATGACGCGCTGGGCTCGTCAATATTTAATGATGTGATGACTAAGTGAGCTGCCTTATTTTTATGAGTAATACTTTTTCTGGCAATTCTTCCGATGCCCTTGACTCGAGTTTTAACGAGAATGATATTGGTGACAACTAAACCCTATACGGATTGGATTTTATGAATAATTTTAAAACAATTTTATTAGCCCTTACAATTTTCATCTTAACTTCATGTGGAGGATCTTCCGGAGATTCAAATACGACGACAAACACAAATCCTGGAAATAAACCGACAATTCCACTAACAGGTCTTATTGGTCATTTTAATGGCGATTTTGTTAATGAAAAAACAAGCTGGATCAAAACAGACAGCACGGGAACTCTTTCAAAAACTAAAGCGATTCGCGTGACTGTAGACCAAACAAACTCTTTGCTTAAAGTCGTTGTTTGGGATGGAACGGGCACAACAGGACTAACTATTGCTCAATACAGCGGCCCAATGAGTTTAAGAATCGATAACAAAACACAAATTTTATCCATCCCTGACTACTTCGGAATCAAGGGCCTGATCGGCGAGAAATCATTTGAAATCAAAGCCGAAGGAGATCACCAAACTGATCCTAACAAACCAGCGATCCCCTATTCATCACTATTAACTTTTACTTTAACATCAAAAACGACAGCTCATATAAGAATCCATTTAAAAAACATGTATTACTCAAATACATTCGCTATAGATGAAGTCTTTGAAGGAGATTTCACTTTAGAGTAAACTAGTCGCAGCTATTCAAAGCGGCTGGTTTTCCCGAAATCAAATCATCAACATTTAAATCTAACTTGAGCACGCCACTTTTACAGTTTTTATTCAATATCGAATACGCTTTGTTTAAATTGGCGTAGAATGATTTACCTGAAGCATCCGTAATGTTACCTGCATCCGCTGCAGTAAACTGCATTTCTCTCATTAACCAAGTTTTAAATTCTGGTTTTTGAGCTGTCTTATATAATTCAACGAATTTTTTATAAGTACGAGCACTCATGTGACGAACGCGCTCTAAACCATCATTTTTTCTCATCATGTTTGTACGTGTTGCTGTATCCACGCCGCAATCGTTATCTTTTAAAATCATCTCTTGAACCAAAAGACCGCCAGCAGCCTGAATCGCTAATTCTTTCTCTGGAATAATCCATGAACTCATTTTCTTAACTTCGTCTACTGACTTCATTGAAGTAATAGCTTCAATCGCGGGCTTCATCTCTGCCTTTGAACCTTCACGTTTAAAAGAAATTTCGTTTGTTGATGGATCAATTGATTTCGTATACCAAGCCATTTTGTAATGAATATTTCCTACGCGGTCTTCTTGATTCATGAGAGTATCCATAAGCACGACATCACTCACATCTTTCATCGTTAGGATTGTTTGCAGACGTGATCTTAAATCAGATGATGTAAACATCGTTTCAACTGAAGCCGGATTAATAATTTTTTGATACGGAGCTTGCGCAAAAAAAGTTTCATAACGTGTTTCATATTTGTAAGGACCGCTCATTTCGCGGTATCTGTATTCTTTTTTAGGATTTTCAGACAAAGCTCCGTAAACAAATCCACGAGAAGCATCGAGAATATTGTTATTCGTATTATTTTCATGAGCTTTCTTAAATGTACTCCATGTTGAAGCGATCGCAGATCCCGAAGGCGCAATCTTTAAGGCATTCAGAGCTACACCGTAATGCTCTTGTTTATCCATCGTTCTCAATACTGCGGCTGGAACATTACCCGCTTTAAGCATTTTAGATAAATGGTAATAACCTAGAATTGAAGGCGTGTAAGAACAGCTGATACTACTTTTGAATTTAGCTTTGATCGACACTTGTCCGCTGCTACACAAAGCCATGGTCTGAGGACGTGTTTTTCCTTCGATGATTTTCCCAATCAAAACACCTGGATTGGTTGAACTCATTTTAGGACATAAAGCCATGTTTGTATAAAAATTGTAGGCACAAAGATCGGCTTCATCTTTGTCGTCATTACTATTATAAGCTTTTGGCATAAGACGATTGGCTGTCACACACAGTTCATCTTTTCCCGAAGGACTTTTGATCACGGTTTTCCCACCAACCAATTGATTCACATCAAGCGCCAAAACACTTTGAGCGAAAATTGTTAAACAGGTGGCTACGGTTAACCCCGCTGATATACGTTTCATAAGTACTCCTTTTAGTTTTAAAGTCCTCTAGCTATGAATAAGCAACAAGACGGCCAAATAAATGTCTCACTTTGATACATTAACCATTTCCCGATTCCACCGTGTCTTACCTGTGAGTTCTTAAAACTACATGGAGGTAGGACATGACTCGAGAAATCGCTTTAGTTATTTTTAATCTTTTAATCGGAAGTCTTTGCGTAGCCGCAGGACACATCACCAATACAAATTTTAATGAGATGATCGAGAAAACAACAATGGAGCAAAAGAAAACAGCTAGCGTAGTTGGCGAGATGGCCAAAACCGAAGCTGGAATTCAAAATTACTTATTGGAAAGACCGCAAAGCCGCAGCCTCAGTGGATCGTACTAATTTTTATTCGTCTTTTTCATTTCTTCTTTAAACGGTTCCCATTCCTCTTTTAAAGAAAGGGCTTCCTTCAACTCAACTGGTTGAGGCTTAATCAAATAGGATAATTCATCGCTGCTTAATTTCTTTTGATAAATCTTATCATAAGCTGATCTAAACGTTAAAACGCGTTTCACATAAGTTCTAGTTTCAGCAAATGGGATATGTTCGATAAACACGTCGTAATCCACATTACCTAAACGCTTAACCCACGCCTTCACGCGATGAGGTCCTCCGTTATAGGCTGCTGCTGTTAACGGATTTTGATCTTTCATTTCGATCATTAATTTTTTTAAGTAAGCGGCTCCCATCTCAATCGATTTTTTAGGATCGAAAAGTTCCGCTGTTTTGACTTCTTTACCAACCAGCACATTCAACTTATCTAATGTGTATGGCATAAACTGCATGAGGCCCACAGCTCCGACCGGCGAAATCGCATCTGACTTATACTGTGTTTCGGCTTTCATGATCGATAAGATAATATAAGGATCAATTTGTCTTTGCTTTGCAAATTGAAGAATATCATCTTTGTAAGCCTCAGGATAAAGCGATTTCAATAAGAATGTATCCTTATCAAAAGACATACGACCTGGTGCCTGTCTTTGACTTAAAGATAAAGCACGGTAGTAAAAACCATTATCCGTGTAGAACTGAATCATGATCTTAGCGTTCTTAGATAATTTTAAATTCTTTTCAATTTCATAGAGATGCCATTTAGCTAATTCGCCCTGTCTGTTCTTAATTAAGAACTTAGCCCATTCGATGTGACGCTTTAAATCTTCTTCGGATTGGATAACGATACCGGCATTTTCCGCCGAGAAAATAATTTCATTCTCGTCATTCACTACGGCCACTTGGTTTTGCTCATCCCCGTGCGTTTCTGAAAGAATAAAACTGTAAAGACTTTGGATTTGCTCACGACTTACATCTTCTGATGGAATCGGGAAAACTGATCGACGATCTTTCGAGGTAGCCCAAAGATCTTTAATCAACGAATTCTTTTCGACATCACTATTTTTGCGTTTAAGATCATGATAGCGCAACCATGATAATAAATTATAGTAAGTGTACGTTTCATTATTAGCTAAGCTTTCAGAAGACTTCTTAAACAACTGCATCGCTGTTAAAGTTTGATCCTGTCTTTGATAGCACATAGCGATCCAATAACTTAAACGTGATGAATCCGACGTGTAACTACGCATTTCATTAAAAGCAACTAAAGCTTTTGCGATATCGTTATTTAAGTAAAGACTCCAGGCACGCAACCAAGCGATTTGTTCAAATTCGGCTCCTTTGCGTTTCTTTTTACCGTACGACTTAGCCACAAAAAGCTGATCAAAAATTTTGTAAGCATCCGAATAGCGTTTACTTTGGTAGAATAAGAAAGCTTTTTGAAAAAGCATATCAGAAACATTTTTATTTTTCTCTTTATACTGCTTAATAATTTTATTCAAAATAGCTTCAGATTTTTCCAGTTCTCCCGCACGCTGAGAAATGTAGAAGTAATTTTCCGCGTAATCTGATCCAATCAGTTCACCTTCATATTTTGACAAACTGTTAAAGGCGGCTAAAGGATCACCCACGTTAGAATTAAAGATGGCTTGAACGTAGGCCTTTTCCCATTCTTTAAGAGTTTTATCAGATTTTAAATAAAGATCTATTTCTTGCTGAGCTTGCGTTTCGCGGGCTGCGAAAATCAAACGACGCATACGCGTGATAAAGTCTTCAAACTTCATCGGGCAACCAACTAAGCCACTTTGAATTTCTGTAAATTCGATGTCAGGCTGAGTGACCCAACGTTTACGTTCAGCCTTGCAAATCGCGTCGTAGTATTTATTTTTTTGAATCCACTTCAAATAACTGGTCTCAGCGATCTCACCCTCTGAAGTTCCACTTAATTGTTTTAAGATAACACGTGATTCTTTTTTGATATCGGCATCGGTAAAAGTTTTGCGTTTTTCCAGTTCAGTGTCTTTAGCCTGAATCACACGACTAAAAAGATCTAATCTTAAACGAATGAATTTCTTTTGGTTTTTTAATTTTTTATATTGTGTCCAGATCTGATCTAAATCCCCACTCCACATATTGCCGAAATAAGTTTTATATTCCTCATGATAAGGCTCTGAAATTTTCCAATTTAGCAAAGATTGAAGCGCACCTTTGGTTTCACCTTCATTAAATGATGTTAAAGCTTTCTCGAGTGGAGATAATGAAGCCTCTTCAGCGGCATAGGCTGATACAGGAGATAAAAAATTAAAACAAAGACTCAATAAAATAATAATTCTCAAAATGTATTCTC
>CAZXZW010000052.1:0-15942 GCA_964645745.1 uncultured Bdellovibrio sp.
TTTAGAAATCTCTTTATATGGAGTAGTGTTTTTTAAGGTCATCATTTACCTCTTCTTTTAAAGATCACCATCATAGGTCGATCTGGTCGTTACTGGATCTCGTATTTGAAAGTTTGGTTTGAACCATTACTTTCAACGCCGAGCTCAACTCCGTTACCATTTTTCATTTTATTAAACATTTCCATAGCCGCTTGAACATTGGTTACGGGTTCGCCGTTGGCCGTTTTAATTAACGTTCCACGGGGAATTTGTAATTGTTCAAAGATGCTTCCAGCTTGATAATCAACTAAGCGGTAGCCATTGATTTCGCCGGTGTTAGCATCACGATTAGGAACAGCGCGAGCTTGCATTAATAAGCTTGAAAGATCGTTTAAGTATTTATTCAAGTCGCTACGCTTGATTTTGAAAGTGTTGTTTCCCACTTTTTGAATCTCTCCACCAGTTGTTACAGCGGGGGTCGGAGCTTTCGCTTGATCAAAAGAAACTTTATTGTTTCCTTGGTTCATTTCAATATATTCCAAAGCGCCGTTATTTAAATTTCTGAAGAAGATAACTCCGCGTTGGATAGCTTCGACTTTTGCCATACCTTCGATTTCAGCTCCGACGATGTAAGAGGCTGAAATGTTTTTTGATTTCACTTCGATAGCGGCTACTGATTTTTCTGGATTCGAATGAACTAAAGTTCCAATCAAAGTAATTGGTAAGCTCGATTGAACCGGGATATCATTTTTCTGAGCTCCGCCTTCTTCTTCCTTAGGGCGAAGCGGATCGGGGATGAGGCCTGAAGAATTGAAAATATTACGACTGACAATCGGAGAATATTGACCGCGATCAATACGGTAACTCACAGGAGCTTTCGCTTCTTTTTTTGGGGGTGCTTGATCTGGCAAAAAGTGATCGCGGAAATAAATAATTGTTAGATCAGCCACTGTGAAAGCGAAGAAAATTAATAAGCCATAGAGAGCCCATTTAGAAATACGATTTCTTTGCGGTTCTGTGAACTTACTCATGTGTGTGACCTAGTTGTTTGTTCAAGTTTATTCCTTATATATCTACTCACTTTACGATAGCAAACGGTCCAAGGTCTCGGCATTAATTTCTACCTTATAAGCGAAAGACTGGACTAGACCAATACCTAGCTTTTGCGAAAATATGGATTTAGGTATGGAAAAAGAGCAAAAGGTCTACTATTCTTTAATCGAGGACGACTATGACGGTCATTTACTTCACGGACGGAGCTTTAATAGACGATGTTTTGGTTCGAAGATCACTACTTCGGATTCCAGAAGTCATTTCTGAATTAAGAAAGTCTCAATCTGAATTTGTCGATCAGGATCTTTTCCTGGCTATGAATGAACAATCAGCTTTTCAACAATTAAATTACCACCAACAAAAACACCTTAAAAAAATATTACAAAATGGTCTCTATCAGCGTTGGTTGAAAAATAAAATTGAACCAGATCTGATCATCAAGCGTACGGATTATTTACGTACCGATGATTTAGTGAGTGTTTTTCAAAGACTTTCTACAATTGATTCTTTAAATATTGTAACAATCGGCCCGGGCTTTGACGAGATTGAGTCCTTGCTGAGAATACAATTAAAAGTGTGTACGAACCCGCTACAAGATGTGATTTCAAGAGACCCGCATTTGAATTGGTTCTGGACCGATCTTAAAAGCCAAATCCAACTGCACTCATAAGAGAGTGTCAGGTTTCTGTTTGATTTCCTCTGGGAATTAACCGGAAATCACTGTCCATTCATTTGACACCCCTGTAAAATCTTCTTTGAATTTTTACTCTCATTCGCTATTAACCTAGCTTTCATTTAAAAATGGTTTTTCTTCTCAGATCAGGCTATACCTTTCCCTAATTTTACAACCGTTATTTTTATATGGGGATGTTATGAAAAAAATGAGATTAAATCTTGTATTATCTATGACTGCGGTCGCAACAATGATGACAGCTTGTCAGCCTAAAGACGTTCCTGTTGCAAAAATCGGTGATACCTCAGTTTCAACAAATAATACGGCTGCAGCCGCTAATTCCGCTGAAGTTAGTAAATTATTAGCGGTGGCGATGGAAAGACAAATCGAACCTATCTATTTATTAAAAGCTATTTTGAATCCTCAGTATGCGGCTGAACAAGGTTTAGTTTTAAACACAGATGCTAATACGCAAGAGCAAACTTTATCGACGATTAACAGTTTGAAAATCATCGAGACCCCAAATTACAAGAGCGAATATGCTTTAAAATATGATGTTCAAGCTTTAGTAAAAGATGCGAACGGTAACTTGACGTTATTAATCTTAAAAAATAAAGCCACTGAATTTATCCAATCAACGGGCTATATCAAAACAGGCAAAAAAGACAGTAAGGGTAAAGACATCAATATCAATTACGGTTCAAAAGCTAAATCAGAATTTATCTCTATTAAGTTAACACAAACTCCAGGAGTTTATTCACTTAAAGTAGCTCGCGCAGAAGAAACAAATTCAGCTGCAGACAAGCAAAACTCAGTCGTATCATCTATCGAATCAACTTTTGAATGGGATGGATCAGTTGCGGCTTTAGATAATCAAATTCCAATGAAATTAACAGCTTTGATGGTTGATCGTCTTGGAAATAAAAAAGCGATTTTAAAATATGATTTAATCACTGCAGAACAACCTATTTTAGTTACAGCGGGAACGTGTTTAAATGCGACAGGATCTGTAACTTTAGGTATAAAAATTGTTGAAAAAGGAGCTACTAAAATGACTCCGGTAAAATACAACAATACTGTGGTGAACATCGTTGATTCAACAATGACGATCGGAAATGTAGTATCGCAAGCTAAAGACTGCGCGACTCGCCCGGTGGTTGATTTCACTCGTTTGCTGTAAGCTTAATTTGAAATTGAAAATAAAAAAGGCTCTGTGAAAACAGAGCCTTTTTTATTTTTAAATCATCTTAGGAATTATTTTTTCTTTTTAGCTGGATTGGCTGGAGCTTTTTCTTCGGCAGTTGGAGTTGTGATTTTTAATCTTGAGTAAAGCGGGAAGTGATCTGAAACGCCTTCTCTTTTTCCTTCGTCAAAACGAAGAGGAGTGCCATTGCGTTTTGTGTTAACTGGAGTGCGAACCACTTCGATTGATTCTGGAATTAAAGTTAATCCCGCAGCTGTTGGTAAATTCGGACTGTAAGCGATCACATCTAAGAATGACCATCCGCCTTTGTAGCTGTGAGTTCCTTTGCAGTGTTTACATCCTACTAAGTGAGAAACAGATCCACCTTGAGCTAAGATTTTGCTGAAGTAACCAAAGTCTTCTTCTTCCTCAGTTGTCGTATTTAAGTCTCCGCCAGCAATAACGGCTTGGCCTTTTTTCTGAATTTCTAACATTAAATCCTTCATATAGGTCATAGCTTGTCTGCGCCATTCAGTTGGATTTGATTGAGAAGGGAAATGGGCTGCAAGGAAGGAAACATCTTTACCGTTAATTTTAACAACCGTTTCCAAAATGCCACGCGATTTTTGAGCGTATTTTAATTGAGCCGGATCTGGATCTTGATAGGGAACGATATGAAGGACTGATTTTCCCACTTGTGGGAATTTAGAGATAAATGCCGTATTGATTCCACGAGTATCCGGACCTCTTAAGATGCTAATTGTTTTATAGCCCTTATCTGCCAAGTGTTTTTTAACTAATTGATTCAGGATATTTTCATTTTCTACTTCAACGAGGATTAAGTTATCGGGGCCTTTGCCTCCGTCAACGTAAGAGATAACTTGGGCGACTTGAGAAAGTTTAAAATCGATAACATCGTCATTCCAGTCTTTATTAAAACATTCCTGACGGTAGAAAGGGTTATCTACTTTATTACATGAATTAATCACGGCTTGCGTGTTTTTTTGTGAATGAGGAAGGTACGTATAATCGTCAATACCTTCATTGTGGATGTTATCGAACATGTTTTCGACGTTAAAGCTCATAACAGAGATTTCATCAGGCCCGTGTGTAACGGCTGCCGGTGAAGTTATGTGACCTGAAGAGTTTTCAGCGCTGGCTGTTGTTTTACAGCCACCGATCAAAGTCGTCAGTGTCAAAATACCTGCTACGGAAATTGCATAGAAGAATTTACTAGAGTTTTTAGGTGTCATTTCAGAGATGTTTTTTGAGTGTATATTTTTCATAAAAAAAGCGTAATTTGTTATTTTTGGAATATCTAGCTTTAGTTTTAATACTGCAATGTGATATATATTTGTGACGTTTTTATTTAGGTAAAAGGGGACTTTTGTGATGAGAAAGATATCTATTTTTGGATTGCTTGTTTTTCAACTTATGGGTGCGTCCTCTTTTGCACAAGACAAGGTCGATTCGGTGATGTCGCTAGATCGTGAAACTTCAGTTCCGATGGAAACGACGTCGTCGACTCAGGTTAAAGCGAATACCAAAGAGGTTGTTCCTTTCAGTGTGACCGCTTTTTTCTTAGGTGGATATAGCGATCAACAATTCTATAACGAAAACCCTTCGTTTGCGATTTTCGATTCTTACATTTCATTCAATTACCACGTAAACCGCGATGTGCGTCTTTCAGCTCGTCCGGCCTTTGGGTATTCAACTTCGGGTAACGGTCGTAACGGGGACCCTCAAATGGATAAAGCTACGATTCGTGACTTCTCGTTTGCCGGTTCAATCAGAAATATCGGTGAAGACTGGTTACCTGACGATGTGGCTTTAAAATTCAAACCACGTTTATTCTTACCAACAAGTGACGCTTCAAAAGACCAAGGTTTAATCGCTAAGTTCCGTTTT
Source organism: uncultured Bdellovibrio sp. (assembly GCA_964645745.1). GTDB lineage: Bacteria > Bdellovibrionota > Bdellovibrionia > Bdellovibrionales > Bdellovibrionaceae > Pseudobdellovibrio. The sequence continues at coordinate 4,797 of CAZXZW010000052.1, forward strand.
GAATGGGAGATTAAATACTACGTGGGTCGTTACAATAATTTCCGTGTGTACTTAGTGCCGAACTATTACTTCCAAAGAAATACTGTTTATGCCAGTCAGCCGGTTGGAAATAAACCATCATTGTTGTACACAACAACAATGGCCGATTCTGAGCACGGGGTTGAATACAGCTACGATATCAATAAATACTTTGCTTTAAAACCAGCTATCGGTTTTGAAGAGACATGGTCAAATACTTCAGATGTAAATACAGACCGCGAAAGAAATCAGTACCGTAAATCAGAATGGTATTACGGTGGTGGTATCGAAGTAAATCCATCACGCGCTTGGGGATTCACATTAGGAGTGCGTACGAAAAAAGATTTGATCAATACAGATAAATCTGTAGAAACCAGCTACACGATCTTAGCTGACGCTGTATTATTTTAATCTGCCAATTTCAAATTTATGATTTAAAATAAAAAAAGAGACTCGAAAGAGTCTCTTTTTTTATTGCTGGTCGAATTCCTGTGGGAGTTCGAAGTGATGACGTTGATTTAAGTAGGTGAAGTCGATCGAACAAGACTTCAGCGCCACTTGATTTTCAGTGCTTTTATTAGCTCCCCAAGTGATGGCAGATCCGTACATTTTATCGCCTAAAAGGGGACATCCAATTTCGGACAATTGAGCACGAATTTGATGGGTTCTTCCAGTCAGAAGATTAATGCGAATTAATTGAATATCATTAAGTCCATCCACGTCGTATTTCTTTTGCTCTTCAATCAACAGTTCGCATTCATCCCAGCCTTCAGTGAAAATTTGCGTTACTTTTTTCGGGGCGCGCGGTGAGGACTCCATATAGTGAATCAAACGGTGGGGAAGAGTTTCGTTTTGAGTTTGAATCAGGGCCACATATTTCTTTTCAATATTTTTAGATTGCAGCTGAATATTGAAGGCTTTCACGAAATCTGTTTTCTTTCCGTAAACGATAATTCCTTCGGTTGTCGTGTCTAGGCGATGGGAAATATGCAGCTTAGCATTCATGGCTTGTTCTAATTGAGTCAGACTGTTTTCAGTGATGTTGTCGACCGAAGGGTGGCTCGGAATGCCGGAAGGCTTATTTAGGATCACAAAGTCTTCATGTTCGAAAACGATGCGAGATTTCCAATCGTAGTTAACATAATATCGGCGCGGTTTTGTATGCACACGCATTTGATGACCGTAATGAACAGTTTGATTTGGATCTAAGCAGCGTTGATTATTTATGTAGATCGATCCCAGTTGGAATAAATCAACCAGTTGAGATCGGTCTAAATTTAAAGCATTTTGAATAATGTCAATGGCGATTCCATCATCTGGACTGTGAAAATGTTTAACGCCGTATTCAAAACCCTGTGAAGAGACAATTGTTGTCATATCTTTTTGTTAGCACAGTGTTCCGTATTCACTCAAGCACTTAACATCTCTTAAAAAAAAATGAACAATAGACAACATGATTGGTGAAACAGTTCAATGCTTATTCAGTAGTACGACAACAACGTTTAATTGTTTGTCTGTCTACGCCCATCAACCTGAATGGATTTATTTTTTCTTAGTGATGATGATGTTATTGTCAGCTGTGGGATTACCATTTCCTGAAGAAGTCACTTTGGTCAGTGTTGGTATCTTGGCCTACATTGGTCAGCATCCAGAACTTTATCCTCCAGATCCAAATGGTGGTCCACTGAATCCGATTAATCCTACAACGGCAGCGATTGTCGCTTTCTTGGCCGTCTTCCTGTCCGATTTCGTGATCTATAGTATAGGACGTTATTTTGGACCGAAAGTTTTTGAATGGGGACCAGTTAAGCGAGTTATTTCTGAAGACAGTCGATTAAAAATTGAAAGTTGGACTCATAAATACGGAGCTTTAGCTTGCGGTATTTTCCGTTTTACTCCGGGAGTACGTTTCCCAGGTCACTTAGCTTGTGGAATGGTGAAGTTCCCAGTTTGGAAATTCTTATTAGTAGATGGAATTGCGGCTTTAATTTCTGTTCCGACACAGATTCTATTATTTGCTCACTACGGAGAACAAATCTATGGGGCCTTTACCAAGTTTAAATATGTAGTATTTGGTGTTTTAGCGGTGGGAGCTATTTTCTACGTCTATAAAAAATGGACCTCTAAAAAAGAGATCCACAATTCTTAATCGCATAGAAAGCGGGGATTTAACCCGCTTTTTTTGTTGAAATGAAATCACTTTCTAATAACTCAAAACAGAACTTAAGGTTCACATTGCGTTTTCCTTTAGTGCTTGAAGCTTCAGGCCAGAAAATTTTATCATAACCATGTTGAACGCCGTAGCACTCTTCACGTAAGCGGAATAATAAACCGCAGCTTGAACCCAATAACCAATCCATTTGCACTAAGTGTAATGATTCTTCTAATTGAACTGCGCTATGGAAGGTTAAAAAGCTTTCCGGTAAATTGTTAATCAAAGCACAAGCGTTGTGATTATACTTTTGGAAAGATTGCTCTAAAGGATTGACTAATAATTTTTCAACGCGCACATCAGGAGACCCCATGAACGGCGTCGCCAATTTTTTAAATTGCCAGTAAAGTAAAGCATCATTCACTGTGAAATCTGTTTTAGCTAAATAATCGTTGATTGAATCGCACTTAATGCTTTCAAAAGCAGAATCTTCGACTTGGTTGTTGTGGCTCATAGCTACAACTGTGCGAACATGGAATAAGAATGAATAAAAACTGATTAATTTCTGAGTGAAAACTTCAGAAAATTGCACAGAGAAGTTGTAAAGCAACGCGCTTCCTAATTTTTTCTCGAAATCTGTGATGCAGTTTAATGCTTCGTCGATAAATTTAAAGTGAACGCCTTCACCAGCAAAGCATTTATCTAAGATTTGTGAGAATTCATTCTCAAAATGAGCGACAAATTCTTTGTTGGTAAAAGTTTTGTGAATTGACGACTTCTTGTTGATTTCAGCTAAACGAGCTGAAGAATTGGCATAGATTTCAAAATAAGGATCAATGTTTTTTAAATAGTTTGATACAAATTGTTGATCAGCTTTAGAGACGTGTTTGAATTTATTTAAAGCGTGAAAGTTCATTCCAATCAAAGCGTCATTCATATATTTTAAAGTCGATGTGGGTGTGTATTCGCTCGAAGCCGCTTCTGTGCTCCATGGAATAAAATGAGTCGGCGTATTAACCGCACCTGGAGTTGTTTTAATTTCAAAGCCCATCGAAAAAGAATTGTGTTTCATACGCATATCCTCACTGATTAAACATAAACTGTTACAAGCTTATATCGGCCATCAAAGGGTAAGACTTGATATTGGGCCAAGGGCTTGGTACTTTTGAGACATGTTCATAGATTCACACAGCCATTGGTCTGACCCGCGATACACTCCAGAGATTGTTGAAAGTCTTTTGAAGAAGGCGCGCGGTCTTGATATCGCCGAATTTATGCTCGGTGGAGTTGATCCTGCGGATTGGCAAAGACAGCTTGAACTGAAATGGCAGTATCCTGAAAGTTTTCATCTTTGTTTTGGTCTTCATCCTTATTACGTCTCAAAAAATTCAGGTTTAGATTGTGAAGTGGCTTTAGATGATTTGGTGAAGCTCATCGATAAATCTTTAGGGCTCGGAGAAACCGGCTTAGATTTTCGCGATAAAATATTGGAATCAGGTGGCTCGTCACAGGAAGAAGCGATGGCCCATCAGATTGAGTATTTTGAAAACCAAATTGAAATCGCCAAGGTCTACGATAAGCCGATGATTCTGCACATTGTGCAGGCTCATGAGAAAGCTTTACAAATCTTCGAAATGTGGGGAGTCCCTGAACGAAAAGGGATGGTTCATGCTTTTAATGGCAGTTATGAAACTGCTATGAAATACATCGATTTAGGCTTTATGATCAGCATCGGTGGCGCGGTTACTTTTGATAAGCATCACAAGCTTCACCAGGCTGCTTCTCGCATACCGATGGAGTTCCTTTTGGTTGAATCCGACAGTCCCGATCAAGCCCCTCAAAACTGGGTGGGGTTGAATGATAGCTCAAGTCTATGGCAGATTGCAGATAAGATCGGAAATCTACGTGGTAAGACAGCTGAAGAGATCCTTGAAATATCGACGGGGAATTTTAAAAAGCTTTTCTCTCTGTAAGTCTTTTGCTATGTTCCCGCCATGGAAAATTTAACTACGCATCAGCACGCAATTGTTGAAGACAATTACACTTTACATCGCCGTTTCGACCGCATGGGAAGATTAGTTGGCGACGACAACATGAAAAAACTTTTTAACTCACACGTGATGGTGATCGGGTTGGGTGGGGTTGGTTCTTGGGCTGCCGAAAGTTTAGCGCGTTCAGGCGTAGGAAAATTAACAATCATCGATCACGATGAAATTTGTATTACAAATGCCAATCGTCAGCTTCATGCTTTACAAGGTCTTGTTGGTAAGAAAAAAGCTGAAGTGATGGCGGAACGTCTTCGTAAAATTAATCCACAAGCAAAAATCGAAGCTCTTCCGATGTTCTACAACAAAGAAACGTCAGAGCAAATTTTAGCTTTAAAACCAGATTACATTTTAGATGCGATTGATAACTTAACGGCGAAAACTTATTTGTTAAGTATGTGCCGTGATTTAGGAATCAAAGTGATCACAAGTGGTGGAGCGTCGGCGAAGATGGATCCAACTCGTATTAAAATTACGGATTTAGCTAAAACTGAAATAGATCCGTTATCTCACACTGTAAGAAAAATTTTACGCCAAGATTACAATTTCCCTCGTACAAAATTCTTTGATATCCCGTGCGTGTTCTCGGACGAAATTCCGATGGAACCGGTTGAACTTCATTATGATTTAGGCCAAGGCTTTAAATGCGTTTGCCCGCAAATGCAGGATAATCCTCATGGATGTCTTCACCGTAACGTGATCTACGGGACTTCAAGTTTCGTTACAGGCGCGTTCGGTTTAGCCATGGCTTCATGGGTAGTTCGTCAGATCACAGGGATCGAAGCTAAGTTATCAGCAGGGCCAACTAAAAAACAAAAGATGCCGTTAACGGTAGAAACACAAGCCACACTATGAGTCTGATTATATTTTTTGGTATGGCGTCCGCGATTTTTATCGCAGGTATCATTGCCATTTCAGTAACTTTGGTTCACTGGAAAAAAGAGAAAAAATTAAAATTACAAACTAATACACAAGCGAAAAAACAGGAGACTTAAGCAATGACAATTACGAATTTTATCGACCATCACTACCGCCACTTTAATGCTGCCGCTTTAAAAGATGGTGCTATCGGTTACAAAAAACATATCGATGCTGGTGGACAAATGTTAGTGACTTTAGCGGGAGCGATGAGTTCGGCTGAATTAGGTTTATCTTTAGCGGAAATGATTCGCCAAGGTAAAGTTCACGCGATCTCTTGTACAGGTGCGAACTTAGAAGAAGACGTTTATAATTTAGTAGCTCATGATCACTACGTTCGTATCCCGAACTACCGTGACTTAACTCCGGAAGATGAGCAAAAGCTTTTAGATAAACATTTAAACCGTGTAACAGACACTTGTATCCCTGAAGAAGAAGCTATTCGTCGTATCGAAAAAGCCATTCTTAAAGTATGGCAAGACGCTGATAAAAAAGGTGAGCGTTACTTCCCGCATGAGTACATGTACAAAATTTTACTAAGTGGCGAATTAAAAGAATTCTACCAAATCGATCCAAAGAACTCTTGGTTATTAGCAGCAGCTGAAAAAAATCTTCCGATGGTTGTTCCAGGGTGGGAAGATTCAACAACTGGTAATATCTTCGCTGGTCACTTGATCAAAGGTGATATTAAAAATCCAGGCACAATGAAATCAGGCATCGAATACATGACTTACTGGGCAGACTGGTACATGAAAACAGCTACTAAGAAAAAAGTTGGATTCTTCCAAATCGGTGGCGGTATCGCTGGAGATTTCCCAATTTGCGTAGTTCCGATGTTATCTCAAGATTTAGGTCACGATGACGTTCCTTTATGGAGCTACTTCTGTCAAATCTCTGATTCAACAACTTCATACGGTTCATACTCGGGAGCTGTTCCAAATGAAAAAATCACTTGGGGTAAACTAGGTATTGATACACCTAAATTCATCGTTGAAAGTGACGCTTCAATCGTTGCTCCATTGATGTTCTACTACGTGATGGGAATGTAATTTTAAATTTGATTTAGAGCCCAAAAAGGGCCTGTAGAAACACAGGCCCTTTTTTTCGTTCGCAAAGCGCATACTTATAATAATCTCTTTAAAATCTATAGTGTTGACGCCTTTCTTGATGGCTTCTAGAAATAGAGTGTCAGTTATAAATATAAAACAAAATGTCACGAAAGGACAAAAAATGAAAAACATGTTATTAGCCGTCGTAGCTCTAATGTTAACAGTATCTGCTAAAGCAGAGCGCAACTGGGTTTTGGATGCTCAATCCATCGCAACGATCTTAATTTCAAATGATGTTAAGCCCGATGCAGGTTCGTCTTACACGAAAGATTCACAAGCTTTGAATTTGATTTTTGGTTATAATGCCGGTGATATGGAATTTGGTCCTATTTTAGGATACTCAAATGTTTCAGTTAATGGAAACAGTACTAAAGGAACGACCCTAGGTGGATACTTTAAATACAATTTTGTTCCAAACGTAAACATGAACAGCATTATTCCATTTGGAAAATTCACTTTAACTTCAACAAACAATGAAACAAAAAGTGGCGCTGTGACGACAGATGAAAAAGTTTTCGGTTGGAAACTAGCTGGAGGAGCAACATTTTTCCCATTTAATAACTTAGTAGGTATTGATGGAATGTTGTCATACGTTAATGCTAAAGACTCAGGTTCAGTTGCAAACACAACAACAGGTTTCCAATTAGGAACTGCGTTTAATTTATATTTCTAAAAGTAGGCCGTTACTTTTTGGGTAGCGTAAGTCATAGAAAAAATCCGGTAAGCAAACTTACCGGATTTTTTTTGCTGAAAAATCGTTATACTGAGGTGAGTGTTCTGCCTATACTGAAATGACTTCGGTCACTTCTGGGAACACTTCTTTAATGCGAACTTCGATGCCTTGTTTAAGTGTCGCTTCGGAAGACGGGCAACCTACGCAAGAACCTAACATTTTGATGTAAAGTTTTGTGTTTTCATATTTAACAAAAGCGATATCTCCACCGTCTAAAGCTACGACCGGTTTGATTTCGTTTTGTAAAACGCGTTTCATTTTTTTAACGATTTCCGAATCATTTTCAGATTCATCGTTTGATTTTTCTAAGTGAATCATCACCGGTTGACCACTTGTGACATGTTCAGCCAATAAACCAGATAGCGGAGCAGCTAGAACTTTCCAGTCCACCCAGTCTTGTTTTGTGATGGTAACGAAATTTTCGCCAATAAACACAGCTGAAACCCATGGAAAGCCGAAAATTTTAGCAGCTAAAGGGGATTTTTCAGTGGCTTCCACGTTGGGAAAGTCAGCCGAAGCGTCTGAGATCTTGTCTGCAAAATTAAACTTCATGGTCGCTGGATTTGGAGTGGTTTCGAAAGTTACATTCATACGTCATAAACTACCACAGTATGGACATATTTCAATTTATTATGTAGGCTGAGCCATTCATTATAGGGAGAATCTATGACACCAAGAGTGCGTGAAATTTTAAGTTGGTATGGAGCTGAAAACATTGGAGTTCTAACGAATATGGCTCGTATGTTGAACCATGGTAAATTAGCTGGAACAGGTAAATTAGTTATATTACCGGTTGATCAAGGCTTTGAACATGGACCAGCAAGAACATTTGGAAAAAATCCAGATGGTTTCGATCCTTCTTACCACATGGAATTAGCGATTGAATCAGGTTGTAATGCTTACGCCGCTCCATTGGGTGCATTAGAAGCTTGTGCGCGTGATTACGCAGGCGAAATCCCTTTGATTTTAAAAATTAATAATTCAGATGTACTTTATAATTCGAAATCACCGATCTCGGCTTTAACATCTTCAGTTGATGATGCTTTACGTTTAGGTTGCGCGGGAATCGGTTTCACGATCTACCCAGGATCTTCACACAGAAAAGAAATGTATGAAGAAATCGCGGCCGCTTCTCGTGAAGCGAAAAAAGCTGGTTTAGCAGTGGTGATTTGGTCTTACGCTCGTGGCGAACAAATCTCTAAAGAAGGCGAAACAGGAATCGACGTGATCGCTTACGCGGCTCACATCGCTTCACAACTTGGCGCGAACATCGTTAAAGTAAAACCACCAACAGCTCACATTGAACAAGCTGAAGCGAAAAAAGTTTATGAAGCTCAAGGTATTAAAATTGGAACATTAGCAGATCGTATTAAGCACGTTGTGCACAGCTGCTTTAACGGTAAGCGCGTTGTGATCTTCAGCGGTGGAGAAGCGAAAACAACTCCAGACTTAATGGAAGAAGTAAAACAATTGGCCCAAGGCGGAGCTTTCGGTTCAATCATGGGACGTAATGCGTTCCAACGTCCAAAGAAAGAATCAATCGAGTTATTACATAACGTGATGGAAACTTTTGCTGGAAAACCTTTAAAATAATCGACAATACAGAAACGAGACTACAATGAGCGATGCAATCCACGACAATCCGATTAAAGCCGAAAAAAGAAAAAAACTTCACGCTTTAAAAGAGAAGGGTATTAATCCTTTCCCGTATTCATTCGATAAGAATGTTCACGTAGAAAAATTAATCGCGGATTACGCAGGCCTTGTAGCTGGTGAAAAGAAATTAGAAACAGATTTCCGTGTAGCGGGTCGTTTAATGACTTTGCGTATGATGGGTAAAGCTAGTTTCTTTAACGTTCAAGATGAAACAGGATCATTGCAATGTTACATCAAAGTGGAAGAGTTATCTGAACAAGATCGCGCTTCTTTTGATTTAATTGATTTAGGTGATATCGTTGGATTACACGGTTACATCTTTAAATCTCAAAAAGGTGAACTTTCTCTTTACGTTAAAAAATTCCAGATCTTAACGAAAACGTTGGAACCGCTTCCAGAGAAATTCCACGGTATCCAGGACATCGAAATCAAATACCGTCATCGTCATTTAGATTTAATTTCGGACGTGGATTCTCGTAAAGTTTTTGTGGCGCGTTCGAAAATTATTAAATCAGTTAAAAAATTCTTAGATAACCGTGGCTTCATGGAAGTTGAAACGCCAACGCTTCAACCTTTATACGGCGGTGCTTCGGCGACTCCATTCACGACTCACCACAAAGCTTTAGATATGAAACTTTTCATGAAAATCTCTCCAGAGCTTTATTTGAAACGTTTGATCGTAGGTGGGTTCGAGAAAGTTTACGAAGTGGGAAAAAACTTCCGTAACGAAGGTATCGATCGTACGCACAATCCAGAATTCACAATGCTTGAATTTTACGAAGCGTATACAGATTACAATTACCAAATGACTCAATTCGAAGACTTAGTTTCAACTGTGTGTAAAGAAATCACCGGCTCAATGAAAGTCATGTACCAAGGTAAAGAAATCGATTTCACGCCTCCTTGGAGACGTTTAAAAGTATTAGACGGAATCACTGAGTACGCGAAAGTGGATCCTCAAAACGTAGGACAACTTGATGAGTACTTGAAAAAGAACTCAGATAAACCACTTCAATTAGATAAGTTATCTAAAGGTGAAAAACAAATGAAGGTGTTTGAAATTGCCGCTGAACCTCACATTTGGCAGCCAACGATGATCATGGATCATCCGGTGGAAATTTCTCCTTTAACGAAGATTCACCGTGATAACGATCAATTAGTTGAGCGCTTTGAGCCGTTCGTAGCAAACATGGAATTAGGTAACTCGTATTCAGAGTTAAACGATCCAGAAGAACAACGCGCGCGTTTGAAAGCGCAAGAAGCTAATCGCGGTCATGATGACGAAGCTCATCCTATGGATGAAGATTTCCTTCATGCGATTGAAACGGGTATGCCGCCAACGGGTGGTGTCGGTATCGGTATTGAACGTTTAGTCATGTTGTTAACGGATCGTCCAAGTATCCGTGATATCATTTTCTTCCCAACGATGAAGATTACGAATAACAAGTAATGATAAAATTCATCGTCAGCCTTGTATTAGCGAGCTTAATTGTCGGTTGCCAACAGGCGCCGACAACGGCCATTGAGGAATCAGTGGATGTCTTTGCGGCGCGTACAGTCTTAGTTGATACACGCTCGGCCTTAGACTTTAACAGCTTCAATATTAAAGGTTCGACGAACTTATTAGTCGAAGACTTTGTGGTTTTACAAAATCCTTTAGCTCAGCCTAAGAATCAAAAACGTTATTTTGATTCTAATCTTAAAAGTATGATTGAGCGTTTGTCTCGTCGTGGAATTCATCCAGATCGTAAAATCATTTTAATCGGTTCTAAAAAAGATTCGATTGAAAATAAAAAATGGAAATGGATGTTGAACAATCTTGAGGTTAATGAGGTAGCGCTTTATTCCTTAGATCAAGTTCGTAAAATGAAACATGGAAATTTTGCCGAGATCGAAGCTGAACCACCTTGGGAGTTAAAGCTGAGCCAAGGCGAGCAAAAAGAGTTTATTTTATCTAAAGCTCAAAAATGCTTTGTGAATTCATATTCTAAAAATAAAAAGTGGCCAGAAGAGTTTTGTCGCTAAATAGCGTTCACCTAAGCCTTAAATAAGTATTTGAACTAAAAAAAGAGGCTCAAGTTTCCTTGAGCCTCTTTTGTAATGATCTATTTGAATTCGGATCTAGTTTCTAACTACTTTGTGTCTGTGAGTAATTAAACCGTGAGTTGGATCGTATGGTGAGATTCCCACGTCTACTGAATCTCCAACTACTACTTTAATATTGAATTTCTTCATTTTCCCACAAAGACGAGCTTTGATGTTCAATCCGTTTTCTAAAAGAATGTGGTAAACACCGCCACCAGACATATCAGAGATTTTGCCGGTGATAGTTACCAAATCATCTTTAGACATTAGTAACGGTTGTTTCTGAAGTTACCACCGCCACCGCCGCGATTTTCGCGTGGAGCCATTGGTTTTGCTTCGCTAACGTTCATAGAACGACCTAATTGATCAGTTCCGTTTAATTTTTCGATTGCTGTAGCCACAATAATTTCAATAGCAGATAAATTTCCTG
>CAZXZW010000053.1:0-15942 GCA_964645745.1 uncultured Bdellovibrio sp.
CTTCCGTGTTGATGTTCGTGGTCGTATGATAAGCGGAGTCGGCTCCGGCCAGAATTTGTTTGAACTGATCTTTGTAGCGAGGGTTGAAGCCTTTTGAGTTCGATCCGTAAGATAAAATCTCTCCGGAGATATGACGAATGATAAAGAGCGTGTTACCGGATTGGAACGGGTAGATCTTGCCTTCATCGACTTTCAAGGGTGGTAAAGTTAAGGAGTTATTTTGTCCGATTTCGATGGTCTGAGCCACGTCGACCGAATAGTTGTACAGAGAATCATCGAAATCTTTTAATAAAGACTGATTCAGGAAGTAATATAAGAAGATCGAAAAAATAACGGTCGTTACGCCAAAAATAAGTACGAACATCGCGGTTAAGCGTGCGCGGATACCGAAAAAAATCGGTGTCAGATTACTTATTTGGCGCTTTAAGAACATAGCCCACACCGATCACAGTCTGAATCAGTTTCGTATCAAAGCCCGAGTCAATTTTTTTACGAAGAAGATTAATGTAAACGTCGATCACGTTACTTTCAGAATCAAAATGAACATCCCAAACATGTTCAGCAATAGAAACACGGCCTAAAGGGCGCTCAGGATTGCGCATAAAGTATTCTAATAAAGAAAATTCCTTCGTGGTCAAAGTGATTTCTGTTTGTCCGCGTTTAACTACACGATGAATCAGATCTAATTCTAAATCGGCGTATTTAATAGTTGAGGTGATATCATTGCTTTTTGAATTACGACGAAGAAGCGCGCGCACGCGAGCTAGTAATTCCTCGAATGAAAAAGGCTTAGTTAAATAGTCATCGGCACCGGCATCAAGACCGTTCACTTTATCTTTTGTGTTGCCTAAGGCCGTTAACATTAAAATCGGCTCGCGGAATCCGTCGCGACGTAAGTGGCGAGCGGTATCCAAGCCACTTTGATCCGGCAACATCACATCTAATATAATAAGATCGTATTCGCTGCTTGCGGTGAAAGATTCAGCTGCGGCACCTGATTCGGCCACATCAACTGAATAGCCGACTTCTGATAAGCCTTTTTTAAGGAACGAAGCAGTCTTTGCCTGATCTTCAACGACTAAAATTCTCATGAAAGCGATACCTTTTTTAAATAATTCTTAATCTGTGGCCAAAATAAAATGATCACAGAAATAGATGTTAGCCCAAATGGAACATAAAATGAAGAAGTGAGTGATTCATGGAATATAAAATACGCCATGATGCTGGCCATTACAGGCTCCATCAGTTTTCCACAGCTCAAGATGCCTAAGTTAATCGTATTCACCAAATAATTCAGAATAAAATGACCTAAGAATGTGGGAAGAATGACGAGCCCCGCCACCGAGAACCATGAAATGGCGCCGTAACCTTCGACGAATTCATGACCTGTTAATAAAGAAGCCACTAAGAAGAAGAAGGCGCAGGTCATAAACATATAGGTAGAATAGACTTGTGTGCTAAAATTCTGACGCGCCTTTTTTCCCGTCAACATATAGGCTGAATAGAATAAGGCAGATATTAAAGCGGAACAATTCCCTAGAGTATTTTCCGGCGAAAAATGAAGATTCGACCAGACGAGATAAAGGATGCCTAAGAACGCTATGAAGTAAGCCACATAGACGCGGCGATAGATCTTTTCATTGAAGTAAAGAAGTCCACCGATCGAAGCCCAAATCGGATTCGTGGCAAACAAGACCATCGTGTTAGACACTAAAGTGTGTTTCGCGGCGTATTTATAAGTCCAAAGGTGGAGAAAGAAGAAGAAACCTGAGATAAAAATCCACTTAGTCTTATGATTGAAAGTTAAGGCCTGGAAGTTTTTCTTTACTAATTGGTAAACAACAAGAAGAAGGGTTGCGATCGCCAGTCTCCAGAAGCCTAAAATTTCCGGGGGCATTTGATTGAGCTTCGCAAAGTTCGCGGACGTAGAAAGACTGAATAACGCCAAAAAATAAAGCATTTATCTGCACCATGTTATCTGTTTGAAATCTTTAAGAATTCGATCATGATTTAGAACTGAAGACAATATAAAAGTTTTAACAACAAATAGAATGGGAGTTCTAATGACAAAGCAAATTATGTTAGTAGCTACTGCAGCCGTAGTACTAGTGGGATGTAACAAACCAGATTTAAAATCTGATAAAGGCCAAGCTTCATACGCTATCGGTCAACAAATCGGAAAAAATTTGAAAGCACAAAACATCGAAATCGATTCTGTAACTTTAGCAGCTTCTTTAAAAGATGCTATGGGTGGAAAATCAGAAATGAAAGACGATGAAATCCAAAAAGCCATGATGAAATTGCAAGAATCTGCAATGAAAAAACAACAAGAAGAAGGCGAGAACAACAAAAAGAAGTCAGCTGAATTCTTAGAAAAAAATAAAACTGCAACTGGCGTTAAAGTTACAGCTTCTGGTTTACAATACTCTGTGATCACTGAAGGTACTGGCGCAGTTCCTAAAAAAGAAGACACTGTAAAATGTCACTACACAGGAACATTAATCGACGGAACTAAATTCGATTCATCTGTTGACCGTGGTCAACCAGCTGAATTTCCAGTTGCTGGTGTAATCCCAGGTTGGACTGAAGCATTACAAATGATGAAAGTTGGATCTAAATACAAATTATTCATCCCACCTGAATTAGCTTACGGTGCTTCTGGTCGTCCAGGCATCCCAGCAAACTCTGCTTTAGTATTCGAAGTTGAATTATTAGATATCGTTAAGCCGGGTGCAGCTCCTGCAGCAGCAAAACCAGCTAAAGGTAAAAAATAGTTTTAATGAAATTTGATTTTAACAAAGATCCATTTGAGAACTTTTTAAAATCGATTCACGAAGCTGAAATAAAATCACAGTCGTTAGGTTTATCAAATTACAATGCGATGGCCTTAACGACAGTGGAAAACGAACAACCCTCAAGCCGAATGGTCCTTTTTAAAGGCCTCGTGCGAAGAGGGTTTTCTTTTTTTACCCACTACGACGGACGAAAAGGTTTGCAAATCGCAAACAACAATAAAGTCGCCGCCGTTTTCTATTGGCCTCACTTGGATCATCAAATCAATATTCAAGGAAAAGCTATTCCACTGACATCAGAAGAATCAGATCTTTATTTTCAAAGTCGTGATCGCTTAAGTCAAATCGGAGCCTGGGCTTCGGATCAATCCCAAGTCATGAAATCACGAGACGAGTTTGAAGCTAAAGTTAAATTTTTCGAAGAAAAGTTTAAAGACCAAGAAATCCCGCGTCCCCAAGAGTGGGGAGGCTTCCATATTATCCCGACTGAAATCGAATTTTGGTTTCAGCGTCCATCGCGTTTGCATGATCGTTTTGTTTATCAGTCGAATGGTGAAAATTGGAAACGTTTCATGAGGTATCCTTAATGGCAAAAATTGTTTTAACAGGATTCAAACCATTCATGGGAGACTTAACAAATCCGAGCGAAATTATTTGTCAGAATATTTCTTTCCCGAATGTGATCACACACGTTTTACCTGTGGATTTTACTCAAGCGTTCGTGGAACTTAAAAAACTCATTGAAGAAGAAAAACCAGAGTATGTGATTATGCTCGGTCAAGCTGCGGGTCGTGATCGTATTTCTTTAGAAAAAGTCGCTTTAAATTGGAATGAATCTAAACATCCCGACGAAGCCGGAAACTATGTCACTCCATCAAAGATTAATCCAAAAAATGAGCCTTTGGCGTTGATGACGAAATTTCCGATTAATGAACTGCAAGATGTACTGGATGAAAAAAACTACCCAGTGAAAATGAGTTTTTCAGCGGGTACGTATGTTTGTAATAATATTTATTATAAGACGTTAACTGAATTTCCAGATTTAAAATCAATTTTCATTCATGTACCTTACTTCGAAGAAGTAAATCAATTAACACAAATTCAAGTTATTAAAGATGTTCTAGCTTTTTGTTAGTGAACTGAGTGCGGAGATACAAGGTAGAATTCAGGGATTTCTACATTGAACGGTTCGCCTGTGTGAGAAAGAAAGCTGTAGAAACCACGCATTGTTCCTGTACTCGTTGTTAAGGGACAAGCGCTTTCATATTGGAACGTTTGATTCGGAGTGATTTTCGGTTGAAGACCAACAACGCCTGGGCCTTTGATTTCTTCGGTGTGTCCGAAAGCATCGGTGATGATCCAATGACGAGAAACTAATTGAGCGAATTCCATACCTAAGTTTTTGATTTCGATTTTGTACGCAAACATGAATTTTTTTGCAAGGGGATCTGATTCAGATTCAATGTAAACCGAGCTTGCGCCAATTTGGAAATGTGGTAATGGTAATTTTTTTAAACTCATTAAGCACCCTCTATATAAGTATTGTTCACTTAAAAAATTAGATTTTCAAGTGTAAAAATAATGGGGTAGTGGTCCGAAGGAAGTTGTGCTTTTTGATCGAGAGTATCGGGTTTTTTCAAGGGAGATCCGTAGGGATCTTTGTAAAGATAAGTTGAAGCCGATTGAGGCTTTAACTTACTTTTAAGTGATTCTGACAGGAAGCAGAAGTCAATTTGTCGACCTTCTGAGCGTAATCCGGACTTAACTTGAATAAAAGTGTGTCGATCTTCAGCGGGAACTTGAGCTAACTCCAGTACATCTTCAAGGTCTGTATTAGCATAAAGATAAGCAAATTCGACGTCGGTGTTAATTCGGCCAGCTGCTCCATTGAAGTCTCCGCAAAGCATGACCGGAGTTTGAGGATAAGTTTTTTTCAAATCGTTGTAGATATCCACACAGGCTCGAAGTTCAGAGGCGCGGCGAAGCAATCCTCCCGCATCGATTCTTTCTGGATCTAACGGTGATTTCAAATGAGTCAGCAGAATAATCAGGAAAGGATTGTTAACATCTGATTTAAACAGTCTTAATTCAGCGCAATCGCGCGAGAACTTATAAGTGATCTTTTTATCTGCAGTTTGGGCATAGGTGAGATCGATTTCTTTATTCTTGTGAGAGAAAAGATCAAAATAGAAAGGAAGATTCTTTTTGATTAGAAATCCGACGTCGATACTGCGATCAGAGTTACCTTCGACTAAAATAGGTGAGTATTTTCCATCTAAAAAGTATTGGTTAAAGTTCTTAAGTGATTCAACGCCACCTACTTCGTTGAGCATGACGATGTCCGCATCGATATCTTTAATTGAATCCGCTAAGTGGATGGTTTTTTGCAAAGGTTTGTTTTCGAAGACTGACGTGGTCAGGCTTTCCCACTGTTTTTTTTCTAATTTGAGGTAATTCGGCGGTAACGGGTTGTCGAACAACAAAAATAGATTTTCCGCATTAATTTGGCAAAATTTTAAGTTCGACATTGATATCCATGCTGTTTAAATTAAGATGAAACTACTGTAATAGTATCCAATCATTTTAAGGGAATATCCAGAAAAAGGTTAATTTTATGAATTTCAAAAAAGTTGTAACGCCGTTTATCAATTTCCAAGTTTTAAGCAAAGGTAACAAATCAAAACCAAGTAATTATGCAAGCACGTTTGATGGATATGTGTACGTATTCAGTGCACAAGATCTAAAAAAATCGAAAACTCTTTTAAAAGACATCATCGAAAATGAATCTTTACCTTATCAAGAAGAGAGTCTAGCGAAGAACGAGCAAAAAATGATTCACTTCATTGGTGTTCGCGGACCGACTTGGATTATTTTTGAAACAGGCTATGGATCTTTACGTGATCGTGCTGGCCAGCTAGCTACTCAGTTCCGAGCTCAGAAGTTGAAAAACGTTTTCATCGAAATTCACAGCATGGACGAAGACGACTTATTGGGTTTTGCCACAGGTTTTGAGCTTTCAATGTATAACTTCTTACAAGTTTTCAAAAATGAATCTTCTCATAAATTAGATATCACACTTTCGTTTTTAGGAAATGCGGCGAAAATCAAACAAGGCGCTGACTTTGTTGAGTTGGCGCAAAAAAATGCGGCGGCCGTTCAGATCGCTCGTCATATGGTAAATCTTCCTCCGAATGTGATTCACCCTGAAAGTATCGAAAAAACTGTGATTAAAGATTTAGGTTTCTCGAAATCAACACAAATCGAAGTTTGGGACGAAACTCGTTGTAAAAAAGAAGGTTTGGGTCTTCTCGTGGCTGTAGGCCAAGGAGCTCCTCACAAAGCTCGTTTGATTCATTTAAAATATCGTCCAACAGGTGCTAAAAAGAAAAATGTAAAACCTATTGCCTTTGTAGGTAAAGGAATCACTTTCGATACAGGTGGTTTAGATATTAAACCATCGGGTGCTATGCGCTTAATGAAAAAGGATATGGGCGGAGCGGCTGCTGTTCTTGGTTTAGCTTATTGGGTAGATCAAACTGAGTTTGAAAAGCCATGTGATTTCTATTTAGCTTTAGCGGAAAATTCAGTCGATGCCAATTCAATGAGACCAAGTGATGTGTATAAATCTCACGCGGGCTACTTAGTTGAAATCGATAACACTGATGCTGAAGGGCGTTTAGTTTTAGCGGATGCCATGAGTGTTGCAGCTACAGCAAAAGAGACTCCGTCGGCTATTATCGATGTAGCTACGTTAACGGGTGCGATTAAAGTCGCCTTGGGTGCTGAAGTGGCTGGATTATTCTCAAATAACGATGAATTAGCGGATCAATTATTCCAAGCCGGTGATATGGCGTTTGAGCCGAACTGGAGAATGCCTCTCGTTCAAAAATACTGGTCAACATTATCATCGAACTTTGCAGATTTCAGAAATTCAGGAGAAGGTTTCGGCGGAGCGATTACGGCGGCTTTATTCCTAGAAAAATTCTGTCACGGAATTCCATGGGCTCACTTAGATATCTATGCCTGGACGGATCGCGCTGACGGAGCGTTAAGCGCTTCGGGTGGAAATGGTCAACCGGTTCAAACTTTAATCGCTTACTTAGAAAATTTAGCGTAGGAATTTTTGATGAAAAAAATAGTCTGTCTTATTTTATTAGTTTGTTTAACGGCAACGGCACAAATGAAAGAAGCAATCACTGAACCCAAAGGTGTCAACACGGATGCGGTTCTGATCGAAAAAGATGGAAAATTAATTTATCAGTATTTTGCACGCGAATACCCACACGATACACCACACTTGTCTTGGTCTATGGCTAAAACCATCACGGGTTTTCTGATTGGCCAAGCCAGTGAAGAATACAAATTTTCTTTAGAAGATAAAGTTTCGAAATTCATTCCGGACTTCAAAGGTTCGGCGCGTATTATCGATGTCTTGCAAATGTCGTCAGGAATTAATTTCAGTGAAGATTACTTTGGAATTCCAGTCAGTTCCGACGTGGTGAAAATGTTGTACTTAGACGGTGCTCGTCAGGGAATGACCGAATATGTAAAAACATTACCGATGCGCACGGACACAAATCCCGGCGAGCATTTTTTCTACTCCAGTGGTGACGCGAACTTATTGATGGAGATTTTAAAAAAGGTCATCAATAATGATCAAGTTTACGAAAACTATCCTTGGACAAAAATTTTCAAACCACTTGGAATTGAACACGCTACTTTCGAGCGTGATCGTAACAATATTTTCGTTGGATCTTCTTACGCATACATGACGGCCACTGACTATTTAAAAATCGGACAACTCGTTGTGAACGGTGGAATGTGGGAAGGAAAACAACTTATCCCGGCATTTTACATGAAGTTGTTGCACACGGTGGCTCCTGGGGTCGAAAAATTAGCAGTCGGTGGAACATCATCAGCTCGATCTTACAGTATGCAGGCGACAACAAATATGCCGATCTTAGGTCGAAACTTAGAGCCTGAATATGAAGACCTTCCAACGGATGCCATTTTATTTTTAGGTCATCAAGGTCAGTTGATCGTAGCCAGTCCGTCACAAAAATTAGTGATTGTTCGTTTGGCCATGGATAAAAGCACGCAGTTTAGAAAGAAAACTTTCTTCGCTGCCATCAAAGAATTAATTAAAACAAATAATGCTGGATCATACATTGTAGCTGCTGATAACAAAGATCCCAAGCTGACGACTCCTCCTCCAAAGGAAGGATCTCTCGGCTCGATTCAGCCTTTAGATTTATTCAAAGTACCTTTGTTGATCCGCAGTTACACCGCTAAAGAATACTGTTCATGTCGCTTTGTTGTGGGACGTTCGCATGAGGCTTGTTATGCAGATGTGGCGTTAACAATGCCTGTGATGCCACAAATTCATGTGACAGACGATGAAAATGGAACGAAAAAAATCATGACGAAATTTTTTATCGGAGATGAAAACACAGCCGAATTTACCGGAGAGAAATTCGGCTGCCGTTTAGTGAATTAATTCATTTTTTGAACTAAAGAGTGAATGGCTGCCGGGACGTATTTCTTCCAGTCCGTCTTCTTCGTCTTAATCATTTTAATGATGTCTTCTGAATGCATAAACTCTTCGATTTCATCGCAACCAGCGATATCTTGCAGATATTTATGTTCAATGAAGTGAGCGTAAATATGTTTTACCGCTGGTTTGGGGAAATAGCTTTTTGTTAATAAACAAATCTCTTTAGTCTTATGTGGGTAGATATAAAGTCGCGTCGACTTATCCATTAATTTCCCCATACCTTCAAGTAAGCCACCGTTAAGATCTGAGTAAAATTTTTCATCAAACAATTTATCTAAATGAGTCGCACCGATCACGATCGCTAAAGGCTTGTTTGAAGATAAACGAATAAATTCTTTCATCTCGTAGAACAGCGGGAAGCGTGTAATTAAAACCGGTAAACCTAAAGCTAAAATCATTTTTACTTTTTGAATGGCATCTTCGATCGATACCTTTTCATTTTTAAGGCGATTATCTAAAGTGAATTCAAAAATCGTCATGACGTCAGCGGATTTAAGTTTGAATTCCTGTTCGAAGTGCTTAGCGCCACGAGTAGCGATGTCTAAGTGAGTTGAAGTCACGGGACGGTACGAAGCACGCTGGATGAAAATATTTTTATCCCAGAAAGCATCTCCGGTGTTTTCGACGGATCCATTTTTATTTACAAAGATCGCATCGCTCCAGCCCATTTGAATTAAAGATAAGTTCAAACAAAGCGCATCGAACTTAGTGAAGGCCGGGCCTTCGAAGTGAATTGCATCAACAGAAATTGAGCCTAATTTTAATTGATCAAACAAAGATTGAATAAATTCCATTTGATCTGATTTGTAGAAACAGCAGTGAATTAAATTTACTCCCAGTTTGCTCAAACTTTCTTGTTGTAGCAAACGTTGTTTGTCTAAAAGGCGAACGTGAAGACGGACTTCGCTGGATTCAGCGCCTGGCTTATGTTGAAATTTAACTCCCATCCAACCGTGGCTATTTTTAGCCGCTGTCGCAACCGTGTTGGCGTAGGCAAAGAAAGTTGTTTTTGATCCGCGAACTTCACTTAAGCGTTTCAATAATTTTTCGTACTCTTTTTCGAGCATATGTTTTAAGCGTGAATCACAAACATAGCGACCTGATTTTTCTTTTCCATAAATGATATCGCTATAAGTCATGTCATAAGCTGAGATGGTTAATGCGATAGTTTGTGAAGCTTTTCCAGCTTGGAAAAATTGACGTGCCACTTCTTGGCCTGCACCAATTTCAGCGAAGGTTCCATAGGGTTTGGTATCTGTGTTGATATCAAGTGCTTTTTCTAAAGTTGATTGTGTTCTCATTGAAGCATTATCCTTCATTTTATTTTTTATCGTCCGCATGATGCGTATGCGCTGTTTCTGTTCTGATCCACCCAGTCACTGCTAAACTCATAGCTTTTTCGACCGACATATCGACATGATGAATATTATTTTTATTTATAAGCAATGTATAGCCACCTAGGCCGTAGCTCATAGGAAAAAGGACTGCAACACAGTCATTAGGAAGATCATTTTTTATTTCTAAATCGCCAAAGTCTTCGCGTGTGATTAATCCTAAGGCGCTCATGTTATCTGAGAATTTGACTAGCACTACTTTCTGTGGTGAATGTCCATTTTGACTTTTCGAGAATAAGTTGATCAGATCACGCAGCGGGGAATAAACAGCCTTGATGATCGGGATTTCGGTCAGCTTAGTTTGAAATTTTTTGATGAGTGTGGCCGTAATAAGATTATTGACTAACAATCCGAAAATGAAGACAAGTAAAAGTGTCGCAACGAAGCCATAACCTGGAAAGTAAAAACCTTCAGGTAAAATATCGCGGATGAATTTTCCTAGGATATTTTCGATCAGTGCGATACCGGTGATAAGGATATAAATTGTAACTGCTAACGGCAACAAGGTAATCAGACCGTTTAGAAATATTTTTTTTATTTTTGTCGTCATTATATGAATATGATTGACAAGGACAATAGCTGAGTCAAGCTGCTTTCTCCTTGTCATAATAATTAACGATCCACAAAGGAGAATGGGATATGAACAAAATGATCAACGCAGTAGTCGTTTTAGCAGCTGCTTTAACTCTATCAACTCAAGCTATGGCACATGAAGGTTTTGAACTTGGTGTAGGCTTAGGAACAACTCACGCTTTAACGCCAGATGATTTCAAACAGGCTACAAAAACAGGCGAAGCGAACCTTTACTGGTTAGGTTACGGTTTTGGTAAAAACTGGGGTGCTGAATTAAGTTACGATTCTTTTGATTTCGATGGCGCTGATACTAAGCACCAAGCGTTAACTGCTTCAGGTGTGTACACATTCTTTGCTGATTCAGCACTTCACCCATTAGCAAAATTAGGTTTAGGAACTGCTGAATCTAAAGACGCTGCTGATGTTAAAGAAACTTCACTTTCAGGTAAAGCGGCTATCGGTCTTGAAGGTGACTTTAAGTACGTTTCTGTTGGTGCTTTATTCAACTACATCTACATCCAAAAAGCTCACTCAAATCCTGATATCGAAGCGGCATCAGTATTGATCCCATCGATCTACTTAACAGTTCACACGGCTCGTGATTACGACAAAACTTCTAAGTCAGAAGCTCCAGTTGCAGCAGCTCCAGTAGCTAAAGTTGACACTGATGGTGATGGTGTAAACGATGACGAAGACAAATGTCCTAGCACTAAAGCGGGCATCGAAGTAAACGGTTTCGGTTGCGCAGTAACTGAAAAAGCTTCAATTAAATTACAAGTTGAATTTGCTAACGGTAAATCTGTTTTAGATCCTAAATTCGATGGCGAAATCAAAACATTAGCAGATTTCATGGCGAAATACCCAAATACAAACGTTGAAATCGCAGGTCACTCTGACAGCACTGGTAAATTAGCGTCTAATAACGCTTTATCACAAAAACGTGCTGACTCTGTTAAAAACGCGTTAATCAAAGCGGGAGTAGATGCTAAACGTCTTTCTTCTAAAGGTTACGGACCAAGCCAACCTATCGCAGACAACAAAACAGCGGAAGGCCGTCAAGCTAACCGTCGTGTTATGGCTGATGTGACAGTTGTAGCTGAAAAGAAAAAATAGTTTTTAAATTAAAATTAAAAAACGCAAAAAGGCTCTATCCCAAAGATAGAGCCTTTTTTATTGCGATTTTCTCACTACATCAGCTAGACTGAGCCCATGCAAGCGCTCGTGATTAATCAATCTACAACCAAACTGAACCTTAAGAGCATTCAATCCACTTTAGATGAAGTAGTTAAGCGCTTATCAAAGAATAAAACTGTCAAAAATTCTAAAAAGTTGAAGAAAAGCGAGATCACTTTCGTTTTGATTTCGGCCCCTCAAATGAAGGCCATTAATTTTCAATTTCGCGGTAAAAATTACGCCACAGATGTCTTGAGTTTCGCTCCGAGTTCGCCTGAAAGTTTAGGCGAGTTAATCTTATGTCCAAGTGTGTTAAAAAAGCAGGCTAAACAGAACGGTCACTCTTTAGATTTTGAAGTTTTGTATATGTTCATTCACGGCATATTACATTTGTTGGGCTATGATCATGAAAAATCTTTAGCCGAAGAAAAGAAGATGTTTGCGATTCAAGATCGTTTATTTAGCCAATTGACAGAATCTAAAATCAATTTACACTTAATCCATGTCAATCGTCGCAGAAGTCAGTGAAATCAAAAAGCAAATCGCCGAATTAGACCAATTCTCATTGGAGCTTCGGGGGTATCTTTGACTTGGATAAAAAATCTAAGCGCTTAGATCAGTTAGCTATCGCCGCGGAAAATCCAGATTTGTGGACTAAACCTGCGGAAATGCAAAAATTAAATAAAGAAAAAACTCATTTAGAGAAATCCATTTCGGAATGGAAAGATCTTGATGTGAAGTTGTCAGACGTTAAAGTTCTTTTAGAGATGGCTGTAGAAGCTCAAGATGAAGATACTTTTAAAGAAGTGAAATCTGAAATTGGCGGCATTCGTAAAATCGCCGACGCTCTCGAACTTAAACGAGTTCTCAGCGGGGAATTGGATAATAACAACACCTACATTTCAATTAACTCCGGAGCCGGTGGAACAGAAAGCTGTGACTGGGCTGAGATGCTTCTGCGTATGTACACGCGCTACGCTGATAAAAATGGATATCGTTGTGAAGTTTTAGATATGACCGAAGGTGAAGGCGCAGGGATTAAATCTTGTACGCTTTTGATTTCTGGTGATTATGCTTACGGGCATTTAAAAGCCGAGTCCGGTGTTCATCGTCTGGTTCGTATTTCTCCGTTCGATTCAAATGCCCGCAGGCACACTTCGTTTGCTTCAGTATTTGTTTGGGCTGAGGTGGATGACGATATCCAAATTGAAGTGAAGCCGGATGATATCGAAGTGGAAACTTACCGCTCCAGCGGAGCAGGTGGGCAGCACGTGAATAAAACGGATTCAGCCGTTCGTCTTCGCCATAAACCATCGGGCATTGTTGTGGCGTCTCAAACGCAACGTTCTCAAGTGCAAAATAAAGAACGCGCTATGAAAATGTTAAAAGCAGCTCTTTATGAAAAAGAAGTTGAAAAACGTAATAAAGAAAAAGATGAAATGAATTCATCTAAAAAAGCCAACGAGTGGGGTTCTCAAATTCGCTCTTACGTGATGCACCCTTATCAGATGGTGAAAGATCATCGCACCGGATTCACGACTAGCCAGGTGGGCGATGTGATGGATGGTTATTTATCTGATTTTATTATGTCGTATTTAAAAGCCATGATTACGGGATCTTTAGGACAAGCCGATAATTCAGGGGACGATCTTTAGATGAATCAAAATAAAACCAGTAAAGTTAAATTCTATTTTTGGCTTTCAGTTAAATTATTATTTAACAAGAAAACTTTATTCGGTGGTTCGGGTCCCTTGGCGATGTTGGGATTAATTCTAGGTGTGGCGGCTTTAGTGGCCAGTCAATCCGTCATGCGCGGATTTGAAACGACTATGGCTAAGGCCGTGATCGACATGAGCGCTGATATTCAGGTCGTTAAACGTGGTCGTTTGATTGATTCGTGGCCAGCTTTTCAAAAAGAAATTAAAGCGACAGACCCTTCAATTCAAAAAGTTCTTCGCTATGCTCACACGGAAGCGGTTGTGGCGTCTAAAGGTAAAGTGAGTGGTGTCTTAGTTCAAGGTTTAGACATGCAAGAGGTCCCAGGTGTTTTGAATTTTGGTCCGCGTTTTAACAGCGGGACTTTGCCAGTTGAAAAAAACGAAATTGTGATTGGTATAGGCCTAGCTAAAAAATTGAATATCAATGTTCGTGATAAAATTTATATCGCTGTGCCTTTGTCGACGCCGTTTGAATCGACTTCACTTCAGCGAAGTGCTGAAGAGTTTACAGTTTCCGGTATTTTGGATATGGGAAAAAATGATTGGAACGAACGTTTGGTCATTTCTCATTTAAAAGATCTTCAGCGTTTAACTCAGATCGGTGATCGTTATAACGGGGCTTTCGTTAAAATTGAAGACTCGAATAAAGCGGTCGAAGTGGCGACTCACATGTCTTCAAGTTTAGAGCCTAAGTACTATGTGAATAGTTGGTACAATCTGAATCGAAATATTTTAGAAGCCGCTAGTTTAGAGAAAATCGTTATTTTCTTTGTGGTCTTCTTAATTGTAATCATGGCCGCTTTCAATATCTCTAGTACATTGTACGTCATTATTCGCTCACGTTATAAAGATATCGCCATTTTAAAAACTTTAGGTTTTGGCGCAAAAGCCATTCGTAATATCTTTGTCATGCAAGGTGTGGCGGTGGGAACGTTGGGAACATTCGGCGGGTTTATTGTTGGTATTTTACTGAGCTATGGGTTTATGTGGTTGCAAGCCAGCTTCAGTGTATTACCTGGAGCGGTTTACAAAATTGATCGTATCGACATTCAAATCAGCGCGATCGATTTTATTGTTATTTACATTTCAACTTTGGCCGCCTGCGTGATCGCAGCTTATTATCCCGCAAAGCGCGGAAGTCAGCTTTTGATTATTGAAGGCATGAAGCAGGATTGAGGAATATAATGTTACAGATTAAAAATGTTACGCGAGTTTTTAAATCAGGTTTAAATGAAGTTCAGGTTTTAAAAGAGATTAATCTGGAAGTTCAGGATGCAGAAGCGATCTGCTTATTGGGCGCATCAGGTTCTGGTAAATCCACATTATTACAAATCATGGGAACATTAGATCGTCCGACTAGCGGAGAAGTGAATTTTGATTCTATCAGTTTGCTTGATATGAATGATGATGAGCTTTCAACCTTTCGCAATGAAAAAATGGGTTTCGTATTTCAATTTCATCACCTAGTGATGGAGCTCACGGCGTTAGAAAATGTGATTCTTCCTTGTTTGCTAGTGGGTGAAGATCGGGCAGAAGCTGAGGCTAAAGCGCAACACTGGTTCGAATATTTGGGAATTTCTGACCGAATGACACATTATCCAAATCAACTGAGCGGTGGCGAATTGCAGCGTGTTTCTATTGCTCGCTCTTTGATCAAAAATCCAAGCATTCTCTTTGCTGATGAGCCCACGGGAAACCTTGATTCAGAGAACTCTAAAAAGGTTCAGCAGCTGTTCTTTCAGTTGCAAAAACAGCTCGGATTAACACTGGTGGTTGTAACTCATGATCCTGAATTTGCGAAGCAGTTCTCGAAGGTTTACCGCGTGCAAGATGGTATGATTTCACTAGAATCTCAGCAGTTAAATCAGTCATTTACCTAAGATAAGGGCGAATATTTTTTTGACTTAGGACCGAAGTCTGGATAGCCTTTTTAGGTGTTAAAACCATTCAAAACTTATTTGCAGCTAGGCCTATGTTTCTTTTTTGCTTTTTTATGCTTAAACGGCATTGGGTATGCTCAAAACACGCCTCAAAAAACTAAAACGAAATCAACTCAAACAAAAAAAACCGCTAAAAAAGAATCGGGAACTTTAGTTTCTGCGATCGATATTCAAGGTTTGAAGAAAATCGAAAAAGACGCGGTTTTAGCTAAACTTATATCTCACGTTGGCGATCCTTACTTGGATGAAAATGTTGAACAAGACATTCAAGCTTTGTTTAAAATGGGTTACTTCGTACAAATCGAAGTTTCTAAAGATCGTAGCGCCAACGGCACAAGCTTAAGTTATAAAATCGTTGAAAAACCAACGGTAGCTGAAATCACTTTCGATGGTAACAGTGAAATTAAAGCCGAAGACTTGCAAACACAATCTGGTCTTAAACAATACGAAGTGATCAATCATACAAAAATTCAAGAGGCTGTGGTTAAGCTTTTAAAAGCCTACGAAGATAAAGGTTTCTATCTTGTTAAGATTGAACCGACTGTTGAAGATATCAAAAAAGACGAAACAGTTCGTATTAGATTCAACATCACGGAAAGTGATAAAGTAAAAGTTAAAAAAATCACTTTCATCGGTAATAAAAACTTAAAAGATTCTTATTTAAAAAATGATCCACGTTTCTTCACTAAAGAAGCTGGTTACTTTTCATTTATCAGTAGCTCTGGATCTTATAAACAAGAAGCCTTTGATAATGATATTCAAGTACTTCGTTTTCTTTACTGGAACTTAGGTTACCTT
>CAZXZW010000054.1:0-15216 GCA_964645745.1 uncultured Bdellovibrio sp.
TGGTAGAGCGGTTGAATACACCAGTCTTGAAAACTGGCAGCCCTTCGCGGGGCTCGAGGGTTCGAATCCCTCGCTTTCCGCCATTTATTTGGTGTGACTTCTTAATCGCTCGAAGTCACAAAGTTTTTCCCTTCTTTTTATATGTCGACAAAAATCTACGAATTCAAAAATTGTGATACCTGCAGAAAAGCTCTTAAATATTTAGACGATAAAAAAGTGTCTTATCAAAAGCTTGCGATCGTTGATCAACCGCCAACAGCGACTGAGCTTAAAAAGATGTTGGGTTATATCAAAGATGGCGGCGGAACATTTAAAAAATTGTTCAACACGTCTGGTGTTCAATATCGTGAACTAGGAATTTCTGAAAAGTTGAAAGCTGGAATGACTGAGGCTGAAGCTTTGAAGTTGTTATCTACGAACGGAAAATTAATCAAAAGACCATTTCTTTTAACCAACAACACAGGTGTCGTTGGTTTTAAAAAAGAAGTTTGGGACGAATTGAAATTCTAACTACGGGTAGTAGGGCTGAATTCCGTTAACAATTCTATTACACATAATTAAATAACCCGCGTTATTCGGGTGATGATCATCAGCCATGAAAAGTGGTTCTTCCCATAATCCGTTCATACCATCGATCACGATAATCCCTTTGCTTAAGGCAAGTTGAGTGATTTTCGGTAAACGAATGGGGTAAGGCGCCGGAGGGTTTAATCCCAGGTAAGCCACGACAGCACCGGTTTTCAGGAACATATCAAACATCACATTCATTTCATCTAACGTTTGTTGTTCTGGGTAAGAACCTGGTTTTTTATGATCGTGTAAAGTATCATTTCCACCTGAACTGATGAAAACTAATTTCGAATTGTATTTCACAATCTTGTTTGCAGCTTTTAAAATTTGTTCGCTGGTTAAACCTGGGATGGCGATATTGATCATTTTGTCGTGATCGAAATTTCTTGATAAACAACTGGCAGGTTTTACTTTTTTATCAGTAGCTCTAAATCCAGCGGCTAAACTATCTCCGACGACGGCGATATGTCCTACTCCTGGGTGTTCGTTAAGGATAAAAGTGGAAACGCTTTTGGTGTCGAAGGCCTGTGATGAGTTCGCTACAAAAAGTACAGCGACCAGTGTAAGAAAAATAGATTTCAAGATGACTCCTTATATATCTATTCATGGTAATTGGGTTTTGACTTCAGAGTCGATCATTGACGGGTAGCGTGAGAAACTATAGCGTAGGCTATGGATTATAATTTACTAGCGACGTTTGCATTATTAGTTGGTTTAGAACTTGTACTTGGAATTGATAACATCTTGTTGATTTCCATCATTACGGATCGCGTAGCTCCAGAAAACAGAAATAAAGCCCGCATTTTTGGACTTGGATTAGCGTTACTAGCCCGTTTGGTTCTTTTAATGGGAGCCAGTTACTTAGTTCAGTTAAGTGAGCCGGTTTTAGGTAATTTCAGTTACAAAGATTTAATCTTGATCGCAGGGGGAGCCTTCCTTCTTTATAAAGCTGTTAAAGAAATTCATCACACGGTTGAGGCGCGTGAAGATGTTCATGCTGAAAAGAAAGTTGTTATGACTTTTGGGGCTGCGATCACGCAAATTCTTATGCTTGATATCGTTTTCTCGATCGATTCAGTGATTACGGCGGTCGGTCTAACAAGTAATCTTATGGTTATCTACTCATCGGTTATCGTTTCTTTCGTTTTGGTTCTTATTTTCTCAGGTTCAATTGCGTCTTTCGTTCAACGTCATGTCACTTTGAAAATCTTAGCTTTGTCGTTCTTGATTACGATCGGTGTAACTTTAGCTATCGAAGGCATGGGCGGGCACGTTCCGAAAGCATATATTTACTTGCCGATGGGATTTGCGTTAGCTGTTGAGTTATTGCAAATGCGATTCATGCACAATCAAAGCAAAAATAAGAAATAATGCGCGCTATTTCGATGCGGTGCGCATTCATCTAGACCTCTCGTAAAAGAGTCAAAGCTTACTACACTCACAGAGTGGGTTCTGATATAATTTCTGAATGTTAAAGAAAATTTTAATTGGCATCTTAGTGTTGTGTGTTCTCTCGTGTGCGGGAGCGTATTTAGTTTATAAAAAAATACAAAGTTCGCTACCGGAAATCATGAAGATTGAAGACTATAAACCTTTATTGGTTTCTCAAGTTTATGATCGCAATGGGAAAAAAGTAGGCGAGTTCTTCCGTGAACGTCGTGTACTTATTCCTTACAAAGAAATTCCTGATCATGTGATTAAAGCTTTCATCGCAGCCGAAGATGATCAGTTCTTCCAGCATAAAGGAATTAATCCTCAAGCTTTATTCCGTGCGGCTATTGCAAATATGCGTGCTGGACGAAACGTGCAAGGTGGATCGACGATCACTCAGCAGGTTGCGAAAACTTTATTATTAACAAATGAGAAAACTTTTGGCCGTAAAATTCGCGATATTCTTTTAGCGCTTCAAATGGAAAAAGATTTAACTAAAGAAGATATTTTGTATCTTTACTTAAATCAAATTTACTTTGGACAAAGTGCTTACGGAATTGAAATGGCGGCACAAACTTATTTTAGAAAACCTGCGAAAAAATTAACGGTGGCTGAAGCAGCGATGTTAGCCGGTCTTCCTAAAGCTCCGTCTGAATATTCTCCCGTGAAAAATCCGTTACGTGCAAAAGAACGTCAGTCTTACGTGTTACATCGTATGAGTGAAAATAAATTTATTTCTGAAGCTGAGGCGAATGATTTCAAAGAGGCTCCGATTAAAGTTTATTTAAAAGAGCAGTATGAAGATAAAGCTCCGTTTTACATGGAGACCATTCGTCAGTTGCTAGTTGAACAGTTAGGTGAAGATGTCATTTTAAATCAAGGCGTGAAAGTTGTAGCGTCTGTAGATCTTGATAGTCAGATGGCGGCTAACGAAGCGATGATTAAAGGCTTAAAAGAATTAGATAAGCGTCAAGGTTTCCGTGGGGTGATGAAAAACATCACGGACAGCAGTGAAATCGAAGAATTCTTAACTAAAGAGAAAAAAGAAATCATTTCTGAATTAACTCCTGAGCGCGTGATTCTTCCAAATGGAATTTTTGAAGAAATTACTTTGCAAAACTTTAAAGGTAAAGCTGTTGCGACGGGAAAAGCGACGAAACTTCCAAACTATTTAGAAGTTGGAAAAACTTATCAAGCGATTGTTGATGAAGTCAGTGATAAAGATAATTACGTGACGGTGAAGTTACCTGAAGTAACAGGATACATTCCTTTTGAAACAATGACATGGGCTCGTAAATTAAATCCAGATGTGAAATCTGATACAGCTCAAATCAAAAAACCGTCTGCAGCCTTAACTAAAGGTGATGTGGTTTTAGTTAAAGTGATTTCAGAAAATGTGGCTGTCCCGAATACAGCCAAAAATAAAAAAGGCGCGAAACCTGCTGTTACGGGTGTGGATACATCTAAATTTGTGTCGGTTGAATTAGATCAAGAGCCAGTAGTCGAAGGATCGCTTTTATCTTTTGACCAACAAACTCAGGATATCATCGCCATGGTTGGCGGATATAGTTTTGCGAAGAACGAATATAACCGTGCGCTTCAAGCGACTCGCCAAACGGGTTCTTCATTTAAAGCTTTAGTCTATGCGGCGGCTTTAGATAAAGGTTATGACCCTTCAACTCGTATTATCGATGCACCTTTGGTTTACAAAGAAGGCGGCGGAGCTGGAGCCGATGAAGAAGGACAAGGAGACGAAAAAACTTGGAAACCATCGAATCACGGAAAAGAATTCAATGGCGAAATCACTATGCGTAATGCTTTAGTGAAATCGTTAAATATTCCTTCAGTTAAAATCGTCGAAGACATCGGTGTTCCTTATGCAACTCAGTTTGCTCAGCGTTTAGGGGTTTTCTCAAAATTGAATCCAGATTTTACTTTGGTTCTGGGATCAAGTTCGATCACGCTTTATGAAATGACGAAAGTGTTTTCGCAATTTGGACGTAATGGTTTAAGAACACGTCCGATGATTGTAAAAAGTGTGACTGATCGAAACGGAAAAGTTTTATTAGAAAAATTATCTTTAGATGTTAAGTACGCTAAAGAAATGGAAGCTAAAAATACGGAGTTCGATGAAAATAGAAAAAAATATTTAGAAACCCATGCTAATTCGGCTGATTCAGAAAACGATGCTGCTGATGAAAATCATTTTTATTTCAATAATGCAGATCAACTGATTAAACCAGAAGTAGCTTATGTTATCACAAACATGCTAAAGGGTACTGTGACAGATCCTCAGGGGACAGGTGGACGTGCTGCCAGCCTTGGTCGTGAGGTAGCTGGTAAAACCGGTACAACGAATGGTTATGTTGATGCTTGGTTTATGGGATACACGCCGAATGTTGCAACTGGTGTGTGGGTAGGATTCGATAAAGAAAAATCTTTAGGTCGCGGAGAAGTTGGTGGTAAAGCGGCATTACCAATTTGGCTAGATTACATGAAACCAGTTCATGAGAAATTACCAGTGATGTCTTTCCAAGTTCCTCCAAATGTGATCACAGTAAAAATTGATGCACAAAGTGGAAAACTTGCGAATTCAGCTTCGGCTCGTGTGATTGAACAAGCTTACGTTGAGGGAACTGAGCCAACTGCTGCATCGACGAAAACGGAAGAGACCGTAGATCATTTAAAACAAGATCTGGGTGAATAAAGGTAGAAAATGAAATCGATTCATGTTTGGGGTATTAAACAAAATAATTTAAAAAATGTCGAAGTGAATATCCCACTTGGAGAGATCACAGTTGTCTGTGGTCCTTCGGGTTCCGGAAAAAGTTCTTTGGCATTTGAAACATTATTTGCCGAAGGACAACGTCGCTTTATCGAAAGCATGTCGAACTATGCGCGCCAATTTTTAAATAAAGCTCCTAAGCCTGATATCGAAGGCATTAATAATATTCCTCCAGCGATTTCGATTGAACAAAAAAATACGATCAAATCGAGTCGTTCTACAGTGGGCACAACAACAGAATTAATTGATTATCTTCGTTTGTTGTATGAAAAAATCGCGACGCCGTATTGTCCTGATCATCATATTCCGATGACTCGTCAATCGACGACAGAAGCCACGGATCTTATTTTGGAAAAGTTTGCGGATAAGCGTGGATACATCTTAGTTGAAATTCCTAAAGAGAACCGCGTGATCGAAGGTAAAAAACTTCACTCATTGTTATTACAGGATGGTTACTTGCGTGCGGCGACTTTAAATTCCAAAAATGCTGTTGAGATGATTGAAATTTCGGAACCTGCACAAATTAAAAAAGGCTTACCAAAAGATTCATTCTATATCGTAATTGATCGTATGCAGTTTTCTGAAGGTGAGAAAGGCCGTTTAACTGATTCTCTAACTCAAGCTTACGATACCAGTATTAAATATATCGTAGGACAAAATTCTCGTCGCGCTTTAGTGGTTACGACAGATGGTGATCAACTTAAGCTTTGTGAAGAAATTTCTTGTGCGATTTGTGGAAAAGTAGCTCCTCAAATCACTTCTAAATTATTTGCCTTTAATTCTCCGATTGGTGCCTGTCCAACCTGTAAAGGGTTTGGTAATGTTCTCGAGCTTGATGAGAATAAAGTTATTCCTAATGTAAACTTATCTATTTCCGAAGGTGCTATTAATCCTTTTACGATGCCCAGTGCTGAACAAGATAAGAAAGCTTTGTTCGCATTTTGTAAAAAACAAAAAATTAATTTACAAACGCCTTGGAAAGATCTTCCAAAAGCACAACGTGATATGTTGTGGAATGGAACGAAAGATTTCTTTGGAGTTAAGGGCTTGTTTGAGTATTTAGAACAATTGAAATACAAAATGCACGTACGTGTGTTTATTTCGCGTTATCGCTCAGGCAGTCAGTGTTCTGATTGTCATGGATCGCGTTTACGTAAAGAAGTTCAAAATATTTTGATCGATAAAAAACCGATCACTCAATTAAGTGCTTTAACGATCGATAAACTGCAAAACTTCTTCGAAAATGTGAAGCTAACCGCTTACCAAGAAGAAGTAGCTGGCGAAGTGCTTAAGCAAGTTAGATCTCGTTTGAACTTCTTGATGAGAGTGGGTGTATCGTATTTAACATTGGACCGTGAAACTCGTACTTTATCCGGTGGAGAATACCAACGTCTTATTTTAGCGAATCAATTAGGGATGGGCTTATCTCAAACACTTTATGTGTTAGATGAACCTACCGTAGGATTACATCCCCGAGACAATGACCGTTTGATTTCGATTCTTAAAGATTTAAAAGATTTAGGGAATACCTTAGTGATCGTAGAACATGATCACGATGTGATTAAGAACGCTGAAAACATTATCGAGATGGGGCCAGGTTCTGGTTATCTGGGTGGTGAAGTTGTATTTGAAGGTAAGGCTAAAGATTTCTTTAATGCTAAGAACTCGAATACTGCTCAGTATATTAAAGCGTCTTCACATAAAATGGCTCAACCGAAGCCTGTTGATATTGCGAAGTCGAAATATAAAATTGAACTACTAGGCTGTGAAGGTAACAACTTAAAGAAGATTGATGTAGCTATTCCTCTCAATCGTTTAGTGGTTGTTACAGGTGTGAGTGGATCAGGTAAATCAACTTTGATTACAAAAACTCTTTATCCGGCCTTGGCTAAAAAATTAGAAATTGATTTCTTGCCGGTGCAAAAATTTTCCAAGCTTTACGGCGATGAATCGATTAAGAATGTTTTACTAGTTGATCAATCAGCCATTGGTAAATCAGCGCGTAGTTCTCCGATCACTTATTTAAAAGCATTTGATAATATCCGTAATTTAATGGCTAGTGTTCCTGAAGCAAAACAGCGAGGTTATACAGCCGGAACTTTCAGTTTGAATGTGGATGGTGGACGTTGTCCTTCATGCCGTGGAACGGGTTATGAAGAAATCGACATGCAATTTATGGATAACGTGATTATTCCTTGCGATGTCTGCGATTCTAAAAAATATCGTCAGGAAATTTTAGAAATCACGTTCAATGGAAAAAACGTTCACGACATTCTTTCAATGACAGTGGCTGAAGCGATGAATTTCTTCGTGGCTCATCCGAATATTCGTAAGCCTTTATCGGTTCTAAAAGAAGTGGGTCTTGATTATTTAACTCTAGGACAACCAGCTAGTACGTTATCTGGTGGTGAATCTCAGCGTTTAAAAATTGCTAAAGAATTGTCACAAGTTTCTCAGAAATCGACTTTATACATTCTAGATGAGCCTACAACGGGCCTTCATTTTAAAGAGATTGAACTTCTGATGAATGTATTACATAAGTTGATCGAAGCGGGCGGATCTGTGGTTGTGGTCGAACACAACATGGATGTGATTAAAAACGCGGATTACGTGATTGATATGGGGCCTGATGCCGGGGCCGCTGGAGGCGAAGTTGTTTTTGCGGGATCACCGATGGAAATGATTAAAGCTAAGAAAAGCTTAACGGGTCAGTACTTAAAAGAATATTTAGGGGTTTAATTGATGTTATCACCGGAATTAAAGTTTGTTTTAAAAAATTTGTTTAAACAAAAAAATAAACTTTTCCTTGTTGGAATCACAGGAATCATCGGAGCTGCTTGTAAAGGTTATCTTCCTTTGTTTATCGAAAGAATGATGGAAGCTAGTGGATCTCAAGATAAGCTGATGTCGATTGCTTGGATTGGTGTAGCCTTAGCAGGAACCATCGCGATTTGTCGTTATTTCCATATTTTCACTATGAATGTGGCTTCAGAAAACGTATCCCAAGATTTACGTGAACAACTTCAATTTAAATTTTTAAACTTAGATTTAAAATTCCATAACAACTATGTAACTGGTTCAGGTGGTTTATTAAGTCGTACTTTTAACGATGTTCGTATTATTCATGATGGACTTCGTTTGTTTGCTGATCTTTTCAGTGCTCCATTAACATTTACTTTCTTAATGATTGCGTTGTTTAAACTCGATACGCAGTTAACACTTTATATTTTATTAGCTGCTCCGTTATTAGCTTTTGTATTAGGTCGCCTATCTCGTAGTATTCGTAAATATTCTTTACTAGGCATTCAACAGTTAGAGCGTATTACTTCGACGATTAAAGAATCATTAGACGGTGTTCGTACTATTCAGTCTTTTTCATTGCAAAATATTCTTCGTGGCAAGCTTCAAGCTGAAGGTAAAGAATTTATTCACATGCGCACTAAAACACATAGCCGCATTGAATTCATGGGGCCATTCACTGAATTTCTAGCGACTTTAATTGTATTAGGAATTTTCTTTTACTTCTCTAATAAGATTGCTTCAGGTAAAGCCACAGCAGGTAACTTGATGGGTTTCATTACGGCGATGTTGCAAATTAATGAGCCGATCAAGAAATTCCAAGAGGCTTACGTTCGTATGCAAGAGACAAAAGTTTCTGCGGTTCGTATTCGTAACATGATCGAAGAGAAAAGCATGATCGAAGAAAATTCAAGCGCTGAGAATTTTCCAGATCAATGGTCTAAAATCAGTTACAAAAATATATCGTTCTCGTATGCCGAAGACCAAGTTTTACTTAAGAACTTTAATTTAGACATTCACAAGGGACAATCAGTAGCCTTCGTAGGTGAAAGCGGCAGTGGTAAGTCGACAGTAGCTAACTTGTTAGCACGATTCTATGATCCACAAGCGGGTGAAATTAATGTCGATGGGAAAAACATTAATCAATTCACTTTAGCTTCTTTACGTCAGAATATTTCTTTAGTTTCTCAGGATGTTTTCTTATTCTCGGATACAATTGAAAAAAATATTCAAGCGGCTCAACCTGATTATGATCCAAGTCGCATTGTGAAATGTGCGATTGCGGCTTCAGCTCATCAGTTCATTCAAAAGATGCCGATGGGTTATCAAACCAATGTGGGTGAACGCGGAAATTTATTATCCGGCGGAGAAAAACAGCGCGTAGCTATTGCACGTGCTTTCTATAAAGATAGTCCGATCCTTATATTAGATGAAGCAACTAGTGCATTGGATTCTGTCAGTGAAGAGCAAGTGCAAATCGGTTTAGAGCATCTTATGAAGGGTAGAACCACATTTGTGATCGCTCACAGGTTATCTACAGTCATGAATGCCGATGTGATTGTCGTTTTAAAGAAGGGTCAAGTGGTCGAGTCCGGCTCGCATGAACAGCTTCTTCAAAAGGGCGGCGAGTACTCTAGATTGTTTCAGACACAAAGCATGACAAAAGCCTAGACCTCAGTCTAGAAGTGTCCACATAGTTTTCAATTCCTCTAAAGATTGTCCAACAATTTGTCGATTAGAACTTTGAAGAGTCAAAAAGTTTAACAGGCAAAGAGGTATGAGATGATCAATTGGAATGATTTTGAACACATTCACGTAATCAAAAAACTTAAACACGTTCTACACACGTGGTGGAACATTGATATCGTGTTTACAGATGAGCGTGGTCATTTAAAAGGCTTAGAAGGCGATAAAGTTAATTACGCAAATCCAGCTGTTAATTATTTAGTAAATAAAGAGAGTTCGCAAGCAGATCTTGCGTCTGTTGTTTCAGCTTCAATCGAGAAGCTTCGTCAAACAAATGGTAAATGCGATTTACAAAAATGGGAATTAGCGGGATTCGATATGTGCGTATTCCCGATCATCATTGAAAATGACTATGTAGGTTCAGTCACTGCATTAGGTTTCTTCAAGGATGGAGATTTCGCTAAATCAATCGCTGATGTTCAAAATAAATTATCGGCTATCGGTTGCAGTTCTGAATTGATCGAAAAATCAGTTAAGAAATTACAATACTTAGATGAAACTAACAAAAATCATTTCACAGAGTTAGTTGAATTAGTTTCTCAAGAGATCGTGACTCTCCATGTAGAGATTTCGAGCCGTGAAAACAAAATCAATGAATTAAACAAAGAATTAGGCAACAGATATAAGTATGACAACATGATCGGTAAATCTAAACCGATGCAATCGTTGTATGCTTTATTGGATAAAATTAAATTTGCTGACTCAACTGTTATGATCCAAGGGGAAAACGGTACAGGTAAAGAATTGATTGCAAAATCAATCCATTACAATTCAGCACGTAAAGATAAAAACTTTGTTATTCAAAACTGTTCGGCTTTCAATGACAACTTATTAGAATCAGAATTATTCGGTCACGTTAAAGGATCGTTCACGGGCGCTTTAAAAGATAAAAAAGGTCTTTTCGAGATGGCTGATAAAGGAACATTCTTCTTGGATGAGATCGGGGATACTTCTCCGCAAATGCAAGTAAAGCTTCTTCGTGTATTACAAGAAGGAACATTTACTCCTGTGGGTGCGACAGAGATGAAAAAAGTTGACGTACGTATCGTTGCGGCAACGAATAAGAATTTACGTGAGATGGTTGAAAACGGAACATTCCGTGAAGACTTATTCTATCGTTTAAATGTGATCAATATCCGCGTTCCACCTTTGCGTGAGCGTAAAGAAGATATTCCGGTATTAGTAGATTATTTTTTAACTAAATCGGCTGAATCAGCGGGTAAACCTAAAAAGCAATTAATGGGTCGTGCAATTGAAAAATTATATGACTATGCTTGGCCAGGTAACGTGCGTGAATTACAAAATGAAATTGAACGTGCTTGCGTATTAGCAGGCGACGAATCAAAAATCGGTCATGAAGTGTTATCTCCTAAGATTTTAGAGATCACTGAGAAGGCTAAAGTTCAAGGCGCTCGTTTACATGGTAAGTTGAAAGATGCTTTAGAAGACTTAGAACGCGAAATGATTAAAGAAGGTTTACGTCGTACCGGCTGGAATAAATCAAAATTAGCGAAAGAGCTGGGAATTAGCCGCGCTGGTTTAATTATGAAAGTTGAAAAATACGAACTTGATAAACGTAAATTAGCGCGTACCGGTTCGTAATTTTTAAAGTAAGAATTACAGCATTGATAAATAGATCAACCCCGCTTTCTTGGCGGGGTTTTTGTTTTTTGTAAACTCCCTCGTCAGATAATTTTTTCACGATTAAATTCATATGTAATTTCAGGTGCTTAGGCGCTCTTTTCGAGCGTTTAAAAAGTGTCATTTTTTGTCAGATTTGGTACGCCGATTGTATATTGTAATCTTCATCGACTCGAACGAGTTGAAAAAATAGAACGCTGTGGGGAGCACAAGATGAAGAACATGATCAACGATATTACAACAGAGTCAGCATGGAAAAAAGCAAGTCAGTTCATTCAAGATAAGTACGGAAAGAAAATTGAATTCCGCACTTTGACAGCAACATCGGGGGATGCGGCTGAGACTGAACGCGTGAGCTATTTTTCAAAAGGGGATGATTTAGTAGTACCGTTGAAATATAAACAGACTGATCTAGGTCAAGTTATCGTATGCCGGGGGGCTACGCTAGCGTTTGAGCAACAATTAGAAACTGTAGACCTTATACAGTTTTTAATTGAGCCTCAAGTTTATAACCGCATGTTGAAACTTCAAATCAATGCCTACGATGCAAATACAACAGATACTCAAGAAGAGACGAACGTTATCAATTTATTCTCGACTTCGAATCAAGAAGTAGAAGAAATGGATGAAGAGACTTCTGAAGAAGAAGGTTCACGTCGTTTAGTTTCTAAATTTATTCATATTCGTGCAAAATCAAGCATGGCTCGTCATAAAGTAGCTTATAAAATCCATGAAATGACAGGAACAATCGTGTTCTTACGTTTACAAGATTTAACAGATGGTAAAACTCCGGTAACTCATGAAATGGATTTATCAGATACAGCTATCTATGTGGATAACTTAACTGATTTAAATGAAAATCAATTAGACTTATTAGAAAGAATGGCTCGTCAAAACTTAAAAGGAAACTGCGTGATCATCGTAGGTTCTGATTTAGATGAAGACCAAATTCACCACCTAGACTGTTCTCAAGCTATGAAAAATGATTTATTAGCTTTATCTTACGATGCCGACCGCGTTCCGGTATCTCAGCAAGCTAGTGAAGAAATTTTAGATTTACTATTTTTTAATGATGATGCTATGATTTCTTAATGATACCCATAGCGGAAAATGTAAATGCTTTTATCAATAAGGCTTTAAACGCCTCAAACTGTCAAACCTATCAACTAGCCGGCGATGCTTCGGCTAGAAAATACTACCGCATCATTCATAATGAAAAAACATACATTTTGATGGTGTGGGAACCTTTCGCTGAAAATACATATCCTTTCATCAACGTTTTAAAACAATTCCATCATGCTGGGGTCCATGTTCCAAAGATTGTAGCTGTTGAAGCTAAACTGGGAGTTATCCTTTTAGAAGATTTGGGTGACCTGACTTTAGAAAGAAAGTTCTGGGAAGCAGCCGAACAGGAAAATTCTTGGGACTTTTATCAAAAAGCTCTCGATGAAATTATCAAAATCCATACGAAAGCTACTACGGGTACAAATCCTCAGTTAACTTTAGATATTCCTAAAACCATTGAATTTGATGTGGCTAAATTCATGTGGGAAATGAACTACGCGAAAACTCATCTGATTAATGGAATCTTAAAGTGTAAACTAAGTGATTCAGTGAACGCTGAGCTTGATCGCGTATTTTTAGATTTCTGTACGAAGCTTCATTTAGAACCTAAAGTAGTTTGTCATCGTGATTATCATTCTAGAAATTTGATGATTAAACTTGATCAAGTTTACGTAATCGATTTCCAAGATGCGCGCATGGGCCCGATTCAATACGATTTAGTTAGTCTAATAAAAGATTCTTATGTCGATATTTCAGATAAGTACGCAGACAAAATGTTAAAGTACTATTTTGAAAATACTAAATTCGTTCCGCAAAATGCAGAAGGTTTAGAACACTTCTATCATATTTACGAAATGCAATCAGTTCAGCGTTGTTTGAAAGCCTGTGGAAGTTTCGCAAGCTTCATGAACATGCGTGAAGATAAACGTTATTTAAAATACTTACCGGCCACTTTAAAACGTGTGATGCGTGCTTTAGGACATTTCCCTGAATATAAAGTTTTAAATGATATCTTGATTGATTCAGGCGCTTTAGAAAAAAACTATGCACAAATGTAATGTGATGTTATTCGCAGCTGGATTAGGAACTCGTTTGCGTCCGTACACGAATGTTCATCCTAAGCCTTCTATTCCACTGATGAATATTCCATTGGGATACTATTTATTTCCGTACTTACAAAAATTATCTGTGGATAATTTTGTGGTTAATACGTTTCATATTCCTGAAAAAATTCATCAAATGTACAAAAATATTAATCCTCAGATTAAATTTTCAGATGAAGTAAATTTTATTAAAGGAAGTGGCGGCGGATTAAAGCAAGCAGAAAATCTATTCGGTCTTCATCCGAAAGATATTTTAGTTTGTAATTCAGACGAAGTACTTTTCACTAAAGAAGATAATTTTTTACAAAATGCTTTAGATAAACATCAAGCTAATCATGCTTTTGCTACACTGGTTGTAATGAAGCATCCTTTGGCGGGAACAAAGTTCGGTGCCATTTGGACAGATGACAATGGTCGCGTAGTTCATATCGGTAAAGAGGCTCCAGCTGCAAAAGCACAGCCATGGCATTTTATTGGTCTTCAATTTGTGTCTTCGAAAATATTCTCGATGATCACACTAGGGGTAGAATCAAATATTTTCTACGACGTACTTATTCACCATCTGAAAAAAGAAGTGATTCAGATTTATCCTATCGAAGCAGATTGGTATGAAACAGGTAATGTGGTGGATTACAGCGAAGCTAAGCATGATATCATTAAAAAGCTTAAGCTTGAGCCTCAATATCAAAAGCAATTTGAGGCTTTAAATAAACTTCCGAAATTAGCGGGGACGCAGATCGGTGATTTGGCCTAAGACCACTTTCTTGCTGGCTCCAGTAGATTGAGTCAGATTCGCCGGAATATGCCATACACGACAAGCTGCTAGTAATGCGAAGGCAGCTCCTTCGACGCTTTCACTTGGCCACCCTAAACTTTCAATCGTAACTACTTTACTACTCGCTAGTTCGTCGGACAGACGCTTCATCATGTAGTTATTTTTAGCTCCGCCACCGCAGAAAATAATTTCTGACGGGTAGGGTTTGCAAAAGCGTTGATAGCTTTTAGCAACACTTTGTACAGTTAATTCTGTTAATGTGGCTAGACGATCATTTACAGAAAGTTGAGACAATTCATTTTGGAAAGAGGCATAGAAGTCTTTTCCAAATTGTTCACGTCCACAACTTTTTGGTGGAAGTTCAGCAAAATATTTAAAATTCAACATACGGATCAGTAATTCTGTGTTTACTTTTCCACGGCTGGCAAACATTCCGTTCTCATCGAAGTTGCGTTTTCCATTAGTTGAACTACGAATTTCTTCATCGATCAACATGTTCGCTGGGCCCGTATCGAAAGCTAATGTTAGTTTATTATTTTTAATTAAACTTAAATTACTGATGCCACCTAAGTTGTGGATACTTACAGTTTTATTTTTCTTACCGAATACAACTTGATGGAAGAAGGGTGCCAGCGGAGCTCCGTGTCCTCCGGCTGCAATGTCGCCAGCACGGAAGTTAGAAATAACAGGTTTTTTAGACACCATCGAAAGATAACTGGGTTCACCAATTTGAAGAGTCGATTTCTTTCCTTCGTGAAAAACCGTTTGTCCGTGAAGTCCGATTAAATCAACTTTTTTAAACTTAGATTTTAATTCTAAAAAACAATCGGCGTAGAACTTTCCAAGTTCATGATTGATGGCGGCTAATGAATAAACGGTCTTTTCATTTTGAGCGCAGGCTAATAATTTCTTTTTTAAATCACCAGGAAAGCGAAACGATTGCATTCCAACGTATTCACATTTTAAATTCTTTTTAGAAATTTTGATTTTAACGAAATCAGCACCATCTAAACTGGTACCACTCATAATGCCTAAGACGTTCAATTTATTCTTCATTCTTTAAGGCTAAATGAAGAAGGGCTAACTTTCAAGTTAGCCCCGACTAGATCGTTAAATATTCATCCTAGAAATTACTGGTCAATGAAGATATTTTGTTTTTGCTTTAAGATATAACGACGATTAATCATTTTAAACACGTCATCACCCTCAGCACCGATTTTATCTCCGTGGTAATCTTTAGTTAAACCTTCAGCTGAAGCTGGAACACGAGCCACTTCAACTGCTTGAGCTGGACCGTATTC
>CAZXZW010000055.1:0-15110 GCA_964645745.1 uncultured Bdellovibrio sp.
GACGGTTTTTCACGTACGTTGATATCAACGGCCCCGCCACCTAAGGTTGCGACTAATTCATCGTGAACGATTTTAATAAATTGCTGACCGGGATTTACGTTTTGAATAACTTCCGCACCCAAAGCTTTAGCCTTCACTTTATCAATGAAAGATTTAACCACTTTAAAATGAACGTCCGCTTCTAATAAGCTTAAACGAATTTCTTTGATCGCATCTTCAATGTTCGATTCAGAAATTTTGTTCTGGCCTTTAAGCTTTTTAATCGAACCTAAAATTTTATCCGATAAACCTTCAAAAATCATATTCTACCTACCATCTACTGTATGAACCATTTTTAAGAGCGAAACGAGCCATTAAAAATGTGATGAACATTGCTACTGAAGTCATTCCCAATGCCAATGGCAATTGAACATCAGAATGACCTAAGATTGAGTAACGGAAACCGTTAATTAAATAAAATAACGGATTAGCATGTGATAACTTTTGGAAAAATGGACTTAAGTTATCCGTCGAAATAAAGACTCCACCTAAATACGTCAGTGGAAGTAAAATAAACGATGAAAACGCGCTCAATTGGTCGAATGTTTTTGCGATGAAAGCGACGAAAATTCCACAGAATGAGAAAATGAATCCGCCAGCTAACGTGAAGAACAACATCATAAATGGATGTTCAATCGCCAGTAATGATCCGTTCTGGAAGTAGTAGAAAATCTCTCCGACCACACCAGTGATGAGACCAACTAAAGCTCCACGGAATACGCCAGCGATTCCCATCGCCCAAACAATCTGATTGTGACCAATCGGCGCAACACGAATGTCTTCGATATCACCTGAGAACTTCGAAGTGATGATGGATGAAGAAGTATTTTGGAAAGCATTGTTGATTAATCCCATCACGACTAATCCGGGGATTAAGAACGCTAAATACACTTCGCCGTTTTTCATTTGGATGGATGATCCTAACGAAACACCGAAAATTAAAAGATAAAGGAACGAACTTAAAATGGGGCTTAATACTGTCTGCACGATCACCTTCATGAAACGTGAGATTTCTTTATCCACTAAAGTCATAAATGGAATAATCATAAGTTCACCATTTTCGTGAAGGCCTCTTCTAGGCGACCTTCTTCAATTTGAATATCGATCACATCAGCGAAAGAAATATCATGTTCCTTAAGGATATCTTGAATCGATTTTGCGGCGCTGGCTACAAACGTGTGCGATTGGCCGGCGCTGGTTTTTAAATTAATTTTCTTCGTCGAATACTTTTCGATCACTTCGCTTGGTTTACCTGTATAAACCAAGTTTCCTTTATTGATGATGCTTACGCGATCACACAGTTTTTCTGCCTCTTCTAAGTAATGTGTCGTTAACAAGATCGATACGCCTTGAGATTTTAATTCAAGAACAAACTTCCATAGAGATTCACGTAATTCAACATCAACGCCCGCCGTAGGCTCATCTAATAACAACAATTTCGGAGAGTGCACCAAAGCTTTAGCGATCATCAAACGGCGTTTCATACCACCTGATAATTGTTTTACTTTCTTTTGTCTGTGCGGAGCTAACGACAACTTATCCAATAAGTAATTGATACGTTCGTCGTTCTTTTTTAATCCATAGTAGCCTGATTGAAATTTCAAGATTTCTTCGACACTGAAAAATCCGGTGTTGATCACCTCTTGATGAACCACGCCGATTTTCTTTTTGGTGTACATCGGATCTTGTACTACACTTTTATCAAATACGATCACGTCCCCTG
The DNA here is from genome assembly GCA_964645745.1 of uncultured Bdellovibrio sp. Taxonomy (GTDB): domain Bacteria; phylum Bdellovibrionota; class Bdellovibrionia; order Bdellovibrionales; family Bdellovibrionaceae; genus Pseudobdellovibrio. Next base: position 1,763 of record CAZXZW010000055.1, read on the forward strand.
CTGTAGGCTGCTCCAACGTTGTGATGGTGTTGATTAACGTCGTTTTACCAGCTCCGTTGGGGCCTAGTAATCCGAAGATTTCTCCGGCGCGGATTTCAAAACTCACACCCTTAAGCGCTTCGGTTTTCACCTTGCTGTCTTTAGGTTGGTAGGTTTTCTTTAAATCTTTAACTAATAAAATATCCATATAACTTTCTTTATCTTGCACGAGAAATACTTGTTGCAAAAACTACATCTGGATTTTCTTTTTGGGCCCAGTTTAAGTCCCACTCTTGGTTTAATAATAAAACCGGCTGTTCAATCATATCTTGGAATAAATTGAAGTTTCCTTTTAATTCATGAACGGCTTTTCCATCGGCTGTACGAGGCCAACGAGCCACAGTGAAACTGAGACGGTTCAACTTAACTTCAAGATTATATTCATCCTGCAGGCGATGCTGCAAAACTTCGAATTGAAGTTCACCGACCGCGCCGATCAGGTATTCTTGATTTCCGATCACAGGATCTACGAATAACTGAATCGCACCCTCTTCCGAAAGATGGCGAAGAGCTTCTTGCATTTTCGTACGCTTTAAAGCGTCGCGCACGGAAAGCTTCGCAAATAACTCAGGAGCAAATTTCGGAATATCTTCGTAAGCTACTTTTCCATTCGATGAAACAGAGTCTCCAATAGCGAAGTTTCCCGTATCACCGACACCGACGATATCACCGGCGTAGGCCACATCGACTGTTTCTTTATCTGCAGCTACGAACTGACTTGAATATGATAAACGGAGATCACGTCCAAGACGTGCGTGATTGACTTTCATACCACGCTCAAATTTTCCTGAACAAATACGTAAGAAGGCAATACGGTCACGATGACGTTTATCCATATTGGCTTGAATTTTAAAGACAAAGCCTGAGAAGTTTTCCGCGATCGGAGAAACTTCTACATTTCCACGCGTAGGACGAGCCTTCGGCGGTGGCGCATAACGAGTAAAGAAATCAAGGAAGGTATCGACCCCGAAGTTTTGTTTCGCTGAACCGAAAGTCACAGGGCTGATTTTTCCATCCAAGAAATCTTGAATATCAAATGGAGGAAGCGCGCCTTCGATCAATTCTAATTCATCACGCACTTGCTGAACTGATTCCGGATCAAGATACTTTTCTAAAATCGGATCTTGCGGCCCTGAGAAATCAAATTCTTCGACTTCATCACCCTCACGGCGTTGATTGTAGAAGCTGACTTTTTTCGTGATGCGATTGTAAATCCCTTTGAAACGTTGACCGATACCTAATGGCCAAGTAACAGGGTAACATTGCATGTTTAATGTTTTTTCGATTTCATCAATTAAGGTTAAAGGATCTTTACCTTCACGATCGAGTTTATTAACAAAGGTAAATATAGGGATGTTACGAAGACGACAAACTTCGTAAAGTTTTTTCGTACGATCTTCCACACCCTTGGCCACGTCAATCAACATGCAGGCACTTTCAACGGCCATCAATACACGGTAAGTATCTTCCGAGAAATCTTTATGTCCCGGAGTATCTAATAAGTTAATACGAAGTTTATTAAAATCAAAAGTCATCACCGATGATGTGATCGAGATCCCTTTTTGACGTTCCAGCTCCATCCAATCCGATGTTACGGCTTTGGTTCCTGATTTTCCTTTTACTTCTCCCGTTTCATGGATCACTCCACCATGATAAAGTAATTTTTCCGTCAGCGTGGTCTTACCCGCATCCGGATGGGAAATAATGGCAAACGTACGACGACGTTCAATCTCTTTTTGGTCTATGGGATTTACGGTTGGACCGCTAACTGCTGTAGGTGTTGACATGGACGCAAAATATCATATAAAACCACCAATGTTAAACCTAATAAGCTCAATGTGGTTTGGAGCCACAAGCTGATAACTTTAAGGAGACCTTATGCATTATATTACAGCGTACTATAAATTCACGCCTATCGCTGATCTCGACAAAACCAAAGAATTTTTCAATGAAATCTCTAAAAAAACAAATACCCGCGGTTTGGTTATTATTGCTCCGGAAGGTTTCAATTCAACAGTCTCAAACAAGACGATTGAAGGCTTAAATGCTTATAAACAAGCCATTCTTGAACACTTTAAGCTTGAATCATTGAATTATAAAGATTCTGAGGCCGAAAAAGCTCCATTTAGAAGGTTTGTAGTTAAGGTTCGTCCTGAAATCGTGACTTCTGGAAATGTGGCGGCTCGCCCTCCTTCTGAGAAAAACATGCATTTAAGTCCAACTCAATGGAATGAAATGATTGAGAAAGAAAACCCGATCATCATCGATACCCGCAACTGGTACGAATATAAGATCGGAACTTTTAAAGGGGCGCTTAATCCTAATACCGATAAATTCACTGAATTCCCGGCCTATATGGAAAGCCAAAACATTAAAAAAGATCAAAAAGTTATGATTTTTTGTACCGGTGGAATTCGCTGTGAAAAAGGAATTCTAGAACTTCAAGACAAAGGCTATAAAGAGATTTACCAATTAGATGGTGGAATTTTAAATTACCTCAAAGAAAAGCCAAATGAGAAATTCGAAGGTGAGTGCTTCGTCTTCGATCACCGCGTAGCTGTCGATCAAGATTTGAAACCGACTAAGCAATACAATCTTTGTCCTCACTGCGGCCAGCCCGGCAAAACAGAAATCGACTGTAAACGTTGTGATACTCACATGATGATCTGTGAAGATTGCCATAAATTAGAATGGAAAAAAGATACTTGCTCTAAAAACTGTGCGCATCATCATCAATTACACCCGGACCGCAAAGCCGCTCGTCAGATTCTTCCTTACGAATTGGAAGAAGACTAAGTTTTTAAAACCCATTTTAAACATAAAAAAGCCGAATCCTTTAAGATTCGGCTTTTTTATTTTCTAGTGATCTTTAGAGATTACTGAGAAATGATTTCTGGATTACGGTGAATCGTGAAATCTTTTTTGTGGTTATCTAACCAGTATTGGTACTGAGAGAATGATTTTTGCTTGTCCATTAAGTCGCTGCGTTTTTCTTCTGTTTTAGCGTCAGCTACTTGAGTTTTCGTCATATCTTTTAAGATCAATAAGTATTGAGCATCACCATCTTTAACTAAAGTTTTAGCTACTGGCTTTTCTTTTGTTAATTCTAAAGCGGCTTTGAACGCACCTGGAGCTCCGATTGAAGGAACTGTTTCAGTGGCAATTTCGAATAAACCTGTCTCTTTTAATTTAAGGTTTAATTTAGCTACTAAGTCTTCAGTTGATTTTGCGTCTGAATTTTTAGCGATATGTTCTTCGATTTGCTTAGCTGTTTCTAAAGTTTTTTGTTCAGCTAAAACTTTACGACCTGCTGTTGCGTGAGCTTGCGCTTCATTTTTAGTTACAGCCGCTTTTTTATCAGTCACCTTAATGATGTGAATACCGAATGGTGATTTAACTAATCCTGAAACTTGACCTTTATTTAAGTTAAAGGCTGCGTTCGCGAATTCAGGAACCATACGATCTTTAGAGAAGAAACCTAAATCCCCACCTTTTTCTTTTGAACCTGGATCATCACTGTATTTTTTAGCTAAAGCAGCGAAATCTCCGCCTGCATTGATTTGTTTTAAAACATCCTTAGCTGTCGCTTCGGCTTTCTTAACTTCATCAGCATTCTTTTCATCAGCTTTAATCAAGATATGAGATGCTTTAACTTCTTCTGGCGTTCCGAATTCAGAACCGTGATTTTTCACGTATTCTTCTACTTTAGCTTTAAATTCAGGTTTCGCCATTTCAGCTGATACGGCTGCATCTGTGATTCCTGTGAATAACTCAGGAGAGATTTTCAAGTAAGAAAGGTTTAATTTTGATTGTTTTAAATCAGCATCTACATTTTTTTCTAAGCTTGTTACTAGTGTAGAAGCTTCGAATAAATCACGTACTTTTTGGATTGAGATTTGTTGTCTCATTGATTTTTCAAATTCACCAGGAGTCATGCCGTTTTGAGCTAAGATTCCTTTATATAGATCAGATTGGAAAACGCCATCTTTTTTGAAATAAGGCATTTCTTGAATCGATACACGGATATTTGTATCAGTCGCGAAGATTTTTTCAGTTTCAGCTGATTGAGCCGCAACAGAGTTATCTACTAATTGATTCAAAGCTTCCATTTGAAGTTGTTTCTTTTGGATTAAGTTTTCAAACTGCCCACCCAACATTTGTGAGTAATAAGCTGAAATACGGTTTTCCTGATCTTGAAACTGTTTAAGTGAAATGATTTCGCCATTAACAGTTGCCGCAACGCCGGCGCCTAAGTGATTTCCACTGCGTCCTGCAACCATTCCTGAGAATACGAAAGTAAGAATGATCATCCCGAAAATAACTAATGCTAAAATCGTTTTGAAATTAAATTTTTCAGCAAAAGCTTGTTGTAATGAGCTTGCAAACTTCTGATCCGGTCGTGTCATGTTGAGTTCTCCTTAAGAAACATTTTGATTGAACAAGATGTAATCTCCTCATGCTTCTATTTTTTTTTCAAGCTTTTTGAATCAATCCTTGAATTATAAAATGTTTTTGTTACCGTATATTTATCAGGGAGTGAAATTTGAATTTTTTTAACTTTAACATCAGAAAAGTCGTGATCCTTATTTTGATCGCACTTCTTCCTTTGCTCTCGATTAACATGGAGCAAAAAACAACTCAGAACCTATGGTTTGCTCAACCGATAAGCTTCTTGTCTAGCGTTATCCAGTCATTCTTCGCCGGAATCAGCGAGTCGGTACGAGGAACAACGGCTGAATACGTTAATTTGATCAATATTAAATCAGAAAACGCTAAATTGTTAAACGAAGTGAATGAGCTCAAAGCGTTTCACACCAAATTCCAAGAAAACATCAATGAACTTGATCGCCTTCGTAAACTACTCGATTTCAAGAATTCCAGCAAAATGAAGCTAGTCCCAGCTCAGGTGATCGGTCGTGATCTTACTGTGGATCATCAAACAATTACCATCAATAAGGGTCTTGCCGATGGACTTCATGCGCAACAGGCCGTGATTACGACTCAAGGCGCAGTAGGTTATATCTTTAAACCAGAATCTCACTCGAGCCACGTGATGTTGTTAACAGATCGTTATGCAGTAACAGATGCTGTCGTTCAAAAAACGAGATCTCATGCTATCGTAGAAGGTTTGGGCCGTGATTCAGGATCTCTACAATATGTCGAGCGCGATGAAACGGTTCAAGTCGGAGACATGATCGTGACTGGAGGCTTAGATAAAATTTATCCGAGCGGGTTCCCTTTAGCTATCGTCAGCGAAGTTCTTAAAAAACCTAATAGCTCTATGCGCATTATCAATGTGAAACCGGTCGTAGAGTCCGACAAAATCGAAGAGGTTTTTGTTGTGATCAGTGTCGAAAACGAAGACTTCACGAAATTGGAAGTTAAACAATGATTAATAAAAATCATCTGAACATGATTTTTAAAATGAGCAGCATGACCCTTTTGTTCTTCTGCCTCTGTGCTTTTCAAACAAGTACATGGCCTCTTATTTTCGGATCTTTCCCTACACCGCATATTTGGCTCACTTTAATCGTGTTCTTAATTATTCGCTGGCCATTGTATACGGGAATCTTTTTCTCTTACTTCTTAGGGTTTATTCTTATATTCTTCACTAATGCTCCACTTAAGATGATTTGGATCTCTTTAAATTTACTTTACATCCTGATTTGGACTTTAAAAAACCGTATTAATTCAACTGGCTTAATTTCCTTTGCCACGCTGTCGGCATTCTCAAGCTTTTTATTCTCGATTATCTATATAGTGATCTCATCGGTGTTAGAGGCTAATCCTACTCACGTCTTCTTCCTTCACCGCTTAACTGAATGTGGATTAACATTTATTTTCAGTATTCCTCTTTACTTTGTGTACAGTTTTATCGAAGACATCTTCTCAAATACTCAAAAGTGGAACAATGCTTCCGCTCACACCTCTTCAACGGATGAATACTCATGAGTCAGTATATTAGCAATCCAGAAGAAGCAAGATCCTACCAGAGCCGATATAAGATTCTTTATATCTTTATCGGTTTAACTATTGTCACCTTTGTACTCCGTTTATTCTGGCTTCAAGTGATTCTAGGCAATGAACTTCGCGCCTTCTCGGAAAAAAATCGAGTTAAACAAAACAAAATTATTTCTCCCCGCGGTTTGATCCTGGATCGTAACGGCGCTACTTTAGTTGAAAACTTACCCGGCTTCGAAGCCGTTTTATCTCCACAGTATATCGAAGATAAAAAAGAATTAGCTAAAGTCATTGGCCCGATCATCGGCATGACTGAAGACAAAGTGGTCGAAAAAATTGACCGCAGTCTTCGCGTGAACGGCCCGTTCTCAACGATTCGCATTAAAGAGAATTTAAATCGCGAAGAAGTTTTCCGTTTAAAACGTCTTCGTATTGATTTACCAGGTCTAGAGATTCGCGAATCTATCGTACGCACATACCCGCTTCAAGAAAACGGAGCTCAATTATTTGGATATGTCGGCGAGATTTCAAAAAGAGAGCTCACTCAACTGAAGGCCAAACAAGCTACAGATCAAGTAGTTCAATTCAATCAAGGTGATATTATCGGCAAAAGTGGTTTAGAAGAACTTCTCGATGATAAAATTCGTGGCAACGATGGTGTTCGTTTCATTCAAGTCGATGCCCACGGACGCGAAACCATCACAAAAATTCCAAACATCTACGGTAAAGAAATCACTGACCTAGAGCCCGTCCACGGAAATAATGCCACTTTGACGATTGATAAAGATATTCAAATAGCGGCTTACGATTCTTTCGTGAAAAACAAACGTATCGGATCGCTAGTCGCTATGAAAAGCAATGGCGAAATTCTTTCTTGGATCAATGCCCCATCATTTAATCCGAATGACTTCGCCACAGAAATCCCCGCTCGTACTTGGAGTCAACTCATCACGAATCCATTTAAACCTTTAAGAAATAAAGCGATTCAAGATCACTTCCCTCCTGGATCAACATTTAAACCATTCATGGCTTTAGCGGCACTTCAAGCAGGAGTGATCACGGATAAAACAGTTATCTTTGCTCCGGGACGCTTCTTCTTTGGTAATCGTTGGTACCATGACCACAATAAAAATGGTGAAGGTTATATTACAGTTTATGAAGCTTTAGAAAAAAGTAGTAACGTGTTCTTCTACCAAATGGGGATCAAGCTGGGCATCGACAAGATGTACAACTACATCAGTCTACTGGGTTTAGGCAGCAAAACAGGAATCGAAATGCCACGTGAAATTCCAGGGCTCATGCCCAGCGCTGAATGGAAAAAGAATAACCGCGGCGAAGAATGGCAACCCGGAGAAAACTTAAGTACCGCTATCGGACAAGGATACGTTTCAGCGACCTTAATGCAAATGGCTGTCGCTTATAATGCGATCGCAACAGATGGTAAAGTTGTTCGTCCGATGATCATTAAAAAAGTAACAGATCACGATGGAAAAGTTTTATTTGAACAATTCCCTTCTGAAGTTCGCGATATCACTCAGCCTCAAAAAAATGGTTTCTTTATCGAAACGAAAAACTTTGAAATCGTTAAAGAAGCCATGAGACGTGTGGCGAATGGCAGATCAGGAACGGCTCGTCACTGGAAACTTCCAGGTGTTGAGATGGCTGGTAAAACCGGAACAGCTCAAGTTCAAAATTTCTCAGCCGATCAGATTTATCAATCTTGTGAAGCGCGCCCGATCACCAGCCGACACCATGGTTGGTACGTGGCTTGGGCTCCTTGGGATAAACCTGAAATCGTGGTAGCTGTACTTGCTCAGCATGCTTGTCATGGTAATACTGGAGCCGCTCCGATCGTTCGTGATGTGGTTCAAGCCTATTATAAAAAATATCATCCAGGATACTTAGAAGAAGCCGCTAAAAAACCAGGAGCAAAAACTCCTGCGGCTCCAGCTCGAATCGAGGGCGACAATGATTAGTAATATGAACGTATCTGAAAGAAATCTTTTAAGCCGTATCAGTATTTGGTTTTTATTACCGATTCTTTTACTCAATATTTTCGGCTTAGTGAATCTTTACAGCGCGACACACGGACCTAGCTCGACTGATGTTCAAACTTTATTTATTCAACAGATCGTATGGCTTGTGGCCGGCTGGAGTATTTTCTTCTTCGTCACATTCTTAGATTATCTTTGGATTAATAAGTTAGTTTGGGCTATGTACATTATTAATGTTGGCGCCTTAGTCTATACCGATCTGCATGGTAAAGTGGTTTTAGGCGGACAACGTTGGATTGACCTTCATTTCTTCCGTTACCAACCCTCGGAAACAATGAAATTAGCTTTGATCTTGATCTTAGCTAAAATTTTAGTAACCAAGAATCCCGAAGGTCGCGGCATGGGACTTCGTGAATTATTCTTACCTTTAATGTTAGTTTTAATTCCGTTTATTTTAACAGTTAAACAACCCGATCTAGGAACCGCGATGACTCTTTTACTTATCGGCGGAACGATGCTTTTCTTTGTCAAAATTAGACGCGAGATCATCGTCTTCATTTCAGTGATCGGGATTATCGCCATGCCGCTGGTTTGGCAATACGGTTTAAAAGATTATCAAAAGCATCGGGTTCTTACTTTCATTTCTCCGGACTCAGATCCTCAAGGTAAAGGTTATAACTCGATTCAATCTCGTATCGCCGTGGGTTCCGGACAAATTACCGGAAAAGGATTCCGCCAAGGAACACAATCCCAATTAGAATTCTTACCAGAGCGTCATACGGATTTTATCTACTCGGTACTTTCTGAAGAATGGGGCTTCTTTGGCAGCGTGATCGTGATGGGAATCTTTATTTGGCTATTCTTAGTCAGTTTTGAAATTTCATTGAAAGCTCGAGATCGAAATGGTGCCTTGATTACGGTGGGTGTAACTGCCTACTTATTCTGGCACATGTTCGTTAATATCGGAATGGTGATCGGACTTTTACCGATCGTCGGGGTTCCACTTCCACTCTTAAGTTACGGTGGATCTGGGATGCTAACGACCATGCTAGGTTTAGGCTTAGTTTCATCGGTGGCCTACCGTAGATATCTATTCTAAACTGAGGCTTTCGTTCAAGAAAAAGGCGCAACTTATTTATTTTAGAGCTTAATTCGTCAATTGATTAAACCGATAAAAGGACCACTATGAACAAAATTATTCTCAGCGTCCTTTTAGCTCTAACACTTCCTTTAACAACCACGGCTCGCCCGAAAGCGGTGGTTTTACTTCGTCATGGCGAAGAACCCAAAGACGATACACTCAATCACCTTTCTGATTTAGGTTATGCTCGAGCAAAACTACTGCCGAGATTATTCAAAACTCATCCAGCACTCAAAGATCTAGGAACACCAGTCGCTCTGTTTGCCGCTGGAGCAAAAAACAAAGACAGCTCGATTCGCTCGATCGAAACTTTAGTGCCTTTATCGATGGATTTAGAAATCCCCATCAACGACACTTTTAAGCGTGACGACTTCCGCGCCTTATCTGAGGACCTCAACAACAACCCGGCCTACGAAGGTAAAGTGGTCGTGGTGGTTTGGCAGCATAAGATTTTAACAGAGATTGCCGAAAAGATCGGTTTAAAGAAACCGCCGATGTACCCTTCGATTCGCTTTGACCGCATTTGGTTGGTGACTTATGACGGCGGAAAAAAAGGCGGCAAAGCTCTGTTACAAGATTTGCCGCAAAAGTTATTACCTGGTGATTCTAAAAAATAAGAATCTTTGTTTAAGGCCGACTAGTAGTTGGCTTTAATTCTTTTTACCGAATAAAAGATTTCAACATTACGATTATGCGAAGTCTTATACGATCCATCCGGCAAAACTTGTCCATCAGCTGTGTATCCAATGTATTCATTGAATGTCGCTAATCTATCATCTGGCCCCCAGATTGGAAGATCCACATCTGAGAACTGACCTTTCATTAATACCGAACTTGGTCTATGCCAATTTTCTTTACTTGGAAGTTGCAAATCAAGTGTGATCGAATTCGAACTTGTTGAAACTTCTAAAGCCGCTCCATTTTTAGTTGGCGCGTACTCTTCACGAGAACGAGACCAAACTTCATGACCATTTAAAGATAAGTTTCCGTAAATTTCACCTTTAGAGCTTGCGCCTGTGTAATGCATCAAGATTTTATCAATCGTGATTTTAACAGTCCATGACTTCGGCGGAAGTGGTGTACATTCCTGTGTGCTGTACTTCGTTGTTTCACTTACTTTAGCAATGCTGTTATCTTTTAAGTTTCTTAAAACATACGACATCGGAACGAAGGCATCTAAACTTGGCGTTTTAGAGAAGTAATCACCGATTTCTCCACTTTTAATCATCGCCACTGTCGGAGCATTTTCCCCACCGAAGAAGATAATTTTAACTGTCGATTCATTCATGATTTTCTGGTACTTAGCTTTTAACTTCACATCAACTTTTAAAGCCGGATTTTTATAAGAAGCATTTAAAGCTCCTTGGATATCCGACTTGCTGGCTTTTGATGTCACCGTGTACATTAACATACGACCGTAAGTTACGCTCGATACATATAACGGTGGGTTTTTAGGACTGATATTACCTAAAGATTCCTGTGTTTTTAAATCAGCCGTAGAAAAATCTGAGCTAAAGAATCCAGCCGGAGTGGCAGGAATCACCGCACTGACTGTATAAGCATTTTGTTCAAACACAACCATGAAAACGTTTTCTTTAGTTGTCGATTTAGATTGAACATCACCCTTTACACTTGATCCCATGTATTTAACTGAAAAACCTAAATCCAAAGCGGCTTGCTCACTGCGACTCGCTTCAACTTGCGTGTACATAGCACGACCAATATTTTTGTATTCATTGGTTGCTGCCGCTTCTAAAAGTTTCGCATGAGCTTCTGCATAAGATGCATAATTCACCGTTTTCATTTCGATCGCATTTTTATCTTTAGCTAAATCTGTTGCGATAACCATAGGTGATCTTTTACGAATCGGTAATTCACGAAGCCCACCTGGTCCTTGCAAATAACCTTCACCTTGAATTAAAGCTCCTGGATATAAAACTCCAGCGGCCGGATTTTGCATAACGATTTTTTCAGGCGTTTTAGTTAAATCGAAATCTTGAGTCGTACACGTTGCAGGAACAGTTTGTTCGCCATCACCCGTATCTACAGATAATTTTTCAATCGATTCACGAGGCTGACCGATCGCGCTTTTTTCATCTGCTTTTAACGGAGAAATTTTTGACCAATCAGAAAGACCTACAAAGTAGTTATCAATTTTATCATTTAAAGCCTGCTGTTTTTCCGCAGGAGTCATTTCATTCCAGTCTTTTTGACTGGTAGCTTTACTACAACTAAACATCATAAGCGCGCTGCTCATAACCCCGATCATTAGTAGTGTATTAGTGTTTCGTTTCATAAAGCCTCCCCAGACTTAAGGAAGAAATTATCAAACAATAACAATTTTCGCGCCTGTTATAATTCTGACAGGTAGAATGTACAAAACCCTTTAAAATCCGGCCTGCAAAAGCAATATAAGCTGTTTAAGAGTGAAAATGGCTAAGGCGATGCATCCTACGATAAAAACCACCACTATGAAAAATACGGAAAAGAGCGCCCAGAGCGAGTGACGATGGGCTTTCTCGGGGCTATTCATATGCAGATCTAAAAGCTGTAAATTCTTGGTATTCGCCTTCCAAAAAAAATCAAAAACTTGTCCAAACACAGGAACAAGTTCGACCACGAATTCGATAAAAATATTTAAAAGCATTCTTAGAAAAACCGCGTAACTACAACCCAACAAAAAAGCGTTGAGTAAAATATAAAGCGAAAAACATACTGTCACTAAATCCCCTAATACGGGAACTAACCCAATCAATGGGTCCAATCCAAAGCGCCATCCAAAAGGGCCTTCGAATTTAGTATCAAGCCAGGTCGTCATGGTTTTAAGACGATTATATTGGGTTTGCCTTGTCTCGCTCATGCCCTATTATTGACATTTATCTGAGCTATGTCATCCTAATCATATAGGCGAAGGAGGTTAAAATGACTCAAGAATTAAAATTAAAATTTAATGACTATGCATTATATCACGCTCACCCAAAAAACCGCACAACACACTACTTCGGTATTCCACCGATAGCGGCTGCGACTTTAGGACTATTTGCCTTAATTAAATTTGGACCAATTGATGCGGGAATGCTGTTAGCCGTTTTTGCTATGGCTTTTTATTTTACAATCGATAAGAAATTAGCGGCTTTATTTATTCTACCAATGGCCGCTTTATACTTTATTGGAGCCAGTGCCTCATTACCTGTTTTGATTACTATGCAAGTTGTCGGTTGGATTATGCAATATATTGGTCACTATGTTTATGAGAAAAAATCTCCGGCCTTTTATAAAAACTTACAGCATGTTCTGATTGGACCACTTTGGGTTTTTGCGAAACTTATTAAGTATAAATAATTTACTTAGTAATAGAATGCATCTGATCCATATTTTTTTGAATCGTACTCAAAACTAAATCGTAACACTTTTGCAAGAAAATGGGATCCGCCGTCAACTCTTCAGCTGGCTTGTTTTCAGTATTGAGCGACATCAAATCAATCGGCTCATTAACCCGAGCATGAACATGAGCTGGGATTATCGGTAAAAAATAAGCTAGTCCGAAAGTGAAATACGTCAGTAGTGTTACTGCCCAGAGCGGTAAAAATAATGAAGTGATCGCAAACATCAACGACGCGTAGACAATTTGCGATAACGAAATAGGAATCCATTTTACACGAAAAAATACTGGCAAAATCATAACATAAGACATGATACGCGATCTTACAAAATTAGGATTTACAAAATGACTGCCGGCAATCGAAACCGGAACAACCGGAACCTGATTTTTCAAAGCGACTTTAATCCAACCTTTTTTGTTTCCGAAATCACAAACTTCTCGCTCAGAGTAAGTTCGCATGGCTTCGTAATTACCACCTGGAAAAACTAAAACCGAATTTCCTTCCTCAAACGCCTCTTTCGAAGCTTCATAGGAAGCCGGGATGCAACCCACCTTATTCATAATGACATTGATCAGAGGAAAGTTAAAAAAGAATCGATGAGCCAAAGCATAACAAGTTGGATGCCCCTTAAAGCGAGCTTCCCAGGCGTCTAAAAGCATGAAGCCTTCGATAAAAACACCCACACTGTGATTACCCACCAGCAAATAAGATCTATCAGCCCGAAGCTTTTCTAAGCCTACAACTTCGCAACCGAATAATGATTTAAGAACAGGTAAAAGATATTTACGAGATTTTAAAATGAATTCGGCACTGCGCTTTTTTACCATAAA
>CAZXZW010000056.1:0-4062 GCA_964645745.1 uncultured Bdellovibrio sp.
CACCGATAACGGTAAATTGATAGGCAATGCCCTTAAGATCTAAAATCTGAGCTAGTCCCGTAATAAACAATTCGGTGCGAAGTTTTTTGGGGCCTGAGGCGCGACCGATAATAGCAATTTTTAAACTGTGATTCGGAGATAATTGTAAAACCGATTTGAATTGAAATTTATCTGTATCGATCGAGTTAGGAATAATTTTAATTCGACGTGGATTGTATTTGAATTCTTGAATCAATTGATCAGAAATTTTTTTGCAAACGGGGATAATGAAATCACCGTATTGACTGAATAATTTTTTAGAGAAGCTGACATGCTGGCGTCCGTGGATACTAGAAACGTAACCAATTTTAAGCCCCATGCGAGCATAGAAAACTAATTTTGCAGCCGCACGAGAATGTCCATGAATCACATGAATATTTTTTTCAATTAAGATTTGTCGTAAAGCTGAAACCGATTTCCAAAATGAAAAACCTTTGGTTTCAACCGGTAAAGCAATTTGAATCGCTTTGTTTGGATTAAAGAAACCGTTTGAGACTTGATAAACTTTGCAGCCTGCTTTAACTTGCGCATCGATCAGACACGAAGCGTAGACTTCGGCTCCCGTTAATTCTTTTTGTGACAGGACATGCAGTATATTCATGAGCCCAGGTTAACCGATAACTTGCTTGTAGACATTTAAAAAACGCTCCAACAGCACTTGATTATTACCAATATATCCAATACTTAGGCGTAACAAGCCCTTAGGCAAGTTCATCTTCTTTTGATCTTCAGGTGTGATCTCGCTTGATGTTGTGACTGCTGGAACAGTCATTAAGGTGCGAGAGAATCCAAGTGATACCGCATATAATCCAAATTTTTCAGTTTGAAGTCTTTGCGCGAGCTGCATGGATTTCTCAGCCGATTCAATCGCAATCGCGATCATGCCGCCAAAACCATATTCGCTGTTGAGCTGTTTCACATAATCAGCATGTTGCGGGTGGCTTTTTAATCCAGGATAAATAACGGGAATACCTTTTTCTTCCAAACCTTCTGCGAAGAACTTTGCGGCTTGAGAATGAGCAGTCATTCGAATCGGTAAGTGATCGAGTCTCATATATAATTCATGAGCGATACGTGCATCCATCACCGGACCCTTAAGCATAACCGCACCTGTATTCACATCACGAAGGCTTGCGATAAAATCTTTCGTTCCGCAAATCACGCCAGCAATCATATCTGATGAGCCAGAAATAAATTTAGTGCAAGAGTGAACCACCACATCGGCCCCATGATCGGCTGGAGTAACCAAGCATGGCGAGAATGTATTATCGATCACCAATTTTAAATTATGTTTCTTTGCGATAGCTGATAATTTTTTAATATCTGATAACTTCAATAACGGATTACTGATGGTTTCAGCGTAAATAATTTTAGTTTTTGAATTAATTTGTGATTCTATCGCCGCGTAATCATTAATATCTACGAAGTGAGTCTTTATTCCTTGTTTAGGAAATACATTTTTAAATAAAGCATAGGTACCGCCGTAAACCGTCATTGAGCTTACGATTTCTCCGCCATCTGGCATGAGTTGTTCAATCGAGCAAGCAATAGCAGCCATACCTGAAGATACGCCTAAAGCGCTTTCGGTATTTTCTAAAGCGGCCATTTTGGCAGAGAACATATTTACAGTTGGATTTGAATGACGGCTGTAAAGATAACAGCCTTCTTTTTCACCTAAGAAGGTTTGCTCCATATCTTTAGGATTTAGAAATGTTGATGTGGCTGCTAAATCGATAACGGGGATAACGCCACCTTCTTCACCGAAGTGTTGAAGGTCGCGGATTCTTTGTTCGGGAGAGTTAATGTTTTTTGAATTCACGATCACTCCGATGTTATTAATATAATAAGAAGACTATTTGCCCTGGCCGCCGCCACGAGCTTTTGAGTTTCCGAAAACTTTTCTTAGTTTACGGTATTTATTATGACGTTCATTCGACGCGCGCTCAAGCTGCGCCTTGGCTTTACCTTTTGAAATTAACGGGGCCTGCTCAACTTTAACCGAATGGTAGGGTTGTTTTTTATCCACCGGGATTTTCATTTTAATCGTTTTTTCAATATCTGCGATAAAAGATTTTTCTTCTGTGTCGCAGAAAGAAATGGCGATGCCCTCAGTGCCTGCACGCGCTGTTCTACCGATACGGTGAACATAACTTTCAGCGATGTTAGGAACATCGTAATTGATGACGTGTGTGATGTTATCGATGTCAATTCCACGTGCTGCCACATCCGTAGCGATAAGAACTTGGATTTTTCCAGCTTTTAAATTCTCAATTGAGCGCTGACGAGCATTTTGTGATTTGTTACCATGAATCGCATCGCATGAAATTTTATTTTTATTTAAAACTTCAGCCACGCGGTTGGCGCCATGCTTGGTGCGAGTGAAAACGATCACGCGTTTGAATTCAGGTTTGGCTAATAAGTGACGAAGCAAATCACGTTTGTGAGATGTTTCAACCATCATCACGCTTTGATCCACTTTTTCGGCCGTCGTCGCCGGAGGAGCCACATCAACGCGAACTGGATTTTGAAGCATAGATTGCGCTAAAGCTTCAACTTCTTTTGGCATCGTCGCCGAGAACATAATGGTTTGACGAGCGCGTGGAAGATTTGCGATGACTTTTTTGATGTCAGCGATAAATCCCATATCAAGCATGCGATCTGCTTCATCCAGAATAAAAGTTTCAACTAACTTTAAAGAAAGTTTGTTTTGTTGCATAAGATCTAATAGGCGACCTGGAGTCGCAATTAAAACGTCAACACCATCATGAAGCGCACGAATTTGTGGTCCAATGGAAACTCCACCGTAAGCTAAAGCGATCTTTAAATGAAGGCCTTGCCCGTAAGTTGTGAAGTTCTCGGCGATCTGAACGGCTAACTCACGCGTTGGCGTAAGAATAAGCGAGTGCGCATTTTTAGAGGAAACATTCTTTTGGCGACGAGCTAATTTGTCTAACAAAGGTAAAGCAAAAGCGGCTGTTTTTCCTGTACCTGTTTGTGCGCAACCGATCAAATCTTTGTTTTGTAAAAGATGAGGAATAGTTTGAGATTGAATTGGAGTCGGAGCTTCATAACCTGTTTTTTTAATAGCATTTTGAATTTCCGTAACTAAAGGGAAGTCGGTAAATAATTTATTTGTCATTCTGGGGAGACTCTCGTATTAATTGGCTCAGAGTGCAATGTAAAATATGAATAATCAGATATCTTCTACCCTAGATCAAAAATCCAAGAAAATTGTTCACGATTTTTCTCAATTAAAATCCGCTTCCGGAGAGGAAACTGATTGGGAATTGAAGTACGAAAAAATCATCGATCTTGGAAAAAAATGGCCCGGTCTTTCAGACGAATTTAAAACAGATGATCTCAAAGTTAAAGGGTGCCAATCTCAGGTGTGGTTGAAAGCAGATTTAAGCAGTGATGGCAAAATTGACTTCCGCGGGGACAGCGATGCGATCCTGGTTAAAGGCTTAGTGGCCTTGGTGATTACGGTATTCAATCATGAAACGCCGGATGATATTCTGGCTTATGAGCCCTCATTTTTGAAAGAAATCGGCTTAGACACCGGTCTCAGTCCGAGTCGTTCTAATGGGCTCTATTCTATGATAAAACAGATCAAATATTACGCAATGGCGTTTAAATACCTCAAAAATAACCCCAAATAGCCATTTTAGGGTTGCCTCATCGTTTTTTAAGACTTTAAAATAGAGGAATGAAAAACGTATTACCCATTTTAACTGTATTAGGCGCTATTTTGGTGCTCAATCAACAGGCGGAAGCAGGTCGCATTGTAAATCGTCGTGTGAAGGATGCGCCTAAAGTTTGTGCAGTAATGCAAGAAGATAAGTTGCTATCTAAGGAAAAGAAGCAAGTTTTTGGAACTTTGAAGCACAGCGTAGTGATCGAAAACAACATCAGTATTTTGAACGATCTGGGCAAAAAAGAATGCCAATTGCCGTTTGAAAAATTGAACATCTATGGAAACATTGAATCTTTCAATTATTACATCGATGAATTTAAAAACTACAT
>CAZXZW010000056.1:4162-14313 GCA_964645745.1 uncultured Bdellovibrio sp.
CGAGCTGTTAGAGCTTTTTGTAAAGCATCTAAATTTTCGAAAGCTGTTAAGAATTCATAACTTCCATCATCATTTTTAGAAACATCATCCGCGCCAGCTTCGATAGCTTCTTCGTCGATATCGAAATCACCAGATTTAGAAGCTTCAACGGCTCCTACGCTTTTAAACATCCAAGCCACACTTCCAGATTCACCCAAGTTTCCTTCGTGTTTTTTGAAAACGCTACGCATTTCTGGAGCTGTTCTGTGTTTGTTGTCTGTTTGGCATTCAACGATCACGCCCACACCGTGTGGTCCGTAACCTTCGTAAGTTAATTCTTCGATGATTTTTCCATCATCAAGTAATCCCGCGCCTTTTTTGATGGCGCGATCAATTGTATCATTGGGACAAGATTCTTTTTTAGCGGCGTCGATCGCCATACGTAAACGGGCATTCATTGCGGGATCAGGGCCACCAGTTTTACTTGCTACGGCGATCTCGCGTGCAAGCTTAGTAAATAGGGCTCCTTTTTTTTGAGCGTTCTCACTTTTTCCGGCGGCTTTCCAACCTTTTCCCATAAATACTCCCTGATGCTGAAAACAAAATATTTGATATAAAATATTAAACAATTTAGGTAGTATTTGGCAAGAAGGTCATGAGGCAAATATTTAATGATTAAGGTCAATTACGCAGCAGCAATATTTAATGAACCCGATGTATTTCGTAAGATTGAAATGTTGCGAAAACATTCTACGAAAATCCTTGAGTTAGATCAGTCCTTACCGCTGGCTAAAGACTATGTGCCTAATCGTGATGCTGAAATGCTGCATCCTAAATATCATCCTCCAAAGCCCGGATTTTCAACCCCGAAAGGTCAGGCGCGAATGCTGCATGATTTGGCTAGTATTGAGCTTCAGGCTATGGAGTTAGGTCTTCGAACTTTAACAGAATTCGCTGACGCGCCGATCGCATTTAAAGAGGAATTGATGAACATCACGTTATCCGAATCTATTCATTTGGAAATGTGTTTGATGGAAATTGAAAAACTAGGTTCTCGGTGGGGAGACTGGCCGATTCATCAGAGTTTGTGGAAAGCAACAAATGAAGAAGATTCTCTTTTAGATCGTATTTTGATCGTTCATCGTTATTTAGAAGGAAGCGGGTTAGATGCCGGAGACACTCTATTCCGCCGTTTAGCTTTGATCGATTGCCCGACGGTGAAAAAAGCGATTCATCAAATTACTCACGATGAGGTCGGGCATGTCGAATTCGGCTCGCGTTGGTATCGTCAGATTTGTCATTTGGAAAAAATAGATCCAAATTTAGATTATTCTACGAGGATGAATAAGTTGATTATTCATCTTCCGAAAAGATTAGAGCCTCTCGCTTTGGATTTGCGAAAACAAGCTGGGTTTTCCGATGAAGAGATTTTGTATTTACAGGACTTACGAACGAGACAGCTCAATCATAGCGTAAGACCATAGGATTGATATGAATAGTACACTTAAAATAACAGACTATCCTGCGACTTAGTCATTCATTTATTTTGTTTAGATCAGATTGTTTTAAAAAAATGCTTCAGCTTTAGGTCTCACGTTGAGACAAATATTTGCCATTTGACCACACTATTCTCAAATAGAGGCGTTTTGAAGGCTTAATTTATACTGTAGACCGCCGATACATAAATGTATGAAAACACTTGCTTACAGGCTCATTATTATTTTGCTCCTTTCAACTATGGTTTCGTGTCATAGTCCATTTGCTGATATATCGGTTCTTAATTTCGCTCCTGCGGAATTGGCATTTGATAAAAAAACATATTTTTACGGTGAAGTCGGAGTTGGGTCTGTTGCCGTTACGAAATTTACTTTACATAACACCAGTCAAGTCGAAGCTGTAGGATGCGAAAGTTTAGAGTTATCTGATACGACAAATTTTTCCATTTACAATACAACGTGTACTAAAAGTAAAATGGCTATCAATGATTCTTGTGAAGTCGATGTACTGTCACAACCTCAATCACTAGGTCCTAAATCTTTAACTCTTTCGCGAAAATGTGAAAACACAAAAGTCACAACGACAGAAAATCAAATTACGGCAATTGCTATTGTTCCTGATTTGTCCTGGAATCCGCTCATCAATAATTTTGGTAGTGTTTTTGTTGGAAGCCAATCGCCTAGCACATATTTCACTTTAACTAATAATGGTACGGGAACGGCCACCGGCTGTACTGATCCTGTACTTACAGATAATACAAATTTTGAATTAAGTATAATATCAGGTGGTGGCAGTACAATTTTAAGTGGTTGGAGTGTAGTTGTAGGAGTTAAAGCTAAGCCACAAAGTGTCGGACTGAAGCGTACTTTTATTTCTAGTTCGTGTACTGTCGGTGGTGCGACATCGACAACGGTGAATCAAATGTAAGGGGAAGGTGTGTTAACAAATCTAGCGTGGTCTCCGCAATCTTATGATTTTGGAACGGTTAATGTTGGGAATACAACCATGGACCAACAATTTAACTTAAGTAATACAGGAAGTGCAGATGCTACTTTTTGTAGTTTACCGTCTTTAAGTGACGCAACAAATTTTTCAATCACTGCAGATACTTGTGGGATGAATAATGTCAATGTGAGTGGATCATGTTTTGTTCGAGTTTTAGCTCGACCTCAGTCTTCTGGAATTAAGCAAACGACTTTATCGCGCACTTGTACTGTGGGTGGCACAGTTACAACATTAACAAATCAAATTGTCGTCGATGGCAGTGCTGCATCTATTGTGTGGGCCCCACAAAGTCACGATTTTGGAACTCATGATATTGGAGTTTCTTCAGCGACACAAACATTTACCTTAACCAATAACACGGGATTAAGCGAGACGATGTGTTGGGCTCCTTACACAGATGATTGGTCTGGAACATTTAATATAGTGGCTGATACTTGTAGTAGTAATGATTTATTAGCTTCGCAAAGTTGTTCGGTTGATATTCAAGCGACGCCTCAACAATCGGGTTATGCTCGAACCACTTTGTATCGTGATTGCTGGAGCGGCGGTACTTATTATACGCAATCGCAACAAATTGTAGTGCGCGGAAATGGTCCATATCTTGAAGCCAATCCAACTTATTTAAATTTAGGAAATGTTGATCCGGGATCAGAAACTACAGTCCAAGCCATCACATTTACAAATACCGGAACGCAAAGTGATATAAACTGTGTGGTCAATGCGCCTTGGGACGTATCTAATTTTACATTAGTGAATTCAACTTGTGGAACCAGTCTTGCCGCTGGTGCAAGTTGTACTGTTTCTGTCAAAGGTCATCCTCAAGCATCAAGTGGCTACGGCGATAATATCAGTTATAGTTGTGACAATAGTTATGCTGGATCAAACATCGAAGTCACTGGTAACGGACCACTGTTATCATGGTCGCCAAGTAATCATGATTTTGGCGCTGTAGATGTGGGGTTGCAAACTGCAAATCAAGTATTTACTTTAACGAACTCAAGTTCGATCGCAGCCACAAGTTGTTCTGCTCCGTATTTGAATTATAATAATAATTTTATTTTGATGAGTACAACATGCGGAGCCACATTAGCTGGGGGTGCATCATGCACAGCGACAGTTCGTGGTGCTCCTCAATCAGGTGGTTCGCTGAACGATTATTTATCTTATGATTGCGGTAATGCTAACGCCTATGCAAATTTGACTTTAACTGGGAATGGACCACAGTTAATTATTTCTCCTAGCAGTGGTTACTTTGGCAATGTTGATGTTGGCGACACTTCTTCCGCAATTGATTTTTACTTTCAAAATAACGGCAATGCAGATGCAACAGGTTGTAGCGCAGCAACTCTTTCTGATAATACAAACTTTTCAATTATAAATGATTCCGGTGGAGGGATGGATTTATTGGCTAACGCTGGCAATGCTTTTAGTCTTCAAGTTCAAGCTCACCCGACTTCGAGCGGTGTTAAGCAAGCCACTTTGTCTAGAACATGCTCTGTTGGTGGTATTGTGACAACGCAAACAAATGGTATTGAGGTTAATGCTGTTGTTAATGCTCCTGATTTATCGTGGGCTCCTTTAGCGCATGATTTTGGTGATGTAGTTGTTGGTTTAGGGTCAGGTGCTTATAACTTTGTACTAACGAATAACGGCACGCAGCCAGCAACAAGTTGTAGCGCGCCTGTTTTATCAGATACAACTCATTTTAATATCGTATGGCAAAACTGTAATACAAATGATGTGTCGGCGTACGGCAACTCGTGTACTGTTCAAGTGCGTGCTGTTCCGACATCTTCTGGTCTAAAACAAGCTAATCTTTCCAGAACTTGTGTGACCGGTGGAACTGCGAGTACGACAACAAATGGTATCGTAGTGAATGGGGTATTAACTGCAAGTTGGCAACAAGAGTTTGGATTATCAAGTTTAGGAGAAGTTCGATCTGGTGGTGGTGAATCTGAAAGTTTTAAATATTTTTTCATAAATGAAAACGCTGAGGCATTATCTAATTGTACGGCACCAATTCTAAGTAACATAAGTGATTTTACAATTGTTTCTAATACATGTGCAGCGGGTAATATGAGCGCTAAAAAAATATGTGAGGTGCAGATCAAAGCAAATCCATTATTAGCTGGTAATGTGACGGGTACATTGTCTCGAACATGTGATGAATCTGGAACTGATGTAATTTCGATTTCAGCAATCGGTAATGATAATTCAACGCCAATTTCAATTAGTGGGAGTGCTTATAACAATTGCGTGTTGACTAATAATGGTGGCGTTCGATGTTGGGGTGCTAATACTAGCTATAGTCCAGACTTCGTAAGCCCATTCAATCTATCAACCATTACAAATGCAACTCAAATATCATCAGGTTTTACTACGATGTGCGCATTAATATCGGATGGAACTGTGATGTGTAGCAATGGATCTAGTCCATTTGTAGTGCCAGGTATCAGTAATGCTATCCAAGTCGCTTCTTCTGACTGGAATAATGCTTGTGCTGTTTTAAATACAGGAGAAGTAAAGTGTTGGAATTCAGCTTTGTCAGTTGTAACAATTGCTGGAATAACAACAGCGAATCAAATAGCTGCAGGTTATGATGCTTATGGTGCAGGCGTTGTCTTTTGTGCAGTACTTAATGATGGAACTGTACAATGCTGGGGTGCTAATGGACATGGTCAACTCGGTAACGGAACAACGACTCCGAGTTCAGTGCCCGTAACAGTTTCTGGTATTAGTAATGCTGTTTCAGTTCAAACGAGTGGATCACATACTTGTGCGAAGTTATCGACAGGTGAGGTTAAGTGCTGGGGTTATGGATTGTCGGGGCAGTTAGGTCAAGGTGCTATTGCTTCTTCAAGTACTCCAGTCTTAGTGTCGGGAATTAGTAATGCAATTAAAGTTGTAGTTGGAACATACAAGTCATGTGCGTTGTTGAATGATTCGAGTATAAAGTGTTGGGGTGCAAATACCTCTAACGTATTTGGTCAAGCAACAGCAACTTATTCAAATTCAACACCCGTTGTAAATACGAGTTTAACAGGAGTTGCTGATTTATCTTTAGGTTTTGCTCATTTGTGTGTTTTAAAAAATGATCAATCAGTAAAATGTACAGGCTGGAACAATTATTCAGCCTTAGGAATTTTTGATTATTATTATCTAGTCATGCATCCTCCTAGTTTGACTATACCTTACACTCACGAAAACTTTAATAATTCATTAAGTGTGAGTGGTAATTGCAATGTACTGAGTAATGGAACGATAAAATGCTGGGATGGGAATAACGATTTAGGTGGCACTTTAATTACAGGAATCAATACAGCTACTCAAATGATTGGTACAAAAACGTCGGGTTGTGCTTTATTGTCAACAGGAAGTGTTCAATGCTGGGGTACTGGATCATATGGTGAGCTTGGTAATGGCAGTACATCTACAAGTGCACTACCGGTGAATGTTTCAGGTATTTCAAATGCGACACAAATAACTGGAGCGCTTTATCATCGATGTGCTCGGTTATCTACGGGTGAAGTAAAGTGTTGGGGGCATAATCAATATGGTCAACTCGGCGATGGTAGTAATACAAATCGATCGACACCCATTTTTGTCAGTGGAATGAACACTGCAGTAAAGGTTAAGACTGGTATGGATCACAGCTGTGCTGTTTTAAGTGACGGATCCGCACAGTGCTGGGGCGCTAATTCATACGGAGCTCTTGGTAACAGCACGAATACAGATTCAAATGTCCCAGTGATTGTTTCTGGAATTTCAAATGCTGTAAACATTAGTTTAGGTAGTCAAAAAAGCTGTGTAAGTAAGTCTGATGGAACAGTGTCATGCTGGGGGTATAATGGTCAGTATGAACTAGGTGATGGAACAAATATTAATCGTAATACACCTGTTCAAGTTTCTGGGTTAATGAATGTAATAGATGTTGCAATGGCTAATGGTGTATCTTGTTCATTAAATTCTTTCGGTGAAAAATTATGTTGGGGTGGAGGGGTAAGTTTAGCATTGCCAAAAATTCAATTCAGTCATGGATTTATCATAAAATTATTCGATGACGTGAATGCATGTGCTGAATTAAGTACGTCAGAAGTTCAGTGTACTGGACGCAGTGGTTATAGACCATTTGTTGTTGATCTCAATCGACTATAGAATAAAGAAAACGCATGCGGTCTTTGTAGAATGCGATTGCTATAGTTGTCATTTATTGCTTCAGAACCGGTTTCTTTGAAGTCGATTCTGAAGCAATAAACATGACTCTAAATATCTTCGTTAGAATCTAAGAATCGCCATTGGCCTTCTGGAAGTTTTCCTAGTTTTAGTTGTCCTACGCGAACGCGTTTAAGGCCAATTACTTTTAAATCGACTTGTTCGCACATTTTTCTGATTTGACGTTTCTTACCTTCTTTAAGAATAAAACGAAGTTGATCATCATTGATCCACTCAACTTTGGCTGGTTTTAATTTTTCGCCGTCGATAGAAAGACCGAAGTTTAAGAGTTTTAGCTTTTCAGCCGGGAAAACCGATTTTGGAGAGTTTTGGAATTGGTACTGAACACGCACGATGTATTCTTTTTCGATATTTGAATTTTCGCCGATAATTTTTTTAGCTAGGCGTCCATCTTGCGTGAAAATCAATAAACCTTGAGAATCGATATCGAGACGTCCGGTTACTGCGATATTTTTAAGATCGCCCATTTTTAATCGGCGATTTTTATATCCTGAAGTGTGATCGCGATTCTCCTCATCCATGAACTGAGTGTCTGGTTGAATCAATCGAATAGCAGGTTCATATCCGGGTTCGGGTTGTGCTGAAACATAACCGATCGGTTTATTCAGAATAATTGTAATGAGTTCTTTTTGCTCCTGCATCGCCTCTGAAGCTAAAGTAACGGTGCTATTAGGATCTACTTTTGTTCCTAATTCAGAAACAACTACACCATTCACGAGAACCAGTCCGCGCGAAATCAATTGGTCAGCTTCTCGGCGTGATGATAACCCTTTTTCTGACATGAGTTTAGAAAGGCGTATAAACTTAGATTCATCACTCATTTGATATTTATCCCGCCATCAATATGAAGAATACTTCCAGTTGTGAATTTAGATTTATCGCTAGCTAGAAAATAAATACTTTCAGCGACGTCTTCTGGTTTTCCTAAGTTTGGTAGCAATTGAATATTGGCAATTTGCTCTTCCACTGATTTTTTCTCAGCTTCAGCTAAAATATGGAACGGGTGGATCGGAGTGTCGATAATGCCGGGGCACACGCAATTCGCACGAATATTTAACGGCCCACCTTCTTGTGCGAGTGATAATGTCCAATTCGTCATCGCTGCTTTTAAAGCTGAGTAAGCTGATGTTTTAGGAATCGGCTTAACACCTAAAGTAGATGATACATTTACAATTGAGCCTTTTTTGTTTTTTAAAAAAATGTCCCAACAAAATTGAGTCAGTTTAACGGTAGAGAGAAGATTAGTTTGAAACATTTCTTCCCAGATTTTAGCTGTCGATTCAGTGATTGAAGCTTGTTGGTAGATACCCGCATTATTCACTACAATAGTTAGAGGAGAAATAGTTTTTAATTTATCTTCGACTAATTTGAAATCTAGACTATTGATATCTTGGGCTAAAATTTTAATGCGAATGTTTGCATCGATTTTACGACAGGCAAGCGCCGTGTTTTCCAGGCGCTCTAGATTCCGTCCTAATAACAGAAGGTCGTGGCCATTGGCTGCAAAGACTTTCGCCGTTGCAGCTCCGATTCCAGAACTAGCTCCTGTTATTAATACAGACACTAAGCTTTATCCATTTCCATTTTAGCAATCGTTTGTAATTGCATATTTGAAGTTCCTTCGTAGATCTGACCGATCTTCGCGTCTCTCCAGAATTTTTCAACAGGGTATTCTTTTGTGAATCCGTTACCACCGAATAAATCGATCGCCATTGAAGTTACTTTTTCAGCTACTTTAGATGAATAGTATTTCGCCATCGCAGCTGCTTGAATGAAATCAAGACCCGCATCTTTTAGACGAGCGGCATTGTAAACCATTAAACGAGACGCTTCTAATTCAATACGCATTTGAGCTAATTGGAATTGTACGCCTTGGAATTGGCCAATCGCTTTTCCGAATTGCTCACGTGTTTTGATGTAATTTAAAGTAGCTTCGTAGGCTCCTTGAGCGATACCCACCATTTGTGCGCCGATACCGATACGGCCTTCATTTAAAGTTTCGATGGCAATTTTATAACCCTTACCAACTTCACCTAAAACGTTAGCTTCTGGAACTTCACAGTTTTCGAAAATTAATTCGCAAGTGGAGCTTGCGCGAATTCCAAGTTTGTCTTCTTTTTTACCAACAGTGAAACCTTTGAAATCTTTTTCAACAATAAATGCGGTGATTACTTTGTAACCTTTAGAAACGTCAATGTTAGCGAATACGATGAAGAAGCTCGCTTCTTTACCGTTTGTGATCCAAAGTTTGTTGCCATTTAAAATCCATTTGCCATCTTTTTTCTCGGCACGACATTTTAAAGCGAAAGCGTCTGATCCAGATGAAGATTCAGATAAGCAGTAAGCTCCAACCCAGTCTTTAGCTAGCTTAGGTAAGTATTTTTCTTTGATGCCATCGTTTCCGTATTTGATCACGGCATTCGTTACTAAAGTATTTTGTACGTCACAAAGAACTGAAACAGATCCGTCGATACGACCTAATTCTTCGATCGCGATACAAGCCATTGTGAAAGTTGAACCGGCTCCGCCGAAACGATCAGGAGATTCAATTCCCATCAATCCCATTTCAAATAATTTACCTACGATTTCAGGTTTCATTTGAGCAGCTTCGTCCATGTGAGTGACATGAGGTTTAATTTCTGCTTCAGCAAAACTTCTTACAGCATCGCGGAATGCAATTTCATCTTCTGACCACATAGTTAAAGCGGGACGAGAATTTTCAACAGACATAATATCTCCTTATTTTTATCCATAATTAATTTAACGAAAAACACCTTACGGCCATTGTGGAAATTGTTCAAGTAACACCTTGTGTTATTTGTGGCTTTTCTCAGTGGATATTTTGGATGCAATCGTCAATTTTACTCGACAAGAGTCCAGGTATTGGTGACCATTATACCATACATCAAGGATGGTCAGAAAATATGGATATAGTTTCAATCGGCGGAAAAATAGGTTTATTCTTTGTTCCGTTTCTATTCGCGCTTTGTTTTCATGAGTTTGCGCACGGATTAGTTGCTAAGTGGCGCGGGGATAACACGGCAGAAAGAATGGGGCGTTTAACGTTAAATCCCATGGCACACGCTGATATTTTAGGAACTTTCATTTTACCAATTTCATCTATCGTCTTCGGAATTCCGCTGTTCTTTGGCTGGGCTAAGCCTGTTCCCGTGGATTCACGTAACTTAAAGAATGTTCGTACAGATATGTTCTGGATCGCACTTGCTGGTCCGATGTCGAACGTTTTGTTGGCGGTTCTGTCAGCAGGTGTTTTGTTCTTTTTAGTCAGAACTCCGGTTTTGATCGAATATCACCAAACCATTTCTCAAATGCTTCAAATGTTTATATTAACGAATTTATTTTTAGCTGTATTTAACATCATTCCTTTGCACCCCCTTGATGGCGGTAAAGTTTTGGCGCGTTTTTTACCAGCACAA
>CAZXZW010000057.1:0-13949 GCA_964645745.1 uncultured Bdellovibrio sp.
AGTCTGAAAACTTATGTTTTAAACCTGAATATGAAAATATCAAATGGAGCTCCAACGAAGACGATTTTGAACGTTGGAAAAATGGACAAACAGGTTACCCGTTGGTCGATGCCGGAATGCGCGAGCTGAATCAAACAGGCCATATGCACAACCGCATTCGCATGGTGACAGCCTCTTTCCTGACGAAACATCTTCTGCAACACTGGAAAAAAGGCGAACGTTATTTCGCTGAAAAACTTTATGATTACGACTTAGCCGCTAACGTTGGAAACTGGCAATGGGCTGCCGGCACGGGTTGCGATGCCGCTCCTTATTTTAGAATTTTCAATCCTACATCTCAACAGGAAAAATTTGATCCTGAATTTGAATACATAAAAAAATGGGTTCCAGAATTTGGAACACCCGAATATGTCAAACCCATGGTCGAACATGTATTTGCGCGTGAACGTTGTTTAACAGAGTATAAAAAAGGCTTAGCGAAATAGATTAATAAATTGAAGTAAAATAGCTAAGCCGATTAAGCTCGGTGCAAACCATTTTAAAACCCAAATCCAGTGACTGTACATAGCTTGGCTATTTTTACCAGTAGCATCGATGAACTTTTCTTTTCTTTCTGTGTCATTCAAAAGATGGAAGAAAATCAAAATCATACCTAAGCCAGACAATGGTAAAAGATAATTAATAAGCAAAGAATCTAAATTCTCCATAAAGCTTTGATTGAACCACTTAAATTTAGAAAACAATGTTCCCGAATAAGCTGGGAAAATCATAAGCAGCAAAACGCCAGCTGTAGTTAAGATCGTCGACTGATTACGTGATATCTTTTGGAATTTGTCGCTGAAATTTGCGATCAAGGTTTCCAATAGTCCGATACTGGCGTTCACAGCCGCCAGCCACAGACATAGGAAGAATAAAAGACCAAAGAATTCGCCATATTTAATTTTAACAAATAAGCGTGGTAAAGATTCAAACAGAATTCCTGGATCAGTAAAGTAATGATTACTATCACTCAAGAACGCAATCGGGAAAACCATTAAAAGCGCCATGATCGAAACAATCGTATCAATAGTCGTTACACGGAAACCTACTGACGGAAGATGTTCGTCGTTTTTAAAGTAAGTTCCGTAAGTCACCATAATCCCCATCCCTAAAGATAAGGTAAAGAACACGTGACCTAATGCTCGACCTAATGACGATAAATTTAACTTAGAAAAATCTGGATAAAATAAGAAACGCATCACATCGCTTGTGGTATCTAACGAGAATGAACGAATAATTAAAACAATGAACAACACAGCTAAGATTGGTAAAGCTTGCGCAAAGATTTTTTCGAATCGCTCAATCACACCTTTTGCCACAACAAAGCCACAGATTAATAAATGCACGCTAGCTAACGAGAACTGAAGCGATCCGCTATTCTTCAAAGCTTCCATATTAATCGAACTGATATATGAAATTCGATTCGCATCAAATATTCCGACAATGAATTGGGTCAGGTAATGTAAAACCCAACCACTGATCACGGAGTAATAAGCTAAGATAACAACATTAATAAAAATAGAGAGTCGGCCAAACCAGTGAAATGGCTTTTTGCTTTGAGCTGATACAACCTTCGTGATTTTAAGTAAACTGAACTCACCCGATCGTCCTAAAATCAATTCAGCCACTAAGACTGAAAGACCTACGGTAAAAGCTAAGAAGATATAAAGTAGTAAAAAAGCTCCACCACCGTTTTCTCCGATGACGTAAGGAAAACGCCAAATATTACCCAAGCCGCAGGCCGAGCCTACAGCTAAAAGGTAAAATGAAAATCGACTAACCCAGGATGCTTTTTTAGACACGTTCTATTTCCTTAACTGAATTTATGATTCACGCCTTTAGCGCGTGATTTCATACAGAAAATTCTTATTGGAATACCCTGAAGATCGAAACGATCCTTCATGTGCTTGATCAAGAAACGACGGTATGAATTCGTTACGCCATCTGGATGGTTGGCAAACGCAATAAACGCCGGTGGTTTTTGATAAGTTTGAGTTAAGTAATAGAACTTAACATTCGTTGTTCCCCAAACCGGAGCTGGAGTTTTACGAATTGTTTCAAAGAAGAAGTCATTTAAATCAGACGTACTGATACGAGTATTGATCTTACGAGACACGTCTTCAATTTGTCTAAATAGATCCTGCATACCCTGATCTTTTAAAGCGCTGGTGAAAACGATGGGAACGTCTACGAAGAAATGGAATACGCGCTCAACTTGAGCACGGAACGTTTCTTTATATTTTTCAACTTGAACTTGTCCCAGATCAGATTTGTTCGCTACCAAGATCACACCTTTGTGATCTTCTAAGATCGCTTGCATAATTTTAGCATCTTGCTCTGTTGGACCTTCAGTGCCGTCTACCACTAACAATACGATGTTAGAACGACGAATAGCCTCTTGAGATTTAAATGCTGAGATAATCTCAACGTCATCTTCACGTTTCGACTGACGACGAAGACCTGCTGTATCTACTAAAATATAGTTTTTCTCGTTGTATGTTAATGGACTATCGACTGAATCCACCGTTGTTCCTGCCACTTCAGAAACTAACATACGGTGAACACCTAAAAGGTTATTACAAAGCGAACTTTTACCTACGTTAGGTTTTCCGACCATAGCAATTTTCATTAACTGCTCGCCCGTCATTTGTGGGATTTCTGGAACTTTATCTACGATCCAAGCTAATACGTCACCCACTCCGCGACGTTGTTCAAAAGAACAAGCGACAACGTCTAAACCGAATTCATAGAAATCCGCTTTAGCTAAGTCATCTTCGTGCGAACTATCTACTTTGTTGATAACGAGTAACATAGGACGGCCTGTTTGTTTCGCAAGCTTAATGATGTCACGATCTTCAGGAATAAGACCGGCACGACCATCCATTACTACTACGATAAAATCAACTGAGAATAAAAAATCAGTTACTTGCTCTTTAATTAATTTAGAGAATAAGTCATCAGCTTCAGTTACTCCGCCGGTATCGATTAAATCGAATTGCTTACCCCATACATTAACTGGATGCATGATGATATCACGAGTAACTCCCGGTTGATTCTTAACCACCGCTTTACGAGTTTCTGTGATAATATTAAATAAAGTCGATTTCCCAACGTTGGGACGACCAATGATCGCCACCTTCGGAGCATCGATATGAACTTCATCTGGACCCATTTCGAATCCAAAATCAGCGGAACTATTTGTTGTTGATGACATATTTCAACTCTTTCATTGCTGTTGCATTTTCAAACCAGTTATTTTTAACTACGACGTTAAGCTCTAGGTAAACTTTGTCTACGTCCATTAGTTTTTGAATCTCAGCACGTGATTCTGCACCGATTTTCTTAATATTCGCCGCCCCTTTACCGATTACGATCGGCTTATGTGTTTCTTTACCGATAATGATATCGATAAAGATTTTAGGACAAGGTTTAGCATCTTCATCAAATTTACGAGTTTGTACTGCTAATTGATAAGGAATTTCGTATTCTAAAGCTTCAAAACATTTTTCACGAACGATTTCTTCTACGATTGATTTTACATTTTCTGTTGTGAAAAGTTCAGTGTCGTATAACGGAGCCGTGGCTTTTGGGAGAATTTTAATACATTCATCTAAGATCAACTGACGATCTTCTTCAGTCGTATTCTTAATCGAAACCGCTAAAGCTGTTCCGCCGTTATTTTTAACGGTTTCACGAAGTAAATTAATACGATGAGCCTTTTCTGTAAGATCTGTTTTAGTCATCACTGCAAACCAAGGCTTTTTAGACTTAGTCACCATGTCGATGATCTCTTGGTTACGCTCGATAGAATCTTCGTTGATACTTAAAACAGCCATAATGCTGTCTGAAGCACGGATCACATCTTCCGCTTCTTTTTGAAGAAAGTTATTTAAACCTGATGTTGATTTAACGATACCCGGAGCATCGATAAAAACCACTTGGCCTTTAGCTTCTGAGTGAAGTCCTAAAATACGACGACGAGTCGTTTGTGGTTTACTTGTTACGATCGAGATTTTTTCGCGGATAAGATAATTCATTAAAGAACTCTTCCCGGCGTTCGGCTGACCAATGATCCCTAAAAAACCTGCTTTATATTCACTATTTGACATTTGTTTTCCCTGATTTAACTTTCTGCTGATTCACATTATTTTTATCATTTAATTGAGCCTTCATTTGCACTGCCAATTCTTCCATATAGATTTGAGCAGCTTTCTGTTCGGCTATTTTTTTACTTTTCCCGGAAGCACGGGACTTTTCCCCAGCTCCAATTTTTAGAGCCACTAAGAATTCCGGATCATGCGATGGACCTGTAGTCGACACCAGTTCATAGATCGGAGTTCCAATTTTAATTTTATAAGTTAGTTCCTGTAGTCTTGTTTTATAATCCTTTTCATATTCCATATCAGGCTTGATATCTGAAATATTATTTTTAAATTCTACATTGATCCAATTTTTAATCGTATCAAAATTACTATCCAAGTAAATCGCGCCAATGACCGCCTCGAAGGCCGAAGCTAAGATACGAGGTTTCATATGAGAGCCTTGAGCTTTTTCACCAGGGCCTAAAATCAGGAATTCACCCAGTTTCATCTTCGTCGCTTTTTCTGCTAAAGTTTCTTGGTTAATCAGACTGGCTCTTTTCTTAGAAAGCATCCCTTCATGATCTTTAGGAAACAAAGACATCAATTGCTCAGCCATAACTAAACCTAAAATAGCGTCACCTAAGAATTCTAATCTTTCGTTATGAGGAATCATTTTATACTCCAAAATACAAAAGCTTTTGTGAGTTAAGGCTTCCACCAACAAGCTTGTGTTCTTGAATTTATAGCGAACCGAATCTTCAACGATACTGAGAATCATAGGGGTGACTTTCATAGAGACACGCTTTCTGCGATCAAGCGGTAATCACTATCAATCTCAGCACCTTTAGTAATGCGAATTTTGAGCTCGGCTCCGGTTACATAATTATCATCTTGAGGAACTAACACCGGCCAATAATTTTTAGTTAAAGCTTCACGATATAAAACACCTTCGTAAGACATTTCATCATTTAAAATAAGTACTTCATCCAAACGGTCGATTTGTTTTAACATTTCCGAATGGTAACGATGCTGACTTAAAGCACGTAACTGCGATGCTCGTTCTTTACGAATATGGAAAGGAATTTGCTCTAACACAGCTGCGCGAGTTCCTTGGCGCTCACTGTAAGGGAACACGTGCATTTTCGTCCAAGGAAGATCACATAAAATTTTATAAGTATCATCGAACTGTTCCTGAGTTTCCGTTGGGAAACCAGCAATCACATCCATTCCTACAAAGGGATCTTTCAATTTACTATAAATCTTATGTAACGCACGCGCCACATCGTCTTGCGTGTATTTACGTTTCATTTGCGCCAGTACTTCTGTGTTCGCACTTTGAATACTCATGTGGAAATGCGGACAAAGACGATCATCTGAATATAAATCCAATAAACGATCTGTTAATTCAACAGGCTCTAATGACGAAAGACGAATACGAGAAATGTTCGTTTTCGCTAAGATCGTTTCTACTAAATCTTCTAATGATTTCTTTTGACCTGCTTGAACGTCTTCATAGTCACCGATATGAACGCCAGTCAAAACCACTTCTTTACGACCCTGTTGTTCTAAATCTTTGATACGAGCTACAAGATCTGCAATTCCGATCGAACGGCTTTTTCCGCGCGCGTATGGAATAATACAGAATGTACAGAAACTGTTACAACCGTCTTGAATTTTTAAGAAACTACGTGTGTGAGATTGCTCATGCCCACCACCCGCTTCTAAGTCTTCTTTTTTAAAGATGTTTGATTTAAATACACGTTCCGTTAATTCACGTTTATAAAACTTACGGATTAAATCTGGAATCAATCCTTTATGAGAATTGGCGATAATTAAATCAGCACCAGTTACTTTTTCAAAAGCACCGGTATCGACTTGCGCCGAACAACCCGTCACCACCACTGTTGAAAATGGTTGTTTAGATTTAATACGACGAATGGTCTTAACAGCTTCCTGAGTCGCCTCAGCTGTTACCGCACACGTATTTAAAATATGAATTTGAGCCTTGTTCTTTTCAACACGACTTAATAAATTAAAGCCGTTTTGATTCATGTTCTTCTGAATCAAACCCGTATCGTAGGTATTCACCTTACAACCGAACGTATGAATGACAAAATCTAGATTTTGATCCATCCGCCTCCCAATAAGATATTTTGGTTGCGATAGAACACAGCCGCTTGACCTGGAGTGATCGCACGTTGTGGTTCCTCAAATTTTAAAGTGTAGCCATTAGCCGCTTTAAAGACTTTAGCTTTTGAGCCTTTATGGTGATAACGAATTTTAACGTAAAGATCTTCACCGTCTTCAATTTCATTTAACATATGAGGCTCGATCACATTTACTTCATTATGGAATAAGTACTTTTCATCACCAATCCATACCGTGTTTGTGTCAGAATCGATTTTGATCACGAACATTTTTTCGTGATAAGTTAAACCGATCCCTTTACTTTGGCCGATGGTATATAAATGAATGCCATCATGGTCTCCCATGATTTCACCTTCAGGGTATCTTCTTAATTTTCCATGCTTCGTTTTTAAAACTGAAGAAGCTACGTTTTCTTTAATGAATTGGTCGTAACCTTTAGATCCTACGAAACAGATTCCTGTTGAATCTTTTTTCTTGGCAACTGTTAAGCCTTTAGCTTCTGCGATTTCACGAACCGCAGGCTTTTTCAAATGGCCGATCGGGAATAATAAATGCGGAATGATCGCTGGATCGATTGTAAATAGGAAATATGTTTGATCTTTCCAGTCATCTGTCGAAGTGACGATTTGAGACACGCCTTTATCGTTTTCAATCACTTGAGCGTAGTGTCCCGTTGCGATGTAGTCACAACCAAGTTCCTTCATTTTTTGAACTAAGTGGTCGAATTTTAAATACGTATTACAGTTCACACAAGGAAGTGGCGTGCGACCGTTTAAGTAATCATTAATGAAAGGATCAATAACCGCCGCTTTGAACTTGGCTTCACAATTTAAAACATAAAAAGGAATATCTAACTTATCGGCCACTGAACGAGCGTCGTCTACGTCGATACTTGAACAACAAGTTCCACTACCTTCAACGATATCACACGAAGAATAATCCCAAACTTGCATGGTAGCACCAATCACTTCATAGCCTTGTTCAACTAGAAGAGCCGCCGCCACCGAACTATCTACTCCGCCCGACATCGCGACTAAAACTTTGCCTTTACTCTTGTTCGGTCGAAGACCGATATTTTTGCTCTCATTATCCTGCATGACTATTTTTCTCTTTTGCATCAGCTTCAGCTTTAATTTTTCTAATTCTTTCTACAACTTCGACTAAAGCCGAAATGAATAAATCCACTTCCTCTGAAGTTGTATGCCATCCAAATGATACGCGTAATGAAGACTGAGCTTCTTCACGCGTTAGCCCCATTGATAACAACACAGGACTTGGTTCTGGGTTACCACTACTGCAAGCAGCTCCGGTACTTACCGCAAAACCTTTAAGGTCTAAACTCATTAATAAAGTTTCACCATCAACATCTTGAATCACTAAACTTGAAGTATTCGCTAAACGTAATCCTTCTCCAGCCGTGATGGTAACGCCTGAAATTTTATTTTGAATGTTCATTTCAAAATGATCACGAAGTGCACGCACTTCTGTGTTCTTCGTTTCTAAACGCTTTAACATCGGTAACATCTGTTGTAGCGACCAAATCGCTAAAACATTCTCAGTACCGCCACGACGACCGCGTTCTTGGCCCCCACCATGAATCAAATTAACTAAAGGTGATCCGCGACGAACAAATAATACTCCGCAACCTTTCAGCGCGTAGAACTTATGTCCTGAGAATGTGGCATAATCGATTTTCAATTCTTGGAGATTTAAACTTTCTTTTCCTAAAGCTTGGACGCAGTCCACATGGAATAATACGCCGAGCTCTTTCACAATTTTGGAAATCGTCGAAATCGGAAATAGTGTACCCGTTTCATTATTCGCAAACATCACGCTAACTAAAGCGGTCTTCTCAGAAATATTATTTTTAATAAACTCAAGATCGATCTGACCTTTACGATTCACCGGGATCCATTTGATCACTGCGCCTAAACTTTGAATATACTCAGCGGTCTTAATCACGCTTGGGTGTTCAACTTGAGAAATTAAAAATTCATTTTTGCTCGTGCCTAAGCTTTGCCATACCGATTTTAAAACGGTGTTGTTACCTTCACTAGCTCCTGAATTAAAAATAATTTCAGTGGCCTGACAGTGAAAGATTTCAGCGAACATTTTACGAGTTTCACGTAAAATATTTTTTGGATCGCGGCTTTGTAAGTGAATCGAAGATGGATTACCCCATTGAAGCTGGTCATTTTGAATCAACTGAACAAGTTCGTTCAGTAAATCCTGATCAGGACGTGTGGTCGCATTATTATCTAGGTAGGTGATCCCTTTTGTATTATCAACAGGCATAGGGTGATGTTCTACACGAATTTGAAATAATTGAAAAGTTCTAACATGTTAGCATGAAATTTATAACCAGCACAGTTTGATCAAAAACGGCCTGATCCCCCCTAACACACCATAACCGTTCTCAGAGTCTCACTTTGGGTCTTTCCCTCGAAAAAGACCCTCTTATCATGCATTTTTTTCATAGCTTTTATCTATCGCAAACCAAAGTCGAGGCTTTTTCTTCACTTTTTCCAAAAGTTTGAGCCTAACCACGCCGATAAACTACCCGTGACGAAACTAATGCCTGAATATTCTTGGGAATATTTTTTTAATGAAGAAGCACTCAAAGTAGAAGAAGTTCTATCTTCTGGTGATAACGTTGACTTCGAAAAGTCACGTCTTCGCATTGCTTTTGAAAAAAATATTTTAAATTGGTTTTCGTACAAACAATGGTTTTTAAATCATTACCACGTCCCGGCTTTGCGTGATGATTTAGGACCAAGTGATGTGATTCACTTAAACAGCGTTTACAGCAAAAATAGAGGCTTTTTCAGCCAGTACAATATCTTTAATGATGATTTAATTCCTTTACAAGTGTGGGACAATAAGCCAATTATTCTTGGTTTAAACTACAATGAAAAAATCAAACAAATCCCCGATGCAATTTTCATTTTGTGCTCACCCAAAGTTTTAAGCCAAATCACTGATGTGAATTATTCGATGGATGCCATCAATACGTCATGGTCAGAAATGGATTCAAATCACGATGAATACACAGAATTAGCTCGTAAAAACTTTGATGCCTTCGTGGTTTTAAAAATTAAAGACAATCAAACTTCAATTTTTAAAATGGATGAAGATCTTCGTAAAGAAAACATCGACACCCAAGCTTTCCAGTACTCACTAAAAGAAGCCAATGCTTTCACAGCAGCTTTACAGTCTGAACAAAGTCAGCTTTTAGATTTAACAGACGCGCCGATTAAAATTTTAGATTACACGTCTGCAGCCATCACGCCATTAAAACGCGGATCAAACGTAGTTGGATTTTTAGTTGGATTGAAAACGACTAAAACAAATGCGGAAGATACTGTGGCCTTAGAGCGCATTTCTGAACGCGCAGCCTCTTAGTTAAAATTAAAAACTATAAAATTGATAGGTTCTTTGATCATCACTTTTTGTGATTTTCAGACGGAAACGATTCCAATCTAGTGGCCACTGATCGATCGACACGCGGTCAGCCCATTCTACGATAATCACGCTTTGTGGGTTCTGAAATAAGTCCCAAATACCCGAAGATTCGACGTCGTCTTCATTCTGTAAACGATAAAGATCTAAATGTTCGATCGAGATATTTTCATGGTTCAATGTCACTGGATAGGAATGAAGTAAGGCATATGTTGGTGATGAGGCCTGAGCATATCCACAAGACTTAAGAAGTTCAGTGGTTAAAGTGGTTTTCCCGGCTCCAAGATCACCGTCTAATAAAATCAAACTGTGTGATTTGAAATGAGGCTTAATCATCTCGATGATTTTTGACAAATCACCGAGATTTTGAATAGTTTCACTGAAAATAAGATTCACTACTTGAGTTCTTTCTCCAAGAAAGTGGCGAACTCTTCAGCGATTTGAGAAATCAAATTCTTATCTGTTCCCTCTACAAGAATACGAATTAAAGGTTCAGTTCCGGAGAAGCGGATGAAAATTCTTCCTTGGCCTGCTAATAATTTTTCTTTCGCCTTTAACATCGCCGAGTAACCTTCGATTTCTTCTAGTTTTTTTCTTTTTTGAACATGACAGTTGATGAGAATCTGAGGAACTTCGACTAATACGCCTGACAATTCACTCATTTTTTTCCCAGTCTCTTTCATGACTGATAAAACATTCAATGCGGCTACTACACCGTCACCTGTCGTTGAATCATCTAAGAAAATAATGTGACCTGATTGCTCACCACCTAAGTTGTAACCATTTTTACGCATCTCTTCGACAACGTATTTATCACCCACATTAGTTTTAACTACGTTGATTCCTGATTCATTCATCTTTTTTTCTAAGCCAAAATTACTCATTTGAGTAACAACTAAAGTGTTATGTTTCAATGTGCCTTTTTCTTTTAAGTGAAGAGCACACAGAGCTAAAATATGATCGCCGTTCAAGATTTTTCCGCGTTCATCCACCATAACAACACGGTCCGCGTCTCCGTCTAAACCAATTCCCACGTCGGCGCGATATTGAATCACGGCCTGTGAAATTTGCGAAGGGTGAAGAGCTCCTGATTTATCATTGATATTTACACCATTTGGCTGATGGCCCAATTGAATCACTTCAGCACCCAACTCTTCAAAGATCGCTGGAGCGACTTTGTAAGCAGATCCATGAGCTGTATCTAAGACAATACGCATTCCATCTAATGTGTATTCGAGAGGGAATGTTGATTTAGCATGAACGATATAACGACCCTGAGCATCTTCGATACGTTTTGTTCTACCCACTTCTTTTGAATGAGGTAAGAATTTTAACAAATCATCACTAGCCACTAAAGCTTCGATTTCTTTTTCTAATTTATCATCTAATTTAAAACCATCTGGTCCGAAAATTTTAATCCCGTTATCTTGGAAAGCATTGTGCGATGCCGAGATCACGATCCCCGCTGCGGCTCTCATAGTACGAGTTAAATAACCAATCCCTGGAGTTGGAAGAGGACCGACTAATTGAACGTAAATTCCCATTGAATTTAAACCGCTGGCTAAGGCTTGCTCGATCATGTAGCCCGATAAACGAGTGTCTTTTCCAATAACGACTTTGTTCGCTTGCGAAGGTGAACTAATTTTCTTAGTACGAATCAAATAACCAATCGCCTGTCCGATTTTGACTACAACATCTGGCACCATCGGAAACTGATTTGAAGTTCCGCGAATACCGTCTGTTCCAAAAAGCTTAGTTGATTTCGGTGATGATTGTTCTTTAACTGGTGTTGCCATGTTGCTGATTTTCCTATTTTTTTATAATTTCAAATTTAATCGAATTAGGCCTGATATTCAAGATTCTTAAACCAGCCGGCAATTCAAAACGACTGGCCATGATATCCACGTCGTAAATACCTGGTTCGCGATCAGAGACATCTAAGTTTAAGCCTTGTATCTTATCTTTGTATTTTTTCATTTGAGGCTGCTGACCGGAAATTTTAATTTTCACACGGTCATGAGACTGACTTAAGATCGAATAACCAGGAGCTGGTCTTAAATCAACTTCTACTTCTTGGGTCGCTACAAAATCACGACGACCTAAAATAGAAATCCATAAAACAAAAGCGATAAACAATGAAACCAGCTTGTACGACATATTGTCGAAAATAGCTAAACGAGGCTTTTTGTGTTTTTGCCCGACACCATGATTCATGGGACTCATTTAACAACCCCCTCTTGAATCGAGCCTTTACCTGCACCTTTATATTTTAAATCGAAGGCATTATATAAAGCTAAACGAATGTCATTAATTTCTACGTTAGGTCTCATGTGACCACCCGTTACGATACTGACAGCTTTGGTCTCTTCAGAGATCACGATCACCAAAGCATCTGTTTCCTCTGTTAAACCGATTGCAGCACGATGACGTGTTCCTAAGTTTTTATCTAAAGCGGGATTTTTACTTAAAGGCAGGAAACATCCAGCTGAAAAAATCTTACCGTTACGAATCAACATTGCCCCGTCATGCATCGGTGCTTGAGGATGGAAAATCGATTGAATCACTTCAGCTGAAATATGAGAATTAATTTCAGTTCCTGTTTCGATATAATAATCTAATAAAATTTCACGTTCGATCACGATCAAGGCTCCGTAACCTTTTTCACTGCTGGCCACGATTCCTTTAACAATATCTTCAACCATGTGAGTTTCCATCGTTTCAGAAACGTCTGAGAAAATCGGATGACTTCCGATGTGCGCTAAAGCACGACGGATTTCACCTTGGAATAGAACGACCACAATCACGAAAAGATTTGAGAAGAATTTTTCTAGCAACCAATTTAAAGTGTAAAGTTCAAACCAGATACTTAGAATATAAGTGATAGCGATGATCCCAAGGCCGGAAAGCATTTGAACTGTACCGGTGCGACGAATGAGCACGAGAACGCGATAAACGATCGCCCAGACAAGTCCAATGTCAAAGAGATCCTGCCATCTTAAATTAGACAGGATAAAAAGTAAGTTTTCCCAGAAATTTAGAAATAGACTCATTAAGTGATGATTATGTCACAGCTTAAGTAGCTGTGACAGGCTTTCTTACAGTCGCATCTTTTTCGTCAGTTAAAACAGTAGTTCCGTTTTGCGGGAAGCTTCCACCATCTTTTTTATTAGCACGAAGTTTGTGAATTTCAGAAACCGCAGCCCCTTTAACCAACATTTCAACTTCCGTGCTATCGATCGTTTCAAATTCAAGTAAGGCTTGAGTTAAACGCTCTAAAGCATCTTTTTGTTCAACTAAGATGTCCATCGCACGTTTGTAACCTGTGTTGATGATCTTAGAAATTTCAGCATCAATTTCCTGAGCTTTCGCTTCAGAGTAATCTTTAGCCTTCGGTCCACTGCTCATACCCATAAATACTGGGCCATCATTTTTTTCGTAAGCCAAAGGTCCCAATGGACTCATACCCCATTCACACACCATTTTACGAGCCATCGCCGTAGCACGTTCGATATCATTCGATGCGCCTGTTGTGTAATCTTTGAAAATTAATTCTTCAGCAGCACGTCCACCGAAAGCAAACGCGATCCAGTTTTCAGCTTGAGATTTAGAGAAGCTGATAGAATCTTTTTCAGGTAATGTTTGAGTTAAACCTAAAGCCATTCCACGAGGAATGATGGTTACTTTATGAATTGGGTCTAAACCAGGTAATACTTTACCAACTAATGTATGACCGGCTTCATGATAAGCTGTATTTTTCTTATCTTCATCACTGATCACCATTGATTTACGCTCCGCACCCATGATCACT
Source organism: uncultured Bdellovibrio sp. (assembly GCA_964645745.1). Taxonomy (GTDB): domain Bacteria; phylum Bdellovibrionota; class Bdellovibrionia; order Bdellovibrionales; family Bdellovibrionaceae; genus Pseudobdellovibrio. The sequence goes on from CAZXZW010000057.1 coordinate 13,537, forward strand.
TTGTCTTTAGCTCTTTCGAAATCTTCCATTTCTAGATATTTCTTATCAGCACGAGCCGCCACAAGAGCTGCTTCATTCACTAAGTTTTCTAAATCGGCACCAGAGAATCCAGGAGTACCGCGAGCGATTTTAGTCGCATCCACATCAGGTCCCAATGGAGTTTTCTTCATGTGAACCGCTAAAATTTGTTCACGACCAGCAAGATCTGGCTTACCTACAACTACGCGACGATCGAAACGACCTGGGCGAAGTAAGGCTGGATCTAAAACGTCTGGTCTATTTGTAGCCGCAATCAAGATCACGCCTTCAGAAGATTCAAAACCATCCATCTCAACTAATAATTGATTTAATGTTTGTTCACGTTCGTCATGTCCACCGCCCATGCCGGCACCACGATGACGTCCTACCGCATC
>CAZXZW010000058.1:0-2223 GCA_964645745.1 uncultured Bdellovibrio sp.
ACACCATTAATTTGTACTTGAATATTCTGAGCTGTTCCCGCCGTCACACCATTGTATCGAACATTATATTGCCCTGCACCCTGATTGCTAACCGTTCCAAAAGTTCCTGTCGATGTTCCACCTGATTTTGCAAAGGTAACAGTGATACCGGTTTCAATCGGATTGTTATTTAAATCTTTAATTGTAGCGGTCACAGTCGAATAAGATCCCGAAACAACGGTAGCACTCGAAATCGTTGTGCTCGAGTTAGCAACTGACGGAGCTCCAGGGATAACCGCAATCGTAGCCGTTGGAGTTAAAAGCAAGCTATCTACAGAAACAGAAATCGTTTGCGCCGATCCTGCTAAAATACCTGTGTAAGTGGTCGTGTAGACCCCATTACCTTGATTCACGACAGAGCCAAAAGTTCCCGTCGATGTTCCGCCTGATTTATTAAATGAAACCAAGACACCGCTTGGAATTCTGTTTCCATTCGCATCACGTAACGTCGCCGTCACAGTTGAGTCTGTCCCCGAAGGTAAAGATGAAGTTGAAACAGCTAATGTCGTCGTTATCGATGAGGCGATTCCCGGAGTGACCGTGATCGGCGTCGTCATTGTTAGTGGCGTACCATTCACCGTAACCGAAAGTGTTTTGGTTGTACCCGCTAAAACTCCTGTAAATGTTGCCGTGTAAACACCATTTCCCATGTTATTAACAGTTCCAAAAGTTCCCGTCGATGTTCCACCAGTGCCTTGAAACGCAATAGTCGCACCTGAAGAAATAGGATTGTTATATTGATCTCGAATTTGCGCGGTTAACGTGACGCTATTTCCAGACACAACCGTGTTCGAAGTCGAAGCTAATGAAGAGTTCGTTGAATTCGCTGGCCCTGGAGACACATTCAGCGTAATCGAATTCATTAAGTAGAATGTCGTCGTCGTTGTCGAAACTTCAATTGTCGCGGCTGTTCCTACCGTTGTCGGAGTAAAAGTGTAAGTATAAGATCCATTATGATTATCAACAATTGTTGAGAAATTTCCAGAACTTGTTCCACTCACTACACTTGAACTTAAAGCTAAGCCTCCTACAGTTTGAGGAGAATCATCCGAATTAAAAGCATTAATCGTAAGGGTGACGGGTGTTCCGGCAACGGCATTCGTCGTCGAAGCCGCCATAGATAATTTAACTAACTGCGTGGTGATAAAAGAACTAGTTACAACATTTCCATCTGGAAAACCTAAACTATCTACAGCTTGTACACGAATCGAATAGGCCGTGCTCGGCAATAAATTCGACATCGTACCACCGGAATTAGCTCCTCCGGCAATTGTCGAATGAAGTTCATAAATTCCAGTAAAAGAATTCACTTTATAAATTTGATAAGCCACAGCGTTGGGATTCGGAATCCAAGATAAATCGGCTGAAGTTCCTGTGATGTTTTGTATAAGCGTTACACCTGTAAACTTAAGTCTCACACCCACATCGAAAATTTGCGATGTTTCACCGCTGCCATTAGTTCCACTGATTTTAACTTCGTACTGACCTAAATTGGCGTTGTTTTGATCTGGCGTCCACTCAAGAACTCCCGTGGTTGAATTGAAATTCACTGATGAATCAGGAAGTGTCGAACAGGGTTTAGTCGGAGCCACAATACCATCAACAGTACGATCGAAGAAACACTGGTAAGTCATACCATCATCGTTGCCAGGCAAACCGTCTTTAATATTATTAACGTCGATTTTAAACAGATCTGTCTGGGCAATTGTCTTACTAGATAAAATATTTAAGGATGGAACGGCACCACCAAAGAACTTATCAATAGCATCACTCCCACTGCTGCAAGCCGTGAGAAAAAATGAAACCATAATGATATAAAAAATCTTCCTGATTCTATCGTTCACATAGATATTATCGGCAGAATTAGACCTAAGCTAAATCAAAATTCTCAATTTAGAACAAGATCTATTTCTAGGTAGGTATGCTTCAATAAGCTATTTATTAAAGATGAATACATATTCATCCAAAATCGCTACATACAATCTGAGAACAATTCTCATGTGCATACTTATGCGCGCAAGTATTCGATTCTGTTAACCGAGTCTACGACATAGGTCTGATTCTGGTTATCTGGTCGGGGTGAATTCTTAAATCCCGCAGAATATATGCTACGATAAATCTATGAAAAACATTCCATTTAAATCTTTGATTTTATTCTTTGTTTTCTTTGTCGCAGGTATTGCT
>CAZXZW010000058.1:2323-13331 GCA_964645745.1 uncultured Bdellovibrio sp.
TTTGATGCTTATGGTGTTTCTGTTTCTGGAGAACCTACACAATTTAAAATTTCTGCAGACTGCATTCCCGCTCAGGATCCGGCTGATATCGCATCGATTAGAATTCCTTACGGAAAATTGTTAAATGAAAAACCGCGCAACGCTGAATTTAGATTTTCAGGTTACCAAGCTTCGTTTCAATTTATAAATAGTGAGAATGAAGTGATCAAGACGTGGATTTTAAACAAAGTTGTTTTTAAATCAAATACGGAATCAAAAATCGTCCAAATCGATAGGTCGTCAAATGAACAACCTATCGTTATGGAATTCTAAAAAATTACTTAATGTAAGACTTCGCTACTTCTAGGAATGTTCTCACCATCACGCCTGTAGCTCCTTTAGGAGAACAGTAGTTAATACGGTTTCCACAAGCCCAAGCCGTTCCTGCGATATCAACGTGAGCCCAAGGAATATCCGCATCTACGAATTGTTCCAAGAACGCGGCTGCTGTCGCTGAGCCGGCACCACCACTGTAAGACATATTTGAAAGATCAGCATAAGTACCTTTCATGTCACGAGTGTGAGCATCAACTAAAGGCATTTGCCATACTAATTCACCAGAAACTTCAGCGGCTTTTTCAATTCTATTTTTTAAAGCGGCATTTTTTGTGAAGTATCCTGTGTGGATATTTCCTAAAGCCACAACGATTGCACCTGTTAATGTCGCTGTGTCGATAATCATTTTAGGTTTTTGTTCAGACGCGTAACTTAAAGCATCTGCTAAGATCAAACGACCTTCAGCATCTGTATTGTTCACTTCGAAAGTTTTTCCGTTACGTGCTGTGTGAACGTCACCTGGTTTAGTCGCTTTACCGTTGATCATGTTTTCAGTTGAAGCCACGTACGCCACAACGTTGATTTTTAATTTCAAACGAGCAATCGCAAGCATCGTACCGATAACGGCTGCACCACCGCACATATCGTATTTCATTTCTTCCATTTTCGCGCTTGGTTTAATGCTTACACCACCGCAGTCAAATGTTAACCCTTTACCAACGAAACAGATCGGGGCTTCAGATTTAGCTCCTCCGAAATATTCCATGATAATGAAACGAGGTTCTTGTTCAGATCCTTGAGCCACACCCAATAATCCGCCCATACCTTCTTTTTCAATACGAGCTTTATCCCAAGCTGTTACTTTTAATCCTGGTGTTCCAACAGCGGCTTCCATTGCTGAATTCGCTAAAATTGTTGGGGTCATCAAGTTACCTGGCATATCACCTAAACGTTTTGCAAAGTTAGTTGCGCCCGCTACGATAGTTGCTTGGTGGAAAATGTTAATTAAAGTTTTATCTTTTCCAGATTTAGTCACTAAGTGAATGTTTAAAGTTTTTTTATCTTTGTTAGGAGCTTTTAATTCATCGAATGAATACGCCGCTAAATGTAAACCTTCAACGAAAGCTTGGAGGTATGTCGCCATGTCTTTTTTAGAAGTTGTTAAACTGTCTAATCCAACGAAAACTTCTTCCATTTTAGAAGCTTTAGCTTCTTTAACTAGAGCTGCTGCTGCTTGACGAAGAGTTTCCGCTGTCGCTTTAGCTTTTTCGCCAATACCTACGATGAAAACATTTCTGAAATCATTTAAGTTTGCTTCACGGAATAAAATCACTTCGTTTTTCGCACCTGTGATCATTTTCTCTTCGATTGAAACTTCAAAGATGCCATTAATATCTTTTTCTAAAATATTTGCTGGCTTATCTTTTTGAGACGCCGCAAAGAAAGCTACCGATTGACCTTTTAACGTCGAAACGTCATTCGCGTGAAAATACACTTGAATGTTAGGTACTGCTGTAATTGTTTTTTCTGCTTTAACTGCTTTTTTAACCGCAGCGGTTTTCTTAGCCATATGGTCTCCTGTTTAAAAGTTATATGATTTCGCAGACTATTCTGTCTTATTTTGAATGCTTTCAGTAGAGTTTTTATTATGTTTAGTTTTTTTAGACTAGACTAGTCAGACCTTAGCTAGCCCGTGATCGGTCCAAGTCGCCAACATTTAGTCGTGAATTTGGCAAATTCTTTCAAGTCTGTCGCCAAGCCCTCCGATAAAACCGCATAATCAACCAATGACCAAAAACAGGAGCTTTTGTGCCGGCAATACCATACGTAATAGAACAAACATCTAAGGGCGAACGATCATATGACATCTATTCACGTCTTCTTAAGGACAGAATTATCATTTTAGGCTCTCCTGTGACTGATGAAGTAGCAAATGCGATCATCGCGCAAATCCTCTTTTTAGAGGTCGATAATCCAGAAAAAGACATTCAATTTTACATCAACTCTCCGGGCGGAAGCGTTTCGGCCGGCATGGCGATCTATGACATGATGCAATTCGTGAAATGCGATATCGCCACATACTGTTTAGGAATGGCAGCCAGTATGGGTTCTTTACTTTTAACAGCAGGAACTAAAGGCAAACGTTACTCAATGCCGAATTCGCGCATCATGATTCACCAACCTTTATTAAGTGGTGGCGGTTTGTCAGGACAAGTGACTGATATCGAAATTCACGCCAAAGAACTTATTAAAACAAAAGAGAAATTAACGAACATTTACGTGAAACACACAGGCCAACCCTACGATAAATTACACGCCGCTATGGAACGTGATAATTACATGGATCCTCTAGTAGCTAAAGAGTTCGGATTAATCGATCACGTTATCGAATATAGAAAATCAAACAAAGGGTAATAAAAAATGAAAGATGCTCAATTACGTTGTTCATTTTGTGGCAAAGGCCAAAAAGAAGTTAAAAAACTTATCGCTGGGCCAGGCGTTTACATTTGTGACGAGTGTATCGATTTATGTATGGACATTATCGATGAGGAAAAAGACAAAGAAAGCACCGTTAAAGGTGCCTTCCGTGTTCCAAAACCTCATGAAATCAAAGCGTTCTTAGATGATTATGTGATCGGACAATTACAAGCGAAGAAATCCATCGCAGTAGCCGTACACAATCATTACAAACGTATCAACGCCATCTCTAATAAAAAAGTGAGTGACGTTGAATTACAAAAATCAAATATCTTATTAGTGGGACCAACTGGTTCTGGTAAAACATTGATCGCTCAAACAATTGCAAGAATTCTAAACGTTCCATTTGCAATGGCCGACGCGACAACCTTGACTGAAGCGGGTTACGTGGGTGAAGACGTTGAGAACGTAGTTCTTAATTTACTTCAAGCGGCAGACTACGATATCGAAAAAGCTAAAAAAGGTATTATTTACATAGATGAGATTGATAAAATCTCTCGTAAATCTGAAAATCCTTCGATCACGCGTGACGTGAGTGGTGAAGGTGTTCAGCAAGCCTTGTTAAAAATCTTAGAAGGAACTGTTGCTAATCTTCCTCCAAAAGGTGGTCGTAAACATCCTCAACAGGAATTTATCCAAGTCGACACGACAAACGTCTTGTTTATTTGCGGTGGAGCTTTCGCTGGAATCGACAAAATTATCGAGAACAGAACAACAAATAAATCGATGGGTATCGGTGGTGATGTTGGTCTAGTTGCGCGCGATAATACCGAAGAGTTAATTACAAAAATTGAAGCCGACGATTTAGCAAAATTCGGCTTAATTCCAGAGTTTATCGGCCGTTTACCTGTGATCGCATCACTTGCTCCACTAGGCGAAACAGCTTTAACCGACATTCTTTTACGTCCAAAAAATGCGGTTATTAAACAGTATCAAAAGCTATTCTCTTTCGAGGGAGTAGACCTTCGTTTTACAGACGAGGCCATAAAAGCTATTGCGCAAGAAGCTTTGAAACGCAAGACTGGAGCTAGGGGTCTACGTGGTGTTATTGAGTCAGCGATGCTTGACGTGATGTTTGATGTTCCGGGAATGAAGAACGTTAAAGAAGTGATCGTCGATGACAAAGTGATTCGTGAATCCTCTCAGCCTAAATTAGTTTACTACTCTGATGAAGAGATGAAAGCTAAAGCGGAAGCAGAGAAAAATAAAAAGCAAAGTGAAAGTGCTTAATTAAATATTTATTAAAAGATTTTCATTACATAAAAAACAAACAAGGAGACTTAATGAAAAAGATTCTATTATTAGCTTTGATGGGAGCAAGCATTGTAGCTTGTACTTCTAAAGAAGTTGCAATGAATACAAACGTTGAACGTGATGTGGCACAGGTTGATCCTGCGAGAAAATACTTCATCATTCAAAATATCGCGACTGAAAGAACTCGTGTATATGAAAAATGTAAAGAAGATCCTTCTACAAAAGCTTGTATCAATGGAACTAAAAACCGTTTAGTTTATGAAACTGAAATGGTTGTTGGTGGTGATGACTTACGCTCAGACGTAGGAGTTCAAAATATCGCTCACTGGATTAAGTTCTACCAAGATAATGGTGGACGTTACCCATCATGGTATGACCCAGCATATCCACCGACTCCAACTGGTGGTTTTAAAAAATGGTTAAAAAAATCAGCGATGCCTAACAGCGCCGGCGAAATGCGTGGAGCTTTCGGTTGGTATGCAGCGATCATGGATCCATCGGCTACTGGTCAATGGATGCACGGAACTGTAGGTTGGGGTGAAGACGGAGACCATTTTATTAAAGTAGCACACGGTAAAGGTGTTGTTGGATTCTTCGGTAAATTATTCTCTGACATGCGTTCACACGGTTGTACTCGTCATGAAAATCGTGCGATTGCTTACTTACAATCTTTAGTTCCTCCGGGAACAGCGTTAATCAAAATTTACGCTAAAGAAGGTTTAGCTGATCCATCATTAGCTCGTTATGAAGGACAAAAAAATCCTTACATCTGGCAATGGATTTTAACCAAAGAAGACGTTCGTTCTAAAAATCCTAAATCAAGCACAGCTTCTGAAGTTCAAGCTCGTGGCGTTCCAGAAAGCATGATTTTAGATGAAGGTACTTACTCAGTTGACATGTACCCACATGTTCAAGCGATCACAAACAAAGGTTCTAAATCTGGAAAATCTGGAGACTCATACAACTTGTTTGATAACTCTCCTCCACAAGGTTTATTCTTGATCGATGAAGGTGTAATCACTCAAGATTACCGTCATCCAGCAGGAATCAAAGTTGATGGTATCGCTGGATTCAGAGCTGGTGAAAAATTAGCTCCGAACTACGCTATCCAACCGTAATTCTAATATAAGAATTATTATGAAACGGAAAGGTTAAACCCTTTCCGTTTTTTTTTGCCTTTTTTAAGCTTTTTTCCTCACAACCATAATAATTTCTTATGTTATGGTTCACTCTTTCTGCTTTAAACATCTCAGACTAAGATCTAGGTTGTTTTATTTTTTTAAAAACGAATATTTAGCTTCCAGAATTTAGATTTCATCTCTAAAATAAATCTAAGTATAAAAGAGTCTAAGGATAGACTAACCTTTTATATTTTATTTGGGTCATAAGATCCAAGTATCGCTTCAAGGAAGGAGTTCTCATGGCCAACAATCCGACTCAACAATTACCCTTACTTCCGCTACGTGATCTCATCATATTCCCGCATATGATGATGCCACTTTTTGTAGGACGCGAAAAGAGTATCAGTGCTCTCGAAGATGCGATGAGCAAGCAAACTGATATCGTTTTAGCTGCACAAAAAGATGCGAAGACGAACAATCCGGAAGAAAAAGACATTTACGCCATTGGAACAATCGGAACAATTATTCAATTGTTACGTTTACCAGATGGAACTGTAAAAGTTTTAGTAGAAGGTAAAAAGCGTGCGAAAATTAAAGGTTTCGTGCCAAACGACAATTTCTTCGTTGTAAACTGCGAAGTGATTGAAGAGGACGTTGATAACTTAACTGAAGCGTCTGCTTTAGTGAGATCTGTAAAATCAACTTTTGAAACATACGTCAAATTAAACAAACGTATTCCACCAGAAATTTTAATGCGTGTATCAAGCATTGAAAGCGCTGGCGAATTAGCAGATATCATTGTCGCTCAATTAAATTTAAAATTAGAAGACAAACAAAATGTTTTAGAAATCTTAGATCCAACTAAGCGTTTAGAACACTTGTTAAATTTAATGACTGGTGAAATTGAAATTCTTGAAGTTGAGAAAAAAATCCGCACGCGTGTAAAAAAGCAAATGGAAAAATCTCAAAAGGAATATTACTTAAACGAACAAATGCAAGCCATTCAAAAAGAACTTGGTGAAAAAGATGATTACCAAGCTGAATTAGAAGACTTGTCTGTAAAATGCCGTGATAAGAAAATGCCTCAAGAAGCTAAAGACAAAGTTAATAAAGAAATTAAAAAATTAAAATTAATGTCTCCTATGTCTGCAGAAGCAACAGTAGTAAGAAACTACATTGACTGGGTCTTGTCATTACCATGGCAAGAATACAATCAAGATCGTCATGATGTTAAGAATGCTAAGAAAATCTTAGATCACGATCACTGGGGATTAGAAAAAGTTAAAGAACGTATCTTAGAATACTTAGCTGTTTTATCTTTATCGAAAAACATGAAAGGTTCTATCATCTGTTTAGCCGGCCCTCCAGGGGTGGGTAAAACATCTTTAGCTCGCTCGATTGCAGAATCATTAAATCGTCCATTCTCGCGTATTTCATTGGGTGGCGTGCGTGATGAAGCTGAGATTCGCGGTCATAGAAAAACATACGTTGGAGCTATGCCTGGTAAAATCTTACAAGCGTTAAGAAAAGTAGATAAAGGTAATCCGGTATTGTTGTTAGACGAAATCGACAAAATGTCTAATGACCAACGTGGTGACCCATCTTCAGCGATGTTAGAAGTTTTAGATCCAGAACAAAACTCAACATTCTCTGATCACTACTTAGAGTTAGAATACGATTTATCTCAAGTGATGTTCATCGCTACCGCAAATAACTTAGGTAACGTGGCTCGTCCACTTTTAGATCGTATGGAAATCATTTACTTAGATGGTTACATTGAACAAGAGAAATACCATATTGCTAAGAATTACTTGATTCCGAAACAAATCGAGAATCACGGTTTAAAAGATTACAATATCGTAATGAAAGATTCAGCTGTACGTGACGTTATCCGTTTCTACACTCGTGAATCTGGTGTTCGTAACTTAGAGCGTGAGTTTGCAAACGTATTTAGAAAAGTAGCTAAAGATATCGTTATGTCGAATGAACTTGAATCATTCAAGAAATCATCAGCGACAGACACGACAACTAAAGCGACTAAAGGTGCAAAAGCTTCTGCGAAAACTAAAGGTAAAGCTAAAGCAGCTAAAACAGGAAACGTTTACACGATCACTTCTGAAAAAGTGGTTGAATTAATCGGTCCACATAAAAACCGTCACGGAGAAATCGAAAAACAAAATGAAATCGGTTTAACTAACGGTATGGCATGGACAGAAGTAGGCGGAGACTTATTAGCTGTTGAGGTAAGCGCTGTTCCTGGTAAAGGTAAATTCACAGTCACTGGCCAATTAGGTGATGTGATGAAAGAGTCTTGTATCGCAGCGATGTCATACACTCGTTCACGTGGACCTTTATTCGGATTAGATAAAGAATTCTATGAGAATATCGACATTCATATCCATTTCCCAGATGGTGCTACTCCGAAGGATGGTCCATCAGCAGGTATCGCGTTAACAACTTCGATTGTTTCCGCGATGATGAAAATCCCTGTAAAAAGAACTGTGGCGATGACTGGAGAAATCTCATTACGCGGTAAAGTTTTACCAATCGGTGGTTTAAAAGAGAAAATCTTGGCGGCTCACCGTGGTGGAATTAAAACGATCATCTGTCCTAAAGAGAACGAAAAAGATCTTAAAGACATTCCAAAAGAAGTCTTAAAAGAACTTAAAGTGATCTTAGTTGATCATGTGGACCAAGTTTTGATTAACGCTTTAGAGATCAAAGGACCTAAAGATTTATTCAAAAGTGCTAATGAACGTGGCCAAGGCGTTAAAGCCAACTACACGGGTCAACAAGTTCACACCCACTAGTTCCCAGATCCCAATAGTTAGCTAACTATAAAAAAGCCCCTTTTTGATGAAAAAAGGGGCTTTTTCTTTTCTACTCATCGAAAAATCTGACATTCATATCTATTTGAAATAACTTAACTATTTCTCCTATCTTTTGAATTAGCCTATTTATTATAACATAATTTTATATTTAATTGACGATGAATTCAGACTCTGTCAATTTCATCCTTCTTAAAAGGATTTAACATGAACGCAGACCAATCTTTAGAGCTTGGAAAATTATATTGCGATCGCGGAGATTACACGGAAGCGCTTCCTCATCTGTACAAAGCTGCCGAAGAATTTCTTGCCGAAAAAAATCACCCGCAATATTTCAAGGCTATCCAATTTACTCTACGTATTTATGCTGAACGCGAAGAATTCGCTCAGCTCTCAGCCTTAAAAGAAAAATTACATGACGTTATCATGCGCGAAAACATCGAAGTCACTTCACGTGCTTATTACGTTTTCGGTATTGCTTCTGTTTACCGTGGTCAAATCGATTCGGCTTTAGAGTATTTCAAACTTTCTCTTGAACAAGGTCTTAAACACAACAACAAAGAAGACTCTTGTTACGCGATCTTAGGTATCGCGATTTGCTTACACAGCCAGAAAAAATACGACGAAGCTTTAAAGGAAATCTACAATTTAAATATCTTTCTTCAGTTCTTAGAAAACATTGATCTTAAAGCCAGCGTTCTTTTATTAAATGCTAAAATCCTTATGGATTTAAAAAAGTACGACCAAGCTTTAGATGTTTTATGGCCGGCGTACGAATTAACTAAAGTCTCTAAAAACTTAAACGTAGCTAGTGGTATCTTAGTTAATATCGGTTGTTGCCTGTGCGAATCAGGACAAAAAGATATCGGTTTAGTGTATTTTAACTTAGTTAAAAAAACGAACGATCCACAAAATGCGAAGTATTTCTACCGCATGATCGCGACTTACGATCATATGTTCCAAACTCAAAAGAACAATGATTTCGATTTATCTTTTGATTTCCAGAACCACCAAATCGTTGAACGTAAAATCGGTAAAATTGATTTCAAAAACCAATTTATCCTGTTGGATTTATTAAAATTGTTCATCTCTCATCAAGGCGAAGTTTTCTCTAAAGAATACTTAGTCGAACATGTTTGGAAACAAGTTTATAATCCAGAGATTCACGACAATAAAATTTACGTAACGATTAAACGTTTACGTAAATTGATCGAACCTGATTTTGATCATCCAAAGTATATTTTTAGATCTAAAAACGGTTACTTTTTAAATAAATCAGTGAAAGTTCAAAATTTAATTTTTAATAGAGGGGAAAATTAAAATGAAAAGAATTATATTAGCTGTATTGTTCTCGTTCTGTACTACTGTTTTTGCGCAAGCGACGAATGTATGTTCAAACGATGCGTTACCTGCCGGTAAGGGTGGTGGCGGAGTTGTAGTTTTTCCTTGGTCAATTGCAAGACCATTCCCATGGACATCGATCCAAGGCGTATGGGTAGTTGCAAATGCCACAAATACTCAATCTAACCTTGTCTTCGAATTCAAAGTGACTCGTTCAACTGAGAAGATGAAACAACTATTCGTACAAATCTACGAGCGTGAAAACTGTAAAAAAGCTTACATGCGCGGCGTTGGTATCGTAAACACAAATGAAAAAAATGTAGTTCGTATCAACATGAATAACGTTCTTATGAAATTAGCGATGTTCAACACGGCTGATCTAGAGATGGACACATACACATGTGGACCTAAATCTTTAGGAGCTAACTTCTACCGTTTGGTTGATAACGATGATCGTAATCATACTTACGATCTTAACACGGGATCAATCAACACAGAAGAAAGCAACATGATCTTAAGAAAGATTTCAAACGCTAGTCAGTACCGTTGTAGAAAATAAGGCTTACTTAAAAGTAAGCCTTAAATAAAAAAGCGCTTTCAGGGCTTGAGGAGTCATATAACTCGAGCCCGGAGTCATCAAAGTTGTGGAGTCTCCACTAAAACTCAGTCCAAATTTATAAGTTTCTCCAGCATAGCCGGCTCCCACTTTAATATTAAAACTTAGTGTCGATTTTTGTGAAATATCGTCAACTTCATTTAAATCTGTGTATTTATAAAAACCATAAGTTCCTAAGATATCCACCAAAGCGCCCACAAAAAAATGACTGTCACTCACCCAATATTTGCCCGCTCCAAATCCAATGTTCAAAGAGGTTACTTTCATTTTTCTGAAAGCCTCAAGATCCGCATTCATCCCCACATAATCTTGCTGAAGTAATGAAATATTATTTTCAACAACGTGCTGACGAAAGCCCCCGACAAAGTAATACTTGCCTGCCGTTTTTTTAATTTCATCCGCTTGATTCATGAGAGCGCCAACCGAAAAGTCCGATTCTTCTAAAGCGTAACGACCGAGAAGGGCGTACTGTTGTAATCTCAGATCGGGGAACAACTGAGTCTGTGTCGTCTCTGTTGTATAAAAACCCTTATAAACTTGGTAAGTCGCATCGACACCCCATTTATAACTATCATACCCCAATTGATAATCTGAAAATGTAGTCGTTCCATAATTGCGATCAAGATCTTCAGTTCCGCGAAAAGAAGCTCCTACCGTCAACCCGTAGGCAGTCAATGCCAGACGACTTATTCCCGCTATATTTGGTCTATATTTAATTTGTTTCTTATCTGCATGGATATCGCTAAGCCCTAGCTCAATATTCTCCTGGCCGAGCCCAAATAGCGGAGAAATAGGCTCACCAGCAATGGTCAACAAAGGCATCAATATAACGATCATTAAAATCCGAATTATCATGTAACTATTGTTGATTTTGACTGCTAATCAGGCAATAAAAAAGTTGGCCCAGATAATGTTAAAAGTACTTGAGTCTAGAGGCCGAGAAAGCTATACCTATTTCACACAAAATTTATCTATCAATAGGGAGTTAGCTCAGTTGGTAGAGCGCCACCCTTACAAGGTGGATGTCGCAGGTTCGAATCCTGTACTCCCTACCA
>CAZXZW010000059.1:0-13331 GCA_964645745.1 uncultured Bdellovibrio sp.
CGTGGGATAAATTCGATAAATTTAATTTCCCCGCGTTGTGAAGCTTTAATCGCAGACTGAACTCCTTCTGTATTAAATTCTTGAGATAAGGCGTGATCTTTAAAGTTAATTGAAACTAAATGAGATTCACCATTTGGCATGTAGTAAATCTTTTCTTTACGAACAAAATCGACGCGATAAGATTCTACGCCAGCTTCCATTAATTTTCCTACGATGACTCCGAAAGGAATAGTTCCATTCATTGAAGCGTCAGCCATTTCATTTAATAAATTTGTATTCATAAAATAATTTTGTCGAACGAATCAAACTACTGCAAGAAAAGAATGTGTGACCAATGTCCAAAAATTGAGAGAAGACCTGCGAAAACTAAAACACAGGCCGAGATTCTTTGGTGGGATGCTGGAGATTTTTTAATAAGTTGGCTCATGAATCCTGTAAAGACGAAAAATGCAGGTAATGATGTCATCCAGAAAATCACAATCACAGCTAAAGACTGCGGTAATGATTTCATTTGTGACGACATAATCAAAAATGAATAAAGCCATCCACAGGGAAATAGACCTGTTAATAACCCCAGTAAAATTGGAAACTGATTCAATTGAGCTTTATATTTTTCTAAAATCTTGTGCTGCACCTTAAAGAATTTAAAGCTCAATCTTTTTTGCTGTGGAATCATTTGAATTTGCATCAAACCAAATAAAATCAATAAGATACCAAAGAAGAGACTAGCTCCTAGTTTAAGCGCTCGGCTGTCTGTATCTAAGAAATAATGGGCTCCGTAGTACAATAATATGGAAATGATCGAGTAAGAAATCAGGCGTCCCAAATGATAGGAAATAAAGTTCTCGCGCTTTCTAAAATTGCAGCTCAATGGCCCGCACATCACTCCACAGTGCCAGCTGCCTAAGAATCCCATAATTAAAACAGCTCCGAAAATTGAGGCTTCCATTAGTCCTGCCTGATAAATTTAAGCGTACGTTTTAATTCTAAATTGTCTGATTTTAAACTAATGATGACTTCATTTTTATCGAACGAGAACTGATCTACCGGAATTTCGATAAATGCTGTGGTTTTTAAATCTTGTCCTGGCCCTAACTCCATATCAACAGCTGGGCTTAATAATTTAAATGCTTCACTGGCCGATAAATGAATCTGCTGAATTTTTTGAGTTTGATTTTTTAAATGAATTTGAATCTGGTTCTGAAGAATGCGTTTTTCATTTTCCATACGCGAACTAAACGGCATCATGTGCGCGCGATTAATTGTCATATCGATATCATGACGCTCATAAAGACTCCAGATCAGTCCTGATGTGAACAAGACAATCAGTAATGCGTAAAGAGCTAAACGGAATCTTTTCAAGGTAATGGGTTTTTGATTTCCTGTTTCGTAGCGGATTAATCTTTCCGGACGTTTCATTTTTGTCATCACCGCATCACACGCATCGATACACTGTCCACAGGAAATACATTCTAACTGAAATCCGTTACGAATATCAATTTTCGCCGGACACACATTTACGCATCGACGACAATCAACACAGTCCCCTTTATCCGAATTGTAAGTGGCAATTTTAGAGCGTGGTTCTCCGCGCATTTGATCGTAGTGAACGATCACAGAATTTCGATCAATCAAAGCATTTTGAAATCGACCGTAAGGACAAATGTATAAACAAAGCTTTTCACGGAAGAAAGCAAAGTTAAAATAAAGAATAAGAGTCATAGCTGAGCATAACAGAAACGTGCTCATGTGAAGATTTGGCCCATCCATGATAAAACTAGTAATTTTATCGGCTCCTACGAAGTAGGCTACAAAAGAATGAGATAAAGCCCAACAAATTGATATATACACGAAATGTAAAAAAAGTATTTTGATTTTCTTTTTAAAAGAATCTTCACTTTTATAAAAGAGCATACGTTGTGTGTACTGACCTAGAATCCACTTTTCCACACGATTAAACACAGCCATCAGAAATACTGTATGTGGACAAGTCCATCCACACCACAAACGACCAAACAAGGCTGTGACTAAGAAAATACTGAGAACTAATAATATAGCTAAGAAAAATAAAAGTGGGGCTTCATGTGAATAAAAAGTTGAACCAAAAAAAACAAAATGCCGATTCACGACATCAAATAAAATCATCGGCTCACCGTGGATTTGAATCCACGGCGCAGCTACGAAGAGAATAATTAATACAGGTTGCAAAAAATCGCGGATTTTTTGATAGAAACCTTTAACTTCTGCAGGACCTGAATAAACACTCATGATTACTTCTTAACCTCGGCTCCTTCTGGCGCTTTCGCGTTCGGAGGATTTGATCCAATTTTTGAATAGACGAAAGCCACCACATCTTTTAATTCGTTAGGCTTCAACATTCCTTCCCACGGCGGCATACCCTTCGCTGCTGATCCTTTGGCGACGGTGTGATAAACGGCCATGCGACTTCCATCTCCGGTTGTCCAGAAATCGTCTGTTAGGTTCGGTCCGATTTTTCCCTCTAATTTATCACCATGGCACATAGCACACTTGCTGGCGAAAATTCCAGCGCCACTAGCGATAGCGTTTTCACCTTTAATATAGGCCATAAGTGTTTCTTCAGTTTCAGCTTGTTTAGATCCGCCGTTCTTCACTACTTCTTCGTATTTTTGCATGGCTGTATTGTATTCCTCTAGTAACGTTGGTCCGTTACCTGTAAAATAATGAAGCCAATAAATGAAGCCAAAAACAATACAAAGAAAGAAAAGCCAAATCCACCAATCAGGCATCGGATTATTTTGTTCAACGATGCCGTCGTAGACGTGAACATCTTCTCCGTGATTTTGATTATTATGATTATTCGAGTCCACGCACGTCTCCTTCTGGTTGCAATGGTAATTGCGCTAAATCGTTATAGAAAGATTTCTTTTGAATAAATACGGTCCAGAAAAAAGCTCCTAAAAACGTTCCCATGAATAAAATAAATCCAATCACGATTAAATGAGCATCCGAGAATCCGTAAAAAATAAGTTTAGACATTACTTACCACCCTTCTGTCCTAAAGCTTGAAGGTACGCAATTAAGGCTAAGATTTCTTTGTTCTCAATTTTACCTTGTACACCTTGTTTTTTAAGTTCATCAGAAATCACAAGCGCTTGTTGTTCAGCATCGATGTCCGCATTTTTAACTTGGGCATCTGTGTAAGGAACACCTAAGTTTCTTAAGACATTCAATTTCTTTTTGATTTGCGAATAGTCGATGTTATTTTTCGCAAGCCAACTGTATTCCGGCATTATAGACTTAGTGACAATTTCACGTGGGTTCATCATGTGTTGGTAATGCCACATGTCTGGATATTTTTTTCCCACGCGCGCTAAATCAGGCCCAGTACGTTTTGATCCCCATTGATAAGGATGATCGTAAATCGATTCTCCAATAGTTGAAGGATCTCCGTAACGAAGTTTCTCATCCACTAACGGGCGAATTTGCTGCGAGTGACATAAATAACAACCTTCGCGCACATACAAATCGCGTCCTTCTTGCTCTAGAGCCGAGAACGGAGTGGTTGTCACTTCGGGATTTACGTATTTGTGAACATTGAGTGTCGGATAAATCTCGATCACTGTTCCAACTAACACGGCAATCAATGATAACACCGAAAATTTAGCAGCGTATCCTTCAAGTAAACGTGGTTTTCCATCTTTCACGTTATCATTAACTAAATTTGTAATCGCCGTATCTCCTAAACGAGCCGGAGCTGACTTAATTGTTTTAACAATATTAATCACCATTAAAACGAAACCGACTAGATATAGTAATCCACCCAGCGAACGCACCCAGTACAATGGAATAATACGAACAACTGTTTCAATAAATTCAGGGTAAACTAGCTGACCGTTCGCATCGATCGCTTTCCACATCATACCTTGAGTCACACCGGCCACGACCATAGATACGTAATAAAGCACGATACCGACTAAGCCTAACCAAAAATGTTGTTCTACTAATTTTTTAGAATACAATTTTGTATCCCATAATTTTGGAACAAGATAATAAATCATCCCGAAAGCTAAGAAGCCATTCCAACCTAAAGCTCCACCGTGAACGTGGCCTACGATCCAATCTGTGTAATGTCCGATGGCACTTACAGATTTAATAGATAATAAGGGTCCTTCGAATGTCGCCATACCGTAGAAAGTAAGAGCTGCGATAAAGAATTTCCACACGGGTTCTGAAGGAACAGAACTCCAACGTCCTTTGAAGGTGAATAATCCGTTGATCATGCCTCCCCAACTTGGAGCCCAAAGCATGATGGAGAAAACCATCCCTAATGTTTGTAACCAATCGGGAAGTGATGTGTACAACAAGTGATGAGGACCGGCCCAAATATAAATAAACACCAAAGCCCAGAAATGGATAATCGATAAACGATAAGAATAAATCGGAGCATTCACCACTTTAGGAATGTAGTAATACATCAAACCTAAAAATGGAGTTGTTAAGAAAAAGGCTACGGCATTATGACCGTACCACCATTGAACTAAAGCGTCCTGCATTCCCGCCCACACTGTATAACTTTTGAAAAAGCTAAATGGAATAGCGATCGAGTTAATAATGTGAAGAACAGCTACTGTGAGAATCGTTGCGATGTAAAACCAAATCGCCACATACATGTGACGCTCACGACGACGAGCTAATGTCATAAAGAAGTTAATGGCAAAAATCACCCACACCAATGTGATCATGATATCGATCGGCCATTCTAATTCAGCGTATTCTTTTCCTTGAGTGAAACCCAAGGGTAAAGTGATCGCGGCCATCACGATGATAAATTGCCAGCCCCAGAAATGAATTTTACTTAAGGCATCAGAAAATAATCGAACACGAAGTAATCTTTGTGTCGAATGATAAATACCTGCAAAAATCGCATTCCCTGCGAAAGCAAAGATTGCGGCATTGGTATGAAGCGGACGAAGACGACCGAATGTGATCCAGGGAACTCCTCCGTTCAAGGGCCAATACGCAAGTTGTGTTGCGATAATCAATCCAATTAAAAATGCGACTCCGGCCCACACCATTGTGGCCATCACAAATTTACGGACGATATCGTCATCATAAAAGTGGCTGTTATTATTTTGGTTCATTGAGTTTCCTTTCTTTATCTTTCTGAACTTGAAAATCATCTTTTAACATTCTTAAAGCAGGCGTGGTCAGATCATCGAATTGTCCATTCGATATGGACCACAAGTAACAGGCCACAAATCCGGCCGATAAAAGCAGCGCGACTGAAACCATAAATAGAATCGTCATCATTTAAGCCTCCAGACCGTATGCATGGTAATCGCAAGAGAGCTGATCGGCATGAGAACCGCAGCCACTAAGGGATTCACTAAACCAAGTAGTGATAAAATCCCGCCGGCTGTATTATAAAAAATAGCAAAGAATAAATTTGTTTTTAAAGTGCGATGAACTTGTTTTGAAAGTTCTACTAATTCCACTAACGCATTTAAATTTTTCTGAGGAGCGTACACGTCACTAGCCTGCATAGTCGCTTCGAATGGCCCA
The DNA here is from genome assembly GCA_964645745.1 of uncultured Bdellovibrio sp. Lineage (GTDB taxonomy): Bacteria > Bdellovibrionota > Bdellovibrionia > Bdellovibrionales > Bdellovibrionaceae > Pseudobdellovibrio. The sequence goes on from CAZXZW010000059.1 coordinate 5,545, forward strand.
CGAACAGCGAAACTAACATAAGCTTCTTGTAAGGCTTGAAGATCATTAAGACCGTCACCAATATAAAGACACGGATTATTTTTTTGAATCACTTCTTTTTTAGAAGCTGGAGATTGTTCAGAAAAAACAAAGGCCGGACGAATTCCCACCGTTTTGGCGACTTCAATAGCGCGGCCACGTGAATCTCCGGTTAACATCATCACATCGAACTCTTCTTCACGAAATTTTTGAACGACTTGAGTAGCTTCAGGCGCCACGCGCTCTGCAAAATACAAGTAGGCTAAAGCTTTTCCATCACATGTGAAATCCACTTGAAGCATTTCATTTTCTAAGATCACTTTTGGACGACTCACGCGGTAAACATGATCATCAAAATTTACGGACACGCCTTCTCCGGCTGTTTCCACGGCTTGTAAATTTAAAACTGAAGTTGTGTTCCAAGTTTTTCTTAAACTGTTCGCGACAGGATGTAATGAATTTTTCTCTAAACCCAGAAGAATAGATTTATAATCTTCTGATAAATTCGCAGGATAAGTTTGCATCAAAGTCAGATCGCTTGAAGTTAAAGTTCCTGTTTTATCAAACACAACTTTTTTGATCGAGCTGAGTTTTTCAAACACTCCTCCTGAGCGAATGAAAAACCCGTGACTCATGGCTTTTTTCAAGCCTAGACTGTGTGCTAATGGCGCGCCGAAGGCGATGGCGCAAGGACAGGCGATGGTAATCAAAGCTAAACATCTTTTAAAAGCCTCAACTCCCAGCTCTGGATAAGTTAGAATGAAAAACAAGGCAGAAATGCCAAAGACCGCCAAAGTTAATCGGTGCGCCACAAGGTCACTTAAATTTTGAATATCACTTTTTGCATTACGTACGGAATCCATTTGCATCAAGCTTTGAGCTAGCTCACTGTCGCTAGATGTTTTTACACATTCAATCCAAGCTTCATCTTGAATTAAACGACTGCCGGCAAGGATCCGATCACCGGCATGTTTTACTTGAGGGTAAGCTTCGCCAGTTAAGAATGATAAATCGAAAGATTGTTCCGGACTTAACAGTACAGAATCACAAGGAATCACTTGTGCGGCCTGCACTTTAACCTGAAGACCAGCTTTCAAGTCTTGGAATCTTTCTAAAGTAGAATCGTTTCCACGTTTTACTTCGTAAACTTCAGCTCCGAATAAATCATCTAAGATATTTTTTTGCATAACTCGATCTTGATATTTTTTAAGAAGGTAACGAGTTAATAAGATGAGAAAAATAAAACTGGCTGTTGAATCAAAATAAATATCTTCTAATCCAGAAACTAAACTGTAAGTGGAAAAAATGAAACCCGCGACCAGAGCCACAACGATCATCATGTCGACGTTAATTCGACGAACTAAAAGACTCGCCCAAGCTTTTTTGAAAAACGGACGAGCCGAGAAAAATAACAACGGTAAGAAAATAAAAAATGATAACCATTGAAATACGACAGAAAGCGATCCTTGCAGACCTGCATAAATCGGAACTGAGAATAACATCAAGTTGCCAGCTACAGCTCCCGCAACTCCAATACGTTTTAAGTCTTGGCGATTTTCTAATTGCTTCGCTTTCTCGTAGTCGTTTTCCTCTTTAATCGGAGTCGGTGTATAGCCAAGACTTGCTATCCACTGACAGATTTGACCCAGTCCTACTTGAGATTGAGTTTGAATTTCTAAAGTGTGGCGCGTGTAATCGACACGAACCCAAGTCACTCCATGAGTATATTGAGGAAGATCTTCTAAAAGATGTACGCACGAAGAACATTGCAAGCCATCTAAATACAATTTGAATTTCTTAAACAAAGGACAACGTGAAGAATTATAAGACGCTTCAAGTTCTGTTAAATTAAATTTATCCCAAGAACTTTTAGATATCGAAACCACTTTACTCAGCGGTGATTGGCCTTCATTGTGCCAGCCCGAAAGTAATTCGCAGCTGGAACAGCAGTACGAAGATTCTCCTTGGAATGGTGTTTGGCAATAAAGGCATGGTTTCATACCCTTAATCTTAAAAAGTTATCTTATTTTAAAATATGACGGCCATCATACATGGCTAAGAATTGGCTTTTCGAGTCAGCTCGGCTTCATCTAAGATCGTGAAATTCTTATAGTTTTGCTTAATTAAATGTTCTTTTTCAAACTGGGCCAGGGTACGAATAACGGTCTCGGTTGTGGTTCCTGCCCATTCTGCGATCTCTTTACGGGTCCAGCTTGAACCATGAAAACTTTCGTTCAAGAATAACAACGCATCGGCGATACGCGCTGGAGCACCCTTATCAATTTGATCAACCCATTTCGATTCCGCGCGATCCAAATCAGATGTTAATTGATTAATTAATTTCAATCCTAATTCAGGATGACAACCGAAAAGCTCCATCACTTCTTTGCGTGGTAAAAAACAAACTTCTACGGGTTCTAAAGCAATCGCTGTTTTTTTATAAACATCACCACGGAAAAAACTGCGGTATCCCAGAATTCCTCCAGCACCCACAAGTTTTAAAGTATGCGCGTCTCCGTCTTCGTTTAGATACTCAAGCTTAACGACACCTGAACGCACCGAGAATAATCCTGTCGGCATGTCGCCCGCACGAAAGATCACGTCATTAGGTTGATATGAACTATCTAACTTAAAACCACTAATAGCCGTCGAAATTTCATCCGAGGTCGAACACATAAAGCTTTTTGATTTCGCTTCACATTTCGAACAATCGATATGGATAGGATGAGAATTTAAAGTGACAGACTTCTTCATGCCACTATTTTACTGCGAAGCAGAGCGAAATTCAACCGAGGATTAGCTCGTTTTTAATATTTAAATAGGATATAACTGAGCTTTCTCTGGAGAATATATGATTCAAGTTGAAATATGGTCTGATTTTGTTTGTCCGTTTTGTTTTATCGGAAAACGTAATTTTGAAAAAGCTGTAGCCCAATTGGGAAATAAAGATCAAGTTCAAGTGACTTTCAGAAGTTTTGAATTAGATCCCCATGCGACCGCTCGTCCAAAAGGTTCTATTTATGAGTCTCTTGCGAAGAAATACGGAAAAACTGTTGAATGGGCGATTCAAGCTAATCAACAAGTCACGCAAACAGCAAAAGCGGTAGGTTTAACTTATCACATGGATCAAGTTGTACCGACGAATTCATTTGATGCTCATCGTTTAGCTCACTTAGCCAAAAAAGACGGTCAACAAGATCAAATTCAAGAGTTGGTCATGACAGCCTACTTCACTGAAGGAAAAGATATTTCTGATCATACAGTTTTAAAATCTATTGGGGTTCAAGCCGGATTAAATGAATCAGATATTCAAGCGATGTTGAGTTCTGATGATTTTAAAACAGAAGTTCGTCAAGATGAAGAAATGGCTCAAGAAATTGGAGTTCGCGGAGTTCCGTTCTTTGTATTTAATCGTAAATTTGCTGTATCTGGAGCTCAACCACCAGAAGCTTTCATTGAAGCCTTTGACGAAGTTGAATTATAAAACAGAGAGCAAACAGAAACGTCCTGATGTATGTTATTTTAACTAATCAATATGGTGCTGACTTAGTCTTTCGAATAATTTGTCTATGCGATAATAAAGCTGTTCGACCATTTTTGCAGGATGACGACCACCTAAGATGGCGTTCTCCTCGATTTTTTCGACGCAGCGAAGATCTTGGCAAAGAAAATAAGAAAGACTCACTTCTGAATTTACTTTAACAGATAACATTCCAATTTCATTCGATGTCCCGTAGGAATGACACCAATTACACATTCCACCTACAGGATCACTTGTAGGATGAGAGCGTTTGAAGGCTACCCCACGAGGTGCATCCCAATTCGGTCGCTTGAAAATAAGATACGTGTAGACTCCAGAAGACTCTTGCCATCTAAAATAAGTATTTACTTCAATCGGAAAACGCAGACCGATCGGAACGATCAATTTTTTTTGATCGCGCGGGCGAAACGATAAAATCAATTCTTGCTCAGAAGCTATAATAAAATTATTTTGAGGAATAAATTGGTTTACACGAGTTTCCATGCAAAAGATTATCATGTACTAATCCTGTAGACACAAATGTTTTTAGAGTGGCCGGACTAGAAATAGTAGCGAATACTATATTTCATGAGATAAATCTTTAAGATACTGTTTCATGAATTCGACACGTTTAAATCCTTCAGCTCGACCCGTCTCTGTTTTTAAAGTCTCAGCTGTTTTAAAAAGTTTCGCATAGAAATGATCTACAGTAAAAACCATGTCATTCGTCTCACGTGTTTCACAGAAAGGATCTTCTTCTGAATAAAATGGTCTTTTCAACAAGCCAGCTGTTGCAAAACAACGAGCAATGCCGATAGCACCAAGGCCATCCAGACGATCCGCATCTTGTACAATTTTAGCTTCTAAAGTTTTAGTTTCAATATTGGCACTGAAACTATGCGCAGCAATCGCATGAGCAATTTCATCATAGTATTTTGATGGATAAGAAAGTTCTTTTAAAAACTGAATAGCTCCGTCAGCAGATAACTGAGACGCTTGTTTACGTCGAGGATCGTTCTTAGGAATAATTACGAAGTCGTGAAGCCAAGCCGCTGGAATAACCACTTCAGCTTTTGCGTTTTCTTTCTGACAGATTTTTTTAGCCATACGAACCACGCGCTTAAAATGCAAAAGATCATGAGCTGGATCTTCCGCTGAGGCAATTTGTGAAATCTTTTTTTCTAAAGCTGATTCAATTTCTAAAGTGAGCATATATAATCCAATGCGCCTTTAACTGCGGCGATTTGAGCGTCAATACAAATTTGAGGACTAGCTTTCGGACTATCAGGATAAACTTCTGTCGTTGAACAATACGTAGGATTAAAAATGCCTGCGCATAAGAATAATTTCTTTACTGGGTAATTAATCACACCTTCTTGTTCTAATTTCGCTCCGATAATTTTTCCATTATCATCAGGCGCAATATGAGCTACAGGACGAACGGCGTCGATAATGGCCTTTTGAAAAGCTGGTTGTGGATTCTCCGTATCACCGACGACATAGAATCCATCAGGAATCGGAGAAAATTCATGAGTTACACCATCACGTTGTTCTAAAGCTGGACGAAAAATGGTATTATCTGTATCTGTTGTTTCATGAAGATCGATGTGAACATACGGTTTTAAGTCTGATGTGGCATCTAACAGAAACTGACATTCCTCTGCCGGACTTCCTTTAAAGAATGAACGATTAGGATCAATCGCTTTGTTATTCCAACGATTAACAGTTTCGTAGGCCCACGGACTAATACATGGAGCACACACAAAGTTAAATGTATTTTCGTATTGAGAAGCTACGTTCTTCATGAAGCCTAAAGCGCCGTGAACGCCACTAGTTTCATAGCCATGTACTCCGCCCGTAATGAAAATTGTTTTCTTGTTAGAATCGAAGTTTTTTGTCTTCACTAGATAGAGTGGGTAGCGATTCTTATCTAAGGACAAAGCTCCGTACTGAGTAACGTCAAAATGTGATTTCAACTTCTGTATTTCAGTTACGACTTCATCTAGATAAGAACGTTGAATTTTTTGTTGTTTAAACCAGTTATCTTTTTCTGTCTGTTGCCATGCCATAAAGTATCCTTGAGTGAAAAATAAATATGAAAATCAATAGTAAAAAAAATTAATTTTTTATTTTATCGAAGATCTATGCTTTTCAATAGGTTAGCAAGTCTCAGTCTGAGAACCTACTAAAATCTCATTTTAGCCAGTTAAGTTATTTATGCGACGTCCGAGAAGTTAGTATCTACCGCTGCTAGCTCGGTGAAACGAGGGCAAGTGTTTGGAGGTTCGAAACTCCTGTGGATAAATACTAATGGAGGACGTGTGGTTATAATTATCCGAAGACACTATGTTAAGTTGGAATTAATAAATCTCCCGGGAACTGCACCGCCACAGTAGTCGCTGTTCGATTAACTTCGGAATAAACAAAATACTTGAGAACGCTCGGATGGTCCGGGCGTTTTTGCTTTTGGGCCACTATTATGCGCGACGAAAGCTTTGGAGAAACAATACTCTATCATCCACCTATTTTACTTTAGTTAGAACTACTTACAAAAAATTTGATAAAGCGATTTAATCAATTTTAAAACACGTTTATCTACAATACTGTAGTAAATCTGTTTTCCGTCACGGCGTGAATCGATCAAACCTTCTAAACGCATTCCTTTTAAAAACTGAGAAACGGCTGACTGCGAAGCCCCACAGATATCTTCAATTTCGCCTACGGATTTTTCTCCGTCAGCCATACTACATAATATAAGTAGCCTTTGTGGGTGAGACAGCTGCTTTAACAAAGCTGATACACTTTCACTTTTTTTCTTCAATTCAGATAAGGTCTGGGGTCGGGCTTGACTTTTCATATTATGATATTATAATATGTTAATATATAAAGCAAGTTTTTTTGAGGAGATTAAACATGGCAACACAGAATACACTTAAACACGAAATCGTCGGTGGCGTCCCAGAAGTCACGCCTGATGACTTTAAAGCTCATATCGGCCAGATCACTTTAATTGATGTTCGCAGGCCCGATGAGTTTAATGGCGAATTATCTCACATTCCACAAGCTAAACTAATTACTTTAGGTCCGGATTTGGATCACTTTCTTAAAACGCATGATAAAGACGATGAAATCGTTTTCGTTTGTCGCAGCGGAGCCCGCTCGGGTCACGCCACACTACAAAGTCGTGCACTAGGATTTACTAAGACTTTAAATCTTCAAGGTGGAATGATTTTGTGGAATCAAAAAAAATATCCTACTGAAGGGAAATTATCATGAATCTAGATCAAATAGTTTTACCTCTGATCGGTGGTGGACTGATTGGTTTAGCCGTAACCATGATGTTATTCTTTAATGGTCGTGTCACCGGCATTAGCGGCATTTTATCAGGAGCATTGGCCAAACCCACACGCGATGGCAGCTGGAGATGGTTTTTTCTGAGTGGATTACTTTTAGGCGGATTTATTCTTTACTTCATCCGTCCTGATTTCTTCGTGAACCAATCTGATCGTAGTTTCGCGTTGGTGACTTTAGCCGGTCTATTTGTAGGTTATGGCACAGTCATGGGAAGTGGCTGCACCAGCGGTCACGGCGTGTGCGGTATCAGTCGTCTATCTCTTCGTTCGATGCTGGCCACTGTCACTTTTATGCTTTTTGGATTTTTCAGCGTACAAGCCGTCATCTATTTAAGCGGGGGTTCTCTGTGACTTCAAAACACCATCTTCAAAATTTAGTGTCTTTAATCGTCGGTGTTGTTTTCGCGATCGGTTTAGGTTTAGCCGGAATGACTCAGCCTCAAAAAATTATTAGTTTTTTAAATCCGTGGGCTTGGGATTCTTCTTTACTTTTCGTAATGGTCGGTGCGATTGGCGTGCACTTTATCACTTACGCACTGATTAGAAAAAGATCTTCGCCTTTACTCGATACAAAATGGCATGTTCCTCATCGTAACGATATTACATCTCGCTTAGTGATCGGTTCGGCGCTATTTGGAATTGGATGGGGACTGGGTGGATTTTGTCCGGGACCGGGACTTGTTTCGTTAGCAACCGGAGACACGCGCGTTTTTCTTTTTGTCGGAGCTATGATTTTAGGAATGATTCTTTTCAAAAAAACAGAACGCTACTTAAAACTACGAGAATAAAATGGATTTCATTGGATTTGCGGCAAGCTTTATAATGGGAATCACTTTAGGCCTCATGGGAGGCGGTGGCTCCATTTTAACAGTTCCGATTTTAGTTTATCTTTTTGC
>CAZXZW010000060.1:0-12953 GCA_964645745.1 uncultured Bdellovibrio sp.
AAAACGGGAACATGAACTTCCGACATGCCTTTATACCTCGACCTAAGTTGTATCTTAAGACTGTAAAAATTGTGCGTCAAGACAGAATGAAATACTATATATGCATGCTAATAAATTGCCCTCGCTGCGGTTTTTCGCAGCCGAAAGATCAATACTGCGCAAGTTGCGGTGTGAACATTGAAACCTATGTTCCCATCAAGGAAAGCCCATGGAAAAAAATATTTTCCAACACGCTAGCGCAAGTCGCTGTTGTCGTCGCATTAGCTTTGGGAATTTCATACTACGGCTTAAGAGCGACAGACTCATCCTCGCCACAATCCAATCGTCGTAAAGCGATTCAACAAACGATCAGTAGCGCCAGCCTGTCTAACCAAAATCAAACAGCAGTTCCTGGCATGAACAGTAACACCTCAACAGAACCTACAAACAATAGTGCAGATGTTTCTGTCGAGCTACAAAACGAAGAACAGCGTGATCGCTTAGCCGGAGGAGCTCAAACAGCTGAGGTTTCGGCTCGTCTAGCAACGAATCCGAATCTAAAGAATGTTGCCGTCTCGGCGAATCTTCCAACGACGACTGCCGCTGCTGCCGCCGCCGCAACACCTTCCGTGAATATCAAAGTCAGTTACTACGAAGTAAGTCGAACTATTCTCGCCTATTGGATTCAAAATAGCACAACTCCTTCTGATGCGGACTCTGCTTTCAACTCTGGTACCATCAATCGCAAGTTGTTTGATGATCAAATTCGCTACGCCGCTCTAAAAACAGAATCGACTCAAGCCGCTATTAATGCGAAAACTATTTTTAGATCTGACGCTAACAAAGATGGAGTTTTTATTGGATTAAGCTCTGAGCTTATGATGAATAGCCCGAACACCGGAAGCATGACAATCACCAAGACGACATCTCAAGGTGGCGATGGTGTCCTGCGCGCTTACATCAATATTTCACCGAGCACGATCTTCTTCCTCCATTGGAAAAATGACTTAGCTGGACTACAAAATGAAGCGGCTTTATCTGAAGTTCCTCCATTCCAAATTCTAAAATCACGCCAGTACTTAGAACAAAAAACTGAGCTTGTGATGATCATCGAATCGCTTAACTAAGCCTTTAGGAATTTATGCTCAAACATCATTACGGTCCGCAGTTTCACTTGATCGACGATACCTTTTTGCAAACTATGTTGACCGAACTCTGCCTTCCCAAAACAACCCAACCACAAATTAACCGTCTCATTGAATTTTTGTACAACGGACTGATCATCCACACTGCAAACCAACTGTTCCCAAAGAGCACATCGACTTTTAAAACGCGCATGGGAGCCGAGCTTAAAGCCGAGCACTTTTCAGAAATGACCAAGGCCGTTTCTGTTAATTTAGCTCGCGCCGGAACATTTCCTAGTCATATTTGTTATGAGTTTCTTCACTCGATCTTGAAAGCGGAAAATATCCGTCAGGATCATATTTTTGCCGCTCGAAGCACAAATGCGCAGGAGCAAGTGACTGGAACTATTATGAACAGTCATAAAATCGGAGGATCGATTGATAATAATATCGTTATCTTCCCCGATCCCATGGGAGCCACTGGCGGTACCATTCTGTCAGCCATTGACTACTATGAAAAGGAAATCCCTGGCACGCCGAAACACTTTGTCGCGCTTCATTTGATTGTCACTCCAGAGTATTTAAAACGTGTTTTAAGCGTGAAATCGAATGTCCAAATCTTTGCTTTGCGAGTGGACCGAGGCCTTTCTCCAGACCATGTCATAAAATCGCAGCCAGGGCTTTACTGGCATCAAGAAAAAGGGTTAAATGAAAAGCAGTATATCATTCCCGGAGCTGGTGGCTTGGGAGAGCTACTGAACAACTCGTTTGTGTAAGACAATATTACAAGATTGAAGGATTAAATGAACGCAAAGACTTTAGATTTAGAAGTTTACATCTCAGAAGAAAAAATCAAACAAGCGGTTGAAAGAATCGGTAAAGAATTAACAACAAAGTTTAAAGGCAAAAAAGTTGTTGCTGTTTGCGTGTTAAAAGGTTCCTTCCTTTTCTTCTCTGATCTTATTCGTCAAATCGATACAGATATCACATGTGAATTCTTCGGTGTTTCTAGTTACCACGGTGGAACATCCTCTTCGGGTGAAGTGAAAGTGACTTTGGATTTAGCAAGCCCTGTTGAAGACCAACACGTAATCTTAGTTGAAGATATCGTTGATACCGGCTTAACGATGAACTACTTAAAAAAAGCTATCGAATCTAGAAACCCGGCTTCGTTAACAACAGTGACATTACTTGAAAAACCTGACGCACTTAAAGTTCCGTGTAAATTAGATTACGTCGGCTTCAAAATCACAAATGAGTTTGTGGTTGGATACGGTTTAGATTACGAAGGCTACTACCGCAATCTTCCTTACATCGCTCAAGTGCAGAATCTTCAGTAAGAATGTCGTTTAGCCTAAGCATCGACGATCGTAAAACACAATTTGAAGCAGAGAAGGTGTCACTAACCAACACCATCTCTGGCTTTACGATGCTTGATCTAGAAAAAGAAATTTCCTACAAAACAAAAAAACTAGCGATCTTTGATGATGAATTATCTCCAGCCCAAGTGATTGGATTAGCTTATAGAAAAAGTATCGACTACGTTGTCCAAAACAGTTTACAACCCTTTTCTGAAAAAGTAAGAGTTCTAGCTGCGATCGATCAAAATGTGAAAAATTATTTCCGCGAAGACTTCACATTTTTTAAAAACCCAATTGCCAAACATAAAATTATTTTTGATAGCAATACTCCACGCAAAACGATTTTGAATTTATCTTTCCATCGGCTACAAATTGATATTGATGCCAATCGTTCCGCTAGTTTAAAAGTCGCTCTAGAAGAACTCATCATGAATGCACAGATTGATGCGCGTAACTTGGGTAGCGCCAAAACAAATTTAAAATCGACTTTAATTTTAGAAAAAGTGGATAAACTGGTGGCTGTTTCAATTATCGATTTATACGGAACACTGACTTACAGTAAGTTCATAGGTCAAATCGAATCGGTGCTCAATGTCGGCGTTTCGGACTCAATTAACCACAATCGCCAACGCGGCGCCGGGATTGGGTCTTCGATCATTTTTAATGCTGCAGAATCACTCTATTTAGGCTGTTTGCCTAACGAAAAAACACGAGTAACCGCTATTATTCCTTTTGGGCTCAGCGAAGCAAACCAAGAAAAGCTTCAAAAATCGATATTTTTGCTTTAGCCTTAAGTCATGAAACAATATCATGACCTCCTTAAACATGTCCTAGAATCAGGTACCATCAAGCAAGACAGAACCGGCACTGGAACAAAAAGTGTGTTTGGTTACCAAATGCGTTTCAATCTTGAAGAAGGCTTCCCGCTTTTAACTACGAAGAAACTTCACACGCGTTCGATCTTTCATGAACTACTTTGGTTTTTAAAAGGCGAAACAAATATTCAGTATTTAAAAGACAATAAAGTTTCGATCTGGGATGAATGGGCTGACGAAGACGGAAACTTAGGTCCCGTTTATGGAAAGCAATGGAGATTCTGGGAAACATCTGACGGTCGTACGGTAGATCAAATCACAAACGTGATTAATCAAATTAAAAATAATCCAGATTCACGTCGTCACTTAGTTGTTGCGTTTAATCCTGGTGATGTAGATCGTATGGCTTTACCGCCATGCCATGCTTTCTTCCAATTCTACGTAGCGGATGGAAAACTTTCTTGTCAACTTTACCAACGTAGCGCCGATATTTTCTTAGGTGTTCCGTTCAATATCGCAAGCTACGCGTTACTAGTTCATATGGTCGCGCAAGTTTGCAATCTTGAAGTGGGAGACTTTGTTCACACACTAGGTGATGCTCACATTTATTCAAACCACATGGAACAAGTGGATTTATTATTAACTCGTCCATTTAAACCACTTCCCAAATTAACTTTAAATCCAGATGTGAAAAATATTTTCGATTTCAAATTCGAAGATATCACGATCACAGGTTACGATCCACATCCTGCGATCAAAGCTGAGGTTGCGGTTTGATTTTAAATCAGATCGTAGCTGTCGCCGCCAATCTTGCAATTGGCAAAGACAATGATTTACTTTGGCACTATTCAGAAGATTTAAAGTTCTTCAAAGAAACAACTACAAATAAAATTATTATTATGGGTCGAAAAACTTTCGACTCTATTTTAAAACCACGTGGAAAACCGCTACCCAATCGTTTCCATATTGTGATTTCTCGCACTGAACACAAGTCTGAATTTGAAAATGTACGCTTTGTTAAAACACTTCAAGAGGCTTACGCTACAGCGGATATGTTGATTAAGTTACGTAGACTTCCCGAAGACGTTTTCGTGATCGGCGGAGCTGAAATTTATAATCAATCTTTGATGGACTGCCAGAAACTTTATATCACGAAAGTGAATAAAGATTTCGACGGAGATGTTTTCTACTCTCCGGCCTATCAAATTCATTTCACTCGTGAGTCGTCACGATCTAGCCTAGAGCATCCTGAATTAGCTTACGAGACCTGGATAAAGTCATAGCTGTTTGATAGGTTCTTTTCTCAAATTTAAAATCATAAATGAGAGCAATCCAAAGACAACGACAGCTTCAAAACTTACGATCGCCGAATAGAAAACATAAACTACAGAAGTACAGACAATCGCTGGAATATGCATTTCATCACGATAGGCCTTAAGTGTTGCAGCCGCAAAAAATCCATACAGGAAAAGAAAATAAACTCCACCGAATTGCAACAAGAGCGTCACGTAACTAGAATGCTGGTCGTTGTATGAGTATTCAACCTTGGTGTATTTTTCCGCGTACTCAGGACCTTGTTGAGCTATGAATTGTTCGAGTGCTGGTTTGCTGTTTTTAAATCCAACACCAAAAAGTGGAACTTCTTTATATAGGTCCATCGCCACCTTCCACATGTGTAAACGACCTGCATTAGAACCGTCTTCCGACGTGATTTTATCACCTTGGCGTTGAACATTGAAGCTCGACAAAATACGGCCTCTGACAGCTGTATTACTGAATAAAATGACAAACACTAAAAAACCGTAGCCGAGGTAATACTTAAAAGATTTACGCTGTGACAGTAGAACGCAAAATGTTCCCACTAAAGCCCCCATCCAAGCTCCACGTGAGGCCGTCAAAACTAAAGAAACAATCGTCATAACGAACAGGAGGAAAACTACATTCCAAATTTTCTTCGGAAGAAAATTTGGCTTAAGCAACATAGAAAATAAAATGGTCACAGCGATAGAAAGAAAATAAGCCCAACGTAAAATATCCCAGAAACTAGCAACGCGCCCGTTGGTGTCAATATCCCCAAAGAAACGCACATAACTGTACACACAAGCAATGAACAGCCCAAACCCTAAACCTTTAAAAAAAATAATCCGCTGCTCTTTGTTTTGATGAAGATAAACAATTGGAAAATAAATCAAGGGCCAAGTCCAACGCGCTAGAACATCTATTGCTGCTGTTGATCCACCGACTGAAAACAAACTCACAGCTATAGCCAACGGGAAAGCTGCGATCATGCATTTTTCTAAAACTGGCAATTGAAGTATTATGTTCCATTTGAATTTAAACAAACCGTAGATCACAACTAGCGCGTAGAAAATTGTGAAAGCACTCTTAGAAACGAGAAAGCTAACACCGAATAAACCAAACAAAACTGAAGGCGCTTGAGTGAGTATTTGAATCATAACTTATCTCAATACCTTTGTCTGGTTGAGTCAAACAAATATGTTATCGCTCTCATAAGAAATATTTAATTGGTCATCTTGTTATTACTCGCTAGGCTTTGGTCATATATACAAAGGAATGTGTAATGAAAAAAGTTTTAATATCAGGGATGGTTTTCCTATTTGTCTTCAGCGCTTTTCAAAGCGCGCAATCTACAGATCATAAATACTACTGGATGAAAATTGAAGCGCACGATAAATTTCAACGTTCAGTGATTGCAAATACAGGCGTTTCGATTGAAATCGTAAAAGATGATTATGTCATTGCCTACGGTAGCGATGTGAATTTGAAAAAAGTAAAATCAATCGCACGCGTAGTTGCCGCTTCTGATCTTATGGCCGAAGAGCGTTTCCACAATGAAACAGGTTTTGGAACCAGAGACTTCCCTGCTGACGATGCTGCTTTTCACAATTACACAGAACTCACAGCAGCTCTTCAAAAAATTGCGAATGAAAATCCTGACATCGTTCACATGTCTTCGATTGCTAAAACAAATGAAAACCGAGACATCTGGGCTTTACGCATCACTAAAAATTTAGCAGATGCGCATCAAAAGCCTGGCGCTATCTTCATGGGCGGACATCATGCTCGCGAACACGTCTCAGTTGAAATTCCATTATTATGGGCGCAGTACTTAGCCACTGAGTACCGCAAAGGTAATCAACGCGTCGTCAACTTAGTTGATTCACGCGATATTCATATTATTCCTGCGGTGAATCCGGATGGTTTAGAATACGATGTCTCTGGAAAAAAATATAAATTATGGAGGAAAAATCGTAGTCAAAATGGTGATGGTACTTATGGTGTAGATTTAAATCGTAACTATGGTTATGGCTGGGGAACTGGTGGCTCATCTAAAAATACTTCGGATGACACATACATGGGACCTAAAGCTTTCTCTGAAATCGAAACTCAAGCGATTAAAAATTATGTCGATACTCACACCAACATTACAGTTCTTTTATCAAATCATACGTTCTCGAAGTTAATTCTTTATCCATGGGGTGCTTCGAACAGCCCTATCAATGTAGCTAATGATCGCCAGGTTCATGAAAAAATGGCGCAGAAAATGGCGACGTGGAATGGATATAAACCACAACAGTCTTCTGATCTATACATTGCTAGCGGAGACACTACAGACTGGTCTTATGGCGTTCACAAAATTATTTCATTCACTTTTGAGTTAGATCCAGATCAAAGCGCTGGCAGCAGTATTGGCGGAATGTTCGGTGGTAAATGTGAAGGCCTATTTACTCCTGGATGCTCAGGCTTCTACCCTGGCCAAGCGCAAATCAATCCTACATTCCAAAAGAACATTGAACCGTTCATGTACTTATTAGATCACGCCGATAATCCGTATCGTGCATTAACTGAATAATTTTAAAATAGAAATTCAAAACGAAGGAAGAGAACATCATGGATGATGTTCTCTTTTTTTGTTTCTTAAAAATTAGAAATTAATGATTCAACGAAGTTCTTCGCCGAATTAAAGTAAAGACCGACGCCGAATAAAATCAATGAAGCCGCCACTTTCGAGAAGAATGGAACATTACTTCCCATATAAGCTTTAGTAAACATCATCCACATTCTACGAGGGAATGTTTTAGCACGACGAGATTCTTCACGCGTTAAAACCGAACCCGCTTGCATTGAGAAAATCGCCATTGAAACGATAAATAAAATCACTTCAAGCGGCCACGCCACAAAGATATAACCAATTAAAATTTGAATGAACTTTAAAATCTCTAGCGGGTTATGAAGAAAGCGTTTGCTTTCTTCAACTAAAACATTTGTCGCGATTTGTTTTTTAATCGCTTTTACTTTTTCTGTATCACCGATCAATTGCATTTGCTTCATGTAGTTCTTCTGAACGCCCTGCACAA
Organism: uncultured Bdellovibrio sp.; assembly: GCA_964645745.1. Taxonomy (GTDB): domain Bacteria; phylum Bdellovibrionota; class Bdellovibrionia; order Bdellovibrionales; family Bdellovibrionaceae; genus Pseudobdellovibrio. Next base: position 7,659 of record CAZXZW010000060.1, read on the forward strand.
CTTGAGGATCTTCAGTCGCCGGTCCCAAAGCCCATTTATACAATATCTCTAAATCTTCTGGGCTTGGATGACTCACCTTTTGAGCTCCACCTAAAGATAAACGTGAAAGCTTCACACCGTATTCACGATACTTATCAGGATAACGGAATGTTTTCATTCTTTCTGTTAAAGAAGCTAAGTGCTTCGCCGTTAAGTCCATTGGATAATTAAGCTCGTGCAAGAAGTACGATGTCCAAAAATAATCTGTGTACTTCACTTCTTTGTACGAAGCATAGAATAAGCTTGTCGCATGGCCTACCAATAAATCATGTAGCTTGTCGAATTGCTCAGATTGAATCGTTAAGTTTACTTCATTGGCTTTTTTAATGGCCTGACTTAAACCGTAGAAATTCATTTGCATTAAAGAACGTTTTTTTGCATCTAATGAAAGATCGTAGTTCGACTTTAAGATCTGAACATACTTTACGACAGCGTTAGTTAAATGATTAAAATCAAAATGCTGAATATCTTGAGCAGTGATGTCTTGATAGACAATACGTTTTTCAATTTTATAGAAAATGACATCAAGATCATTTTCACTTTGTCCAAAAGATTGTGACTGAAACTGCCAGAGACCTTTCTTCGCGGCCTTATAGTAATAAGACGAACTTAGTTCAGCATTTTCTCGGGCGGCTTCAATCTGTTGTGGCGTCAGTCTTTTTTTAGCAGCTTTCAACTTAGACGACGCACCCATGGCAGCGTTCGCCGCTATCGTCATAAGAAGAATTAAACTGATTTGTTGAAAGAATTTAGCCATGTTTCATTTATAAAGCATGGCTTACCCAAACTCTAACAATTCATCAAAGTATTCATAACTTTCTGATTATGCAGAGAAAAATCCTGTTCTTTTTATATCAGTGTCAAAAAAATTGACAGTAATTGTCACAGAACGGACTTATCAACATTACACCTACGCCATTACGAACTGAAGAAACATGAACTGGTATTTTTCTTGTAACTACCCTGGTATGAATAATACAAATCAAAATCGTATCATTTTAGCTCTTACATTAACTGTCTCAATCTGGGGCGGAAGCTATGCAAAAGCTCAGCTAGCACTCTCACCACAGCACAATCAAACTTCAGCAAAGTTTATTGCGCAACAATTCAAAACCAATGGTGCTTATGACACGAATAAGATTTTAGCTTTTTCTCAACGCCTTGAGAAAGAAAAAGTCTCTTTAATCAGTGACATGTATGAAACCAAAGTCATTGAAAAAATTGATTTAGAAATTGATGATCACGCCGATGCTTTGAAATCAGCGAAAAAAGAATTAGATGAGAAAAAATCAAAGTACGCCCAAGCCTACAACAAATATCTTATTCCTAAAATTCAAGAATTAGCCACTTGCGCTCAAGCCGTAGCTCTAAAAACAGCACAAAGCAGTACATGTGATATTATTGCCGATGACTTTATTACTGGCTATTCTGGGTTTTATTTACCGGAAGCTCCTCGTAATATAGTTCACCAAGATTTGGATTATTTCTTTATCGCACGCAGCACTCTTGGTTTTAATTTTACTCGTCAAACTGACAAAGTAGAAGCGGCCAATCTTTTAGTTGAAGCTGAAAATCTAACTGTAACACAAGCCTGTATTCCGACTATCAAAGTAAACGATATTCTGACTCAAAGCCAAATTTCAGTTTTAAAAAGATGTAACGTCGATCTTTCTATCTACAATCCCTCTGGAGAAAGTCTATGGAAAAAACTATCTGCAGCAGACTATGCTAAAGCGAAAGATCGACATGAAGACTGGTTCCCTCGCGAAGATGAGATCATTAAGTTTAAACAAATTAAATTCTCCAGCGCCGGCTCTCCTAAAATGGAAGGTGAATTTGAACGCGATGGTGAGGCAATTGAAGTTAAAATCAAAATGGGTATCGAAACTCACACTGAAATCGTGACTTCGATGCTAGGAAAAATGTTAGGTATGTATCAAGATACCTCGGTTCCTCGTAAATTATTAAAAGTTTATCTTCCTAAAAAAATGACTCACGATGCTTTTCGCTCGCAGTGGGAGCGAAAATATAATTCTTTAAATAGAAGTTACTCTACATTCCTTCATTCTTACGGAAAAGATAATAATGGTCTCTGGGTACAAATGAAAGACGTTCAACTTTCTATTAATGATCCTAAGTTTTTACGTGTCGGACCTTACGATCCTTCGGGATGGGATTTACCAAATCGCCGCGAGCAAAGAGCTCAAATCCTATGGTTCGGTTTAGTGAATATGATGGATACGAAAGCAGGAAATCACTTACTGGCTTACGAAAAAACAGATAAGGGCTTAGTGCCGCGCTATTCATTCCAAGACGTTGGGTATTCTCTGCACTACCAATTCCATATGAACTTAAGCCGTATCGGCCACATGATTCACTCTATTTTAGCTTGGGGTGTAAATACTTACGCCGATAGCTTCATGAAATGGGACGAAGAAAAAGTTCACATCTGGTGGAGTGATGCCATGTTAAATCGTGGCCGTTTCCAAACGACAACGTATTCAGATGTTAAGTGGATGGCCCGTCAAATTGCTCGCATTCCTTACACTGATATCGCGTACGCGGTAGAAAGCGCCAATTACCCGCCTGAAATCGCTGATCTTTATATTAAGAAAATTACAGCCCGTCGTAATGAAGTGGTAAAAGCATTCCGTTTAGAAAACGAGTTCTCGCTTTATGATGTTCCTGATTTAAAAACATACAGTCCAAATAAAAAAGTTAAAAACGGACAAGTTGTCGTAAGCCAATTTGAAGGCTACGCTTCCTACGAATTACCACGCACGACATTCGTCTCTTTAATCATGCAAGGTATTGGAAGTTTTGCGACGTTCAAAACATTAAATGATCAATTCACGGCTCAAGCTGGTAACCAAACTGGTCTCGCTGGTGATGTTGGAAAAACAATCGAAGTTAAAAATTTAAATATTATTCCTGGCGTACACATTGAATTAAACCGCTCCGTCTCAACTAACTCACAATTCGTAGCAAAAGCCGGACAAACGCAAGCGTTCACTATTAAAGATCGTTTAGCGATCGAAATTAACGTGGGCTCAACTTTATTCAAATCATTAAAAAGTGTTTTCCCAGGTGATTTAGCAGTCAATGCTAATATCAAAGCTTGGAGACGTGAGTTTGAATTGATTCACTTTGCTGATAGTTTTGTGACTGGTTACAAAGCACCATTTAAATTATTTAACTTCGTATCCAATTGGAAAGAGTGCGTGGTCGAATGCACTGGCCGTGGAGAAGTATTTAAAATTTCTGACAGCTACGGCGTAAGCGTCAGTGCCAACGCTCCACTAGGTACTGTTGTCGGCGTTCCTGTAAGCGTTGGAGCTGGCGTATTCTGGCAAAAATCAATGCCGACCTATTTTGCCAAAGATCAATTCAACCATTTAACGATTTACCAAGTTAAAAACACGACAACTGGTGTTTCTGCCTCAATTGGCTTAGATCCATTGAACTTATTATTATTCAATCTTCCTATTTTAGAACTTTCTGGTTCAAAAACTTATTTCAAACATGAAAGTTCACTGTATCGCTTTACACCATCGACATCTGAAGAGAACTTCAATGTTCTTACTCAAGAACACGATAAAACAGAACTTGAGCTATTAAATCGTTACCTTTCATCAGGTGATAATGATCCTTTAATTTTAAGCAAAAAAGAATTAGAAATCTCAGCTAAAGGACAAATGAAGAGAGCTAACTTAAGCTTCTTATTGTTCTGGAAAAAATCAAAATCTACAGGATCATCTCGTGCTACTGTCAAAACTTCGGACCGCGAGACAAGAAACTTCATGACTTACACTGGTAAAAGAGAAAATACCAAAGGTGCAGACCGCTCTGTTTTATTTATTCAAGCGGAAGCGACTGTGGTTGAAAAAGATAATATCCGCATAGGTATTGAAATGGATGAGAAACAACCTGAGCGCATTGCTGCGTTTATCGAAATGTGGAACTACGATCGCAAACTCGATCGCCCTAGTTTAGTCAATTACATCAATACGATGAATACTCTTTATTCGAAAAGCTCAAGTGAGCCTTTCTACAGAGACTATTACTTACCGCCTCAAGAAGAAGTGAATCGTTATATCAAAGTTTACGGCCATACACGCCTATATTTCTACGGCGACTCATTGGTCAATAAACTGAAAAACATGGATACCAAACAGCTAGAGCAAGTTTACACGACTTATTATAAAGGAAACACCGGCTGTAAAGATTTAGGTGGCCTTCTTTGTAAGTTTAAACGTGATCTTAACTCTTTCCGTCATGCCGTGAACGATTTAAAATCACACTCGCAAAAAGATGAAAAGTATTTAAAACTTTACCACAAATTAATTGATTCTCTTCGTCTTGATGATAACGGAGTCGCTTTAGTGAAAGCTTTCATCGATGAAAAAGACTTCTTTGTTATGGGAGAAATCTTCGGTGTTTACCCAAGCTTCTCGACGCTTCAACAAAATGAAGCGGTAGCTGGTCGTCGCTTCGCAGGTAAAAGCTGGGGTAATTACCAAGTCCCGCCTCTGCGTGATTTCCTTCATAACCATGCCATCAGAAATGAAAGCATGTACGTCAATGGCGAGATCAACTTCGAAGATATCTTTGGTCCTATGCCAGGCGGAGAAATCGATTACTATTAATCTTCATGTCCACCAAGGGACAGCGCGAATGGGCACTGTCTCAACCTTGGACACATAAGATCGCGTATATTGGATATAAACTAGGAACTAAAACTGCAGAAACGAATCAATATGAGATCACTTAAACTGTACGTAGCTCTATTCTCACTGGTATTTCAAACAACAGCTATGGCTGCGTCTAACACGCGCCCAACGACTGCGGTTGAGAAATGCTTGAATGTTTCAACCAATCAAACCAATGATTGCATGAACCTTCATTTAAAACCTAAAACTATCGACAGCTGCTACAAGATGAGCGAAACCATCTACTCGAATCAATCTAAAGAGAACGTCAAAAACTACTGTTTCTACAACATTTCAGAGTTCCCAACTTTAAATACCTGCGTAGCTGCAGCTAAGAAATTTTATATTGCAGAAAACAAAGACCAAGCTTTATTCGAATGCGTTCGTCAGTTTTCAAGCACCATCAGCTTAAAAGCTTGTATTGGTGTTTCGAAACAAATGACCTACAAAGAAAAACAAGCCTACTTAGAAACTGGCTGCCGCAATCTTTAATGACTTTGATCCCAGTTATCACCAATCGCATGATTCACTTTCAACGGAACTTTTA
>CAZXZW010000061.1:0-12913 GCA_964645745.1 uncultured Bdellovibrio sp.
ATAAGGAGTTAATTCTCCGGCGCCTGCGACGTGAGGAATTTGAAGGTAGTTCGCGATGGTTACGTGACCGGCTACATAAGCAAACAAAGCCAAAGTAATTCCAGATACAACGATGGGAACGATTGCCAGTCCGTCAAGGCCATCGGTGAAGTTCACAGCATTCGCCGTTCCCACAATAACCACAGAACCAACCGCAATATAGAAGTAACCTAAATCAAACACCCAGTGCTTGATGAACGGGAAACTTAATTGCGTGCTGAAATTGAAATACTTAATCAAAACATAAAGCGTAATCGCTGAAATAGCGAATTCGCAGATCAAGCGGATTTTGCCAGACAAACCTTTACTGTTCTTTTTCGAAACTTTTAAATAATCATCAGCAAAACCCACAAGCCCGAAAGTCCACGTCACAAAGATTCCTGCTAAAACCAACGGATTGCGAAGATCTAACCAAAGTAAGATCGGAATCAATGACGTTAGAAGAACCAATCCTCCACCCATTGTTGGTGTTCCTGCCTTTTTCTTGTGCCCTTCTGGGCCGTCCGTACGGATTGCTTGGCCAAAACTCATGATTTTAAGCTTTTGGATGAAGGCTGGGCCCCAGATTAAACAAAGAAAGAAACTTGAGAAGAAAGCTATAAAGGTTCTGACTGTGATGTATCTGAAAACGTTAAAAATAGGAGAAATTTCTGATAATGAATAGAGCCATTGATATAACATCTGCACACCGTAACACAAACACTTGCAATAATTCAAGAGAAACTTTATAAGTTGTTGGAATCTCAAGGAGTTTATGAAAAACGCAAACACTTCAAAAAAGCAAAAAACATCATCTCGCCAAAGTGAATTGAAAAATTTCAAACTGGGTGAATCAAACACAGATTACAATTTAGGATATTCTTTCGATCATCTTGAAGCTTTCGATAATAAAAATCCAAACAGTTTGGCTTGGACGACTTTTGTTTGTACGGAATTTACATCTTTATGTCCGAAGACAGGCCAACCTGATTTTGCAAAAATATTTGTGAACTACATCGCTGGTAAAAAAATGGTGGAAAGCAAATCGATGAAACTTTACTTATTTGGTTTCAGAAATCACGGCGACTTCCACGAAGATTGTATTCAAACTATTTGTAACGATCTGGTAAAACTTTTGAAACCGAAATACATCGAAGTCATCGGCGAATTTACTCCACGTGGTGGTATCGCGATCTTCCCATTTGCTTCAGCTCATGATGGATCGAGTGATTTCAAGAAATTACACCAAGATCGTTTATTAAATTATGCTCCGGGAAAATACTCTTGCGATTTAAGTAAGGTTTACTAAGAAATAAGTGATCATCGGAGCCAGCTGCCAAGACACCAAGTTGGCCCATAGCGCGGCTCTGAAGGACCTTCCGAATTCAAATTGGCAGACCTTATGAAAAAATAAGGTCTCAGCCACGATTGCAAAAGCTTCCGCTAACAAAATATTCGTTAAATAGGTCAGCTTAAAATTCATAATCACAAAAAAGACAATCGGATGAGTCAGTGAATTAATCGCCGTCACCAATAACAACGTTTGAAAAAGACTTTTCTGTTTTCTGAAAAATAAATAGTAAATCGGAACTTCTAATAAATTCGACTGAAGAAAGATGTAAATATAAGCTAAACTCATGCTTTACTCTTTTGTTTTTTAATAAAATAAATAACCGAAGCAATCATACATAAGTAAACTAATCCCATACCGATTAAATTCACGGTTGGAATTTGATTCTGTCCTGCTGAAATATCGCTATAGAAGCTACGCAAGACGGCTTGGTGAGGATTAATATGATTATGGATGATACCAGAGGGAGTCAGAAACAAAACCGTATCCCAATTAGATTGAGACAAATCAGGAATTTGATAGGACGACAGATACGCCAATAAAGAAATAAAAAAGATTTGTACGCTGAGAAACTTCCAACCCATAAAAAAAGTCTATCTCATGCGAGATAGACTTCAAATAAAATCTCAATAAAAAGATTTTCAGGACTAGTTACAAGTTTTTGGCTCGAACTTTTGAACGTCACCGAAATAATCTACTGCCGATTCGTTTTCCGTTAAACCTTGAATAGAAATAGTACAAACAGACTTACCTGTTTTGATCACTTTATCGTAGTTATCATTCATCTTAGCATCGCTACAAGAAATTGAAATAATCTTACTTGAAGCTGTTCCTGATTTATCGCTGTAGATACCTAAAGATTTAAAAGAATTTTCGTAATCTTTTTTCATTCCTGGATTCATAGCCGTTAATACCGATACTTGTGGAGGTAAGATTTTTTGAAGCTTAGCGGCTTCTCCTCCTTCGATAATAATTTTGTAGCTTGGTGTTACGATCTTCTTAACCACGACTTCTTGACCGTCTTTATATCCCACTTCTCGCATTCTGATTTGATCCACTTTAATCGCTGAGATTCCACCGTCATTCGCGAAAGCTGATACTGATACAAGTGACATTAATAAAATGAGTTTTTTCATATATTTCTTCTCCGTTAGTTTTTTTTGATTATAAATTAATAGCTATTCCGTACTTAGCTAATTGCTGCTTGATCCACGTGATGTGACCGTAAGCTAAAGTTTGTACGGCACTTTCACGACATAAATTTTCTTTCGATGATCCACCTACGACCGAGTTCACACCTAAGATTTGCTCTTCGCCGTTAACTCTGACTAAACTCGGACCACCTGAATCTCCCGAACAAACACCATGACCATTTGATTGGTCAATACGAACAACGTTTGCAGCTACGTCTGGTTTAGCCTTACTTACTGGAATTTCTGTTTTACGTAAAATACCGCTACCACCGGCTTTGTAATCAACCACACCATAACCGATGAATCTGATTAATCCCGAAGCTAAATCAACTGCTGCTGGATTAGCAATTTTTGAAATACGGTAAGAAAGTGGAATACGATCTTCAAGAACTACGATCGCTACGTCGACAGCTGTATTAGCTTCTGATTTTGAATTCTCATCCCAATCTTGGTGCTTAATTGCTCCCGCTACCGCACCTATATGTTGTTGAGCATTGAATCCACTTTCACAACTAATCGATGAGTTAAATACGACGAAATGTTTTTTAGAAATACAATGAGCGGCCGTCAATAAAACATTCTCTGAAATCGGCGTTGATGTACAAATCGACATCTTACCTTCATCATCTTCCGCAAATAAAAGAACTACTTTTTTCGAGTCCACGTCCGCGTTCGTTACTTTTTGTCCGCCTACGATACCGGCTTTCATGAGATCAGATTCACTGATACAACCTTTTTGTTTTACGTCTGGCGCAGGCGTTGAAGCTGATGAGCTTCCATTATTACACGATGCTAGAACCATACATGCTAGTAAACCCATAGATACATTTTTAAAATTCATTATTCCCCCATTTTTGGATGTCAGCACCTTAACAAAGACTTTAAAAATATGTTGAAAAAAAAGAGGCTTTGTCAAAATTTCTCAGTGTCGAACTTTTTGACACTCTGGTTTTTCTCCGATTTAGTTTCGTCAAAGATCTCGACAGCACTGCATTTTCTTCCTGAATTCAAGGAAGACTTTTCAATTATTTCAATCTGTATACTAAATAAATTAGAGTTTTCATCCCACCATCATTTATATTCTCTCCATATTAAATAAACAAAATAACGAGGAGATCCTCCATGTCTAAGTTAATGACCGCTCTATTGATTACATCAGTGACCTTACAACTTCAGGCTCAAAAGTTACCTGATGAACAACCAGGTAAAGTACCTACCCAAACTGAAATCGCCAAAAAAGGTGCGAACTTCTATTTTAAAAACTTACCTAAAAACATGGGCAGTAACTTCTTAGCTCTATTAGGATTAAATGAATTCCCTAAGTTGGAAAAACAACATGCGGCGAATCCTTCAGCTTCTCCATTTAATATGTTTAAAGCAACGGCCGACCGTTTAAAACCAACTCGTGATTGGTCTTTCCCGTTCTATAATAGTGGTCGTGATATGGCTGAAGTGGTTAAAGCTGAATTCGGTTTCTGTGCAGGCTTTTCCACAACTTTACGCAAAGTGAACATGATGGCTATTTATGATGAAGAAAATCGTGAACAACAAATCGTTCCCGAAAAAGGAACTCCTGCTTGGTTTGCATTCTACAAAGCTAAGATCGATTCTATCATGAGCGGTAAAATGACAATCATTCCTGGATTTGCGAATACATATGAAATGTCATCAAACAAAGAAATCGCTCACTACTTAAAAGAAGTGATCGTTCACCAATGGCAATTAACGAACGTTAACTTATTCCAAGGTTTAGCTGGATTCTTATCTGTTAAGAAAAAACCAGATCTTAAAGACATGCAAAAAGTTCGTAACGAATTAGCTTCTCGTATCAGCTATGGTTACAACCCGATCGTTTACTTATCTAAATATAACGATAAATTAATGAGTAAAGAACAATGGATCCACGTTCTTCAAATTTTCGAAGCTAGCCCAGTTCGAGCTGATGGATCATTCACATTACGCGCTTGGGATATCAACGAAAGAGCTCAAGAAGCTGTTAAGTTAATTACAGTTGATGCTACCGCTAAAATCGTTATGAGTGAAGATTACGAAGTGACTGAGACAACTGTTCGCGTCGGTGGAGACACTCTTCCTAAATCTGAAGATGCTATGTCTTACGTAAAAGAGATCATAGAAAATGGTAACGAATTAAATAACATTCTTCCTTTAAAATGGGATGAGTTAGATATCGAGCAAATGGTTAAACAAAATAGAGAATTCTGTGCTCAACGTGAAAAAATCGGTACTTTCAAATGTACTGAAAGATCTTTATCTGCAGCTGAATTAGCGGCTCAGGAAGATGAAGAAGATGCAGTTCCTGCAATTCCATTACGTGAAAACGGAAACTAATTATTTATTATTCAAAATGAAATACGGGATCGCGACGTAAAGAGTTAGATCCCGGATCAAATAATAAAAAAATATGACCACGGCTGCTCTCCAGCCGTGTTTTTTTATTTTCTCTTTGATGAATCTAAAAATAAACATGTCTACCTAACGTTAATATTTACTATTCCAGTTCAAAGGTTCACATAAATCAACAAATCGTTCGGTCTTAATGCCTCGCGATCCTTTAATAAACACAAAATCCTGCGGTTTAACGTAATTTAAGAAAACTTCTTTCATCGATGGAGTTAAATCTGCATCCACTAAGTAGTTATCAAATTGAGCTTTCTTTAAACCTGTTTCAAAATCTTTAAAGTTTTCACCAATGAAGAAAACCTTATCGAACTTCTGAGATCCGACTAACTGCCCGAGTTCTTCATGAAGCTCTTGCGCTTTTGATCCCATCTCTCGCATTTGACCGATGACCGCGATTTTACGGCCTTGGACTTCAAGAGTGCTTACATTTTTAATCAAAGCATTCATGCTATCAGGATTAGCGTTGTATCCATCAAATAAAATATCGATTTGATTTTTGCCTTTGATAAACTGATTACGACCCCAACTTGAATGACATTTCACCAAAGCATGCCAGATTTTTTCTGGTGGCATTCCTACAGCATAAGCTAAAGTGGCAGCCGCCATTAAGTTAATAATATTGTGTTCGCCAAAAACGGGAACCTCAGCGATTCCTTGAACTGTAGCGATTTGTCCGTAAATGCTTAATCCGCTTTGAGTGGTTTTTTGAATTTTAAAATACACATCGGCGTCTTTATTTTTTTCTGAGAAGCTTAACATGCGACCGGCTGGATATTTTTTCGCCGTTGGGTACATCATATCGTAAGTTAAATCTTGGTCTTGATTGAAAACACGCACGGCGCTTTCTTTTGAATCTAAATAGATTTCTCGTTTTGCTTCGGCGATCTTTTGCACTGTTTGGAAAAACTCGATATGCGCTTTTCCGACCATCGTACAAACAACATAATCAGGATCAGCAATTTCAACTAATCTTGTGATTTCTCCGGCATGATTCATTCCCATTTCAATCACAGCGAAAGCCGCCTCTGGAGGTGTATTCAATAATGTTAACGGAACCCCCCAGTGGTTATTGAAGCTACCTTGATTAAAATGTGTGACTTTGTATTCGTTTAAAATAGCTGCAGTAAATTCTTTAGTTGTTGTCTTACCGTTTGATCCGGTGATAGCGATGAATTTTGTTGGCAGTGTTTTGCGGTATTCATGAGAAAAATTTTGCAACCCTAACAAAGTGTCATCAACTAAAATAATGCTAACTTGATTTTTCAAAGCTTCGAATTTTGGATCTAAGCGATGTACAAATAAAAGTCCGGCTCCAGCCGCTACCGCTTTATCTAAATAATCATGGGCATCATATTGATCCCCTTTTAAAGCGATAAAAATTTTATTCTTTAAATCTTGGCGCGTATCTGTTCCCACTTCATTAAACTGAGTTTGATGAGTTGAGATCACTTTTCCGTTAGTCCATTGCGAGATTTGATCTAGAGTCCACTTCATAGCATTTCCTAGTTTGTTAAGTATTTATGAGCCACTTCTAAATCGCTGAAGTGGATTTTTTCAGTCCCGATGATTTGGTAGTCTTCATGCCCTTTACCAGCAATCAAAATCACGTCATCATCCGAGGCCATGTCGATCGCAAAACGGATTGCCTGTTCACGATCGATTTCGCTTTTAACATTTTTAAAACCAGCAGGAACACCTGCTTCGATATCTTTGATAATTTGTGCAGGAACTTCAGTTCGCGGATTATCCGAAGTAATCACGACGTAATCACTATTGGCACAGGCAATCTTAGCCATTTCTGGACGCTTGGTTTTATCGCGGTCTCCGCCACAACCAAAAATACAAATCAACTTACCTGTGGATTTACTTTCAGCCTGAATTTTTCTTAAAGATTGAAGTGAGTTTTCTAAAGCATCTGGCGTGTGAGCATAATCCACAAAAACTGTTTTACGAGAATGATTCGTAATCACTTTTTGCAATCGGCCTGGAATTCCCTGGAACGTCAACAAAGCGTCCACAGCTTGATGTAAAGAGAGACCACAAGTTAAAGCGGTCACTAAACAAGCCACTACATTGTAAACCGTGTGCACACCTGGAATTAAAATTTTAACTTCTACTGTTTCTAACGGAGTCGTTAAATCAAAAATCGTTTCATTGAAATCCATTTTCTTAATCTTGAAATGAAAATCGGCCTCATCTGAATGTCCTACTTGTCCGTAAGTCCAAACGATAACAGGTTCTGCTGTTTTCAGCATACGTCCGTACTTATCATCTACATTCACGACGGCAAACAAAGGACGTTTTTTAGATGACCACATTAAATCTGTGAAAAGCTTCTGCTTTGCCGCAAAATAATTCTGCATAGTTTGGTGATAATCTAAATGATCCAAAGTTAAATTGGTAAACACCACGGTATTAAAATGAACGCTGTTCGCACGCTTTTGCTCTAAAGCATGCGATGAAACTTCCATAGCCGCTGCAGAAGCGCGCTCTTCAACGAAATCTTTAAGACGTGATTGTAATGTCACAGGATCAGGAGTCGTCATCTGAGAATCCCAAATACGATCACCTACACGGTGATTCACCGTACCCATCACTCCTGTTAGTTTTTTATTCTGATTTAAAATATGTTCTAAAATATAAGTGATAGACGTTTTTCCATTCGTGCCCGTCACGCCGATACAAAATAATTTATCCGATGGATATTCATAATACCGAGCTGACAAATGATCTAAAGCTTCACGCGATGACGGTACGATATAAACCATTCCTGAAAAAGATTCCGGAACATTCAACTCATTTTCGACTACTAAAGCAATGGCACCCTTTTCAATTGCCTGAGGAATATATTGATGTCCATCACTTTTAACTCCTGGAATAGCAAAGAAAACAGAATCTTTGATGACTTTTTGTGTATCAAAGAAAAGACCCGCGATCTCGGATTCAAGGTAGTTCGCTTGCATCTGATTACGCGGAGAGAGCCTGTGGATAAAATCTGAAAAAAGTTGCTGTAGTTTCACAGGTCATAGGCTAATCTAGTTCCACCAATTATGCAAAAACCTATTCAATTTTTAGATGATATTCAGCACCCCAATGATCCCAACGCCTACTGGGTATTTTTATTCCACGGCTTCGGAGCCGACGCGTCGGATTTAAAAAGCCTTTCCGAAGTTCTCACTCCCGAAGGAAAGAAAATCAATTGGGTCTTCCCGAATGGGATTTTTAGTGTACCAATCGGTCCCCATATGGCTGGCCGCGCTTGGTGGCCCTTAACATTGTCGCAATTGCCGACTGATTGGTCTTTGTATTCTCCTCCCGAATTAGCTCAGTTGATTCCGGCTATTTGGAAAATGATCGACTCATTCAAAATACCCTGGAACAAAGTGATCTTAGGCGGATTCTCACAAGGTTCAATGCTAGCCACTGAAGTGTATTTATCTGCGCCAGAAATGCCTGCGGGCTTGATCAGTTTTTCAGGGGCTCTTATTCGCAAAAATGAATGGACCGCTAGCTTAGCAAAACGCCAAAAAGAAGCGGAAGTCTCTGGAAAAACATTGAAAGCCTTCTTCTCGCACGGAGAAATGGATCAAGTTTTACCATCGAGTGGAACGCAAAAACTGGTTCAAATGTTTAAAGCTCATGGATATCAATGCGATGTTTCGTCATTCAGAGGCGGACACGAAATCCCCATGCCCGCTGTTATAAAAGCTCATGCCTACCTATCCACACTTCCATAAACTAGCCTCTACATAAAAACATGCAACCCCTCGCCTCCTTTCATGCACGCTTGGGGGTATCGGTCACATACGCAACATTGAGACATTTAAAAACACTTTGATCTCCGACCCACAACAGCTCACGATCTCTTTTCGTCAAGCCTTTAAGCCGCTCTTTCCTGTAAGGGATGGTACCGGTCACCTCTTTTTCATTGAGCTGAATATAATCGCGCACCGTCTTGTATGCCTTATATCCTTTTACCAAATGACTAAAAGGCCGATGCTTCCAAAAACTTTGCTTTTTATTTAATATGTTTTTCTGGTTATCGGTCGCCTTGATGGGTATCGATAATACAACTTTTCCATTCCGCTTAACTTCGCGACCGATACCCTGATTGAATCGAAGCAACCCTTCTTTTTCAAACTGCTGTGCTATTTGACCAGCAACGACGCGAAAAAAATTGTGAAATAAACTTCTTCGAGAAGTTCGAATCATCATATGAATGTGATCATTTTGAATAGATACTTGCTCTACTTTGACAAAAAAACGTCGTGCATACTTTTTAATAATATTTTGGCTTAGCGAAAAACCCTGAATAGAACGAAGGCTTTGATGTCTTAAAGTTAATTTATTTACCTTAAAAACGATATGATGTGGTGCTCGACACGAAAGTGGCCTTTTAAATCGACCAGCTCGCTTCTTTCTCAAATCTCCTCCGTGTTTATAACGGTGTTCTTTTTGCGTTTTAAAAAATAAAACTTGCTTGTGCTGTGGACTTTTATTCATGTGACCGATACCCCCAAAGCTTTCGATAAAAGCAAAAGGCAGTGCAATGTCAGATAAAGTAGAAATAATTTTGAAAAAAATAAAATCCGGTCTACGGATAACTACAGATAAAAATTAGCCACAAAGGTGACCGATACCCTAAAAAAGACTGTGGACTGGTGAGTGACTTATTCTTTTAAATAAATTGTCATGTTGCGTTCAGGTCCGAAAGCTTCACCTGCTTCAGGACTTGTGCGGTAAACACGCCCGCCCGAACCAATCACTTTTAGTTTAATTTCTTTATCAGCCGTTTTTTGAATAACTTCACGTAAAGATAATGATTTTAATTCAGGAGCCGAAGTTAAAACCGAAGATAAACTTCCCAATTGCTCATCAGAGAACGTTTTAATTTTTTCATCTTGAGCGACTTGCTCAGTTTCCTGAATCACTTCTTCAGATTCTGGTGCTGGTGTGTTTTCAGCTAAAGTAGCGGCTGGAGAAATACCATCTTTACGAATCGCATAAGAAGCAATACTCGAGAAAATTGGAGCAGCTACCTGAGCGCCGTAGTAACCGTTCTTCTTCGGATGATCAATCGCTACGTAAATCACATACTGAGGATCATTGGCTGGAATAAATCCGGCAAAACTTCCGATGTATGCATTTTTCATGTAACCACGGCTAGCTGGATTAATTTTTTGAGCTGTTCCCGTTTTTCCACCAACAACGTAACCTGGTACACGAGCTGAAGCTCCTGACCCTTTTACTGTAACGCTAACCAACATCTCTTTCATTTGTGCCGCGACTTCATCAGATAAAATTTTAGTCGAAGGACGATCTTTTAATTTGTCTGCTTCATTGGTTTCAAGATCTGTAATGCTTTCGATAATGTGTGGCGTATTTAAATATCCACCATTCGCTAGCGAAGCGTAGGCGTTGGCCATCTGAAGTGGCGTGACTGTGATACCTTGACCGAAAGAAACGTTTGCTAATAAGTGATCGCTCCATGGAAGACCAACCATAATCCCTTTAGCTTCACCGGGCATATCTATATTCGTACGAGAACCAAAACCGAATTTTTTCAAACCTTGCTGAACTTCGTTTGACCCCAATTTCAAGGCGATTTTACTGGTTCCGATATTTGACGAGAATGCTAAAACATCACTAACTGAAATAGTACCTTGAGCATGATTTTTCTCAGCTTCGCGGATAATTCTTTTTCCGATTTTAAAAGCCCCGTTTTCACAGAAGATTTTTGTCTCTGGCGTGAAAGCTTTTTTCTCTAAGGCATCTGCGATGATAAAAGCTTTTAAAGTACTACCGGGTTCGAACGTATCGGTCACTGATTTATTACGACGACTGTTTGAATTAAACTTTTGCGGATTATTTAAATCATAATGAGGAAGACTGACAATAGAACGAATCGCTGATGTTTTCGCATCAAGCACCACCGCATAGGCGCCGTCAGCTTCATGTTTTTTTACCGCTTGCATTAATTCTGTTTCAACAAAGTACTGTAAATCCGAATCAATCGTTAATTTAACTTCTTTACCTTGAGGCGTTTCTTTGAAAATCATACCATCTTGTAAAAGCGGACGACCTTTCGCATCTTTTCTTAAAGAAACTTTTTTATTTTCGCCTTGAAGCTCTTTATCTAATGATAATTCGATGCCCTCTAAACCTTGTCCTTCTTTTCCAACAAACCCTAATGTCGAAGAAAGAAGATAATCATTCGGATAAACACGCTTCCACTCTTCAACAAAACCTAAACCTCTGATTTTTTTCTCTTTCAATTTATCAACAATCTCACTGGCTACTAAACGTTCAATCCAAACAAAGCGCTTATCTTTGTCTTTTAATTTTGCATAAATTTTTGCGTAAGGCTCAGTTAAGTATTTTGCTAACACTTGAGCTGTTTGTTTTCTATTTTCTAAAGTTTTAGGGTCGGCGTAAATCGAATATGCCGGAGCCGACATCGCTAATTCTTTTCCATTCACATCCACGATGTTTCCGCGACGAGAAGGAAGCGTCACAACCGTTTGGAATTGACGAGCTTGTAAAGTATTTAATTTTTCATGGGGTAAAAATTGTAAGTAAGCCGCGCGCGCTAAAAGAATTCCCCAAAGTGATATAATGAAAATGAATAATGAAATAATTTTAGCTTTCAAATGCTATCCTTTACTTATTAACGGCCACGTTAAGGTGAATGATTTGTTTGTCGGTAGCACGTTTCAAAGTTAATTTTCCCTTCGCAATATTTTCAACAAATTGCGGACGAGATAATTTGACTAATTGAATTTCTTTTTGTTTTTTAAGTTCAGATACTTTTTTAAATTCACGAGTGAGTTTTAGAACTGCGTAAGACATGCGACGCTCTTCCATTTTTAAAAACACTAATGTGAAAAGAGTAAAAATAATAAAACATACGCTGATAAACGGTTTAAAATGGCGCGCCTGTGCACTTAACTTTGAACGACCTGAGTTCATCCTGAATCTCCGATTTTATATTTAAATTTTCAATGAGTCTTTTTTAAGACTGATCCCGCATCGCACGTCTAAGAGCAAACTTATCCGGCTTTACTGGTTCAGGGCCTTTTTGAAAGACTCGCAACTTGGCACTCCGTGCCCTTGGATTTATTTTACACTCCTCGTCAGAGGGCGCAATAACTTTCTTACTGACAGGAAACCCGGTCTGGTTGTCCTTGAAAAGGTTTTTGACTAAGCGATCTTCTAAAGAATGAAACGTAATAACGGAAATTCTTCCGCCGTCGTTCAATTGTTCAATCAATAACGGCAGAGCTTCTTCAACAACGTCTAATTCACGATTTACAACTAGTCTTAAGGCCATGAAATACTGTGTGGCCGGATGAAAACCTTTTTTATGCCAGCCATCGACTCTTTCGATCAGTCCTGCTAATTGCAAAGTGGTTTCAAACGGCTTCGTCACACGATCTTTTAGGATAGCTTTGACGACATGATAAGGATTGGGAACCTCACCAAATTCTTTAAAAACGCGCATCAAATCTTCTTCTGTAAATTGATTAATAATTTTAGCAGCCGTTCTTTCAGAATTTTGGTTCATTCGCATATCGAGCGGTCCGTCTTTGTTAAAACTAAAACCGCGGTCAGCCACGTCCAGCTGTGGAGAGCTGACGCCAAGATCCAACAGAATCATATCAAATTTTGTGTTTTTGGCTTTGTGATTTTTGGCAAATTCTAAAAAGTTTTCATGCGTGATTTCAACATGTGGAAAATGACTTTTCGCATGTTCAATAGCGCGCAAATCTTGGTCGGAGGCGTACATTTTTTGAGGTTTGTATTTTTCAAAAATGCCGTTGGCATGCCCGCCTCGTCCAAAAGTTCCATCAAAGTAAATAAGATCATTTCGACCTGCTAAAACAGAGAACGAATCCATCACTTCATTAAATAAAACGGGAACATGAACTTC
>CAZXZW010000062.1:0-6018 GCA_964645745.1 uncultured Bdellovibrio sp.
GCGTTCAAAAAGAAGGTTTTCAAAATTGGGTTAAGCAAAAAGACATCGCTCTTTTCGCGGTCGATGAAGCGCACTGCGTATCGCAATGGGGCCATGATTTCCGCGCCGAATACGCTGAACTTAAAATTTTAAAAATACTTAGACCCGATGTCCCCGTCTTAGCCTTAACGGCATCTGCCACACCAACAGTACTCGATGATATTGCTGAAAATCTGCAATTGGTTAAACCAGAACGAATGGTTCATGGCTTCTATCGCCCGAATCTTTACTACCAAGTCGAAACGTGCAGCAACGAAGATGAAAAAAATAATTGGCTTTTCCAAGCTATTAAACAATTTCCAGAAGGTCGCATTTTAATTTATTGTGGCACTCGCAAAGTCACCGAAGAAATTTCTACAGAACTTGAATCACGTCTTACCCAAGTCGGACACTACCATGCAGGACTCTCGACCAAGGAACGCACTGAAACCCAAGAGGCCTACGCCCGCGGCGATCTACGTATCTTAGTTGCCACCAATGCGTTCGGCATGGGAATCGATCAACCGGATGTGCGCTTAGTGGTGCATTATCAAATGCCAGCCAACATCGATTCCTTATACCAAGAAATGGGCCGCGCTGGTCGCGATGGAAAGCACTCAACTTGCTTAATGCTCTATTCTAAAAAAGATAAGGGCTTACAGTCCTATTTCATTCAAAATTCTACAGCCTCGGGCCCGATTAAAAGTTTAAAATGGAAAAACTTAGATGCCTTAGTCGCCTACTCTGAAACCAGTGAATGTCGTCACGCTGAAATTTTAACTTACTATAAAGATTCTCAACGTCTCAAAAAATGCGGCCACTGTGATTCTTGCGATCCTAAATCAGATCGCAAAATTCAAGAGGTTACAATCGTAAGATCCATCAAGTCATCTGTCACATCGTTAACAAAAAAAGTAAAACAAAAACTAGATAACTCGTTACTCACGCCCGAGCAAGAAGAACGCTTCCAAACTCTACGTCGTTGGAGAAAAGAAAAAGCGGACGAACTTGATGTTCCAGCTTTCGTGATTTTAGCGGATAAAAGTTTACGAGACATCGCTCAGAAAAATCCTAAGACTTTAGATGATCTTAAGATGGTTCACGGCATTGGCGAAGCTAAGTTAGAAAAATTCGGCTGGGATATTTTAGCAGAACTGAGACATTAATTATTTTTTAAACTTCGTATCTTAGTTTTTTAATATCAGGTTCTTCAGTGGGGATTTCGATGACTTTAATGTCTTTCATCTCTTTGATTTTTTCAGAATCTGTGTACGAAACTTTAAATAAAACTTCAGTGATTCCGCATTGAAATAATAATCTCATACAAACAACACATGGTGAATGCGTACAAACCACCGTACAGTCATCCATTGAAATACCGTGACGTGCACAATTCGCTATTAAGTTTTGTTCAGCATGAACCATGTAAGGGTATTTATCCGGACGCGTGTTGGGAAGCTCTTTGTCGTTGGCTCCGCGAACAAAGCCATTGAAACCCGTAGCTAGGATCGCACCCGTCTTGTTCGACACAAGCAAGGCGCCGACGTGAGTTTGCGCATCGTGAGAACGTTGTGCAACGACTTCAGCTAGATTCATTAAATTGGCTACTTTAGATGGTCTCATAATTCGTTTGCAGAATGAAAGTGCTGGTAAGTTTTGTCAAGCGCCGCAGATTTTGGACAAAAAAAAATCCCAAGTTTTTAGGCTTGGGATATATAAGAAAAAAATGGTGCCTCGGGCCGGACTCGAACCGGCACGCCCGTGTTAACGAAGCTCAGGATTTTAAGTCCTGTGTGTCTACCAATTTCACCACCGAGGCACGCGTAATATAAAAACGTGAAAGACTAAGTTAATGATTGAGCCCTGGTTTGTCACGTACTTTTAAAAGAAATAATCTATAGTTTTTGTAGAAAAATATCGGTCACGCATTGACTGAATTCAGTTTACGATCAATCCTTAATCACGTTGTGACAACGATTAATAAACTCAGTTATTTTAAGGCCCTAAAATCTAGCTTTTTGCTGATTTTTTTAGCTACACTGGTTTATCGTATAGTCGACCAATTTACCACCAAACAAATCGAAAGCATTATCCGTTCCAGCGAAGGCATCAGCTCAAACATCTGGTTTTGGGGCGCTCTTTCATTAGTTCTCTCGATTTTATTTCCAACCTTAGTGGCGATCATCAGCCTTTATGCCTTAAAAAATAATTCACTTCGCAAATTTGGATCATTCCTGATTGATAAACTAGAGTTAACAGTCTTAGAAACGATGCGTGCTTATGGTGTATCAATTTTATGGGGCTTTTTATTCATTATCCCGGGCCTAATCAAAATGAGTTACTACTACTTAACAACCTTCGTGGTTTTATTCTTGCCTGAATACGATGAAGGTAAAGTTGATGCTCTGAAAAAATCAGAAGAGATTTCGAAACACCACTGGATGACGTTGAATTTATTAGTCACACTTTTCTATTTAATTATTCCAGTGATCACGTCGACGATTTTTGACGAGTACACTGTTTTTGATAAACATCCTGTATCAGCTGCCGCTTACTGTGGCTTAGAGGCTATCTTCACTTTACTGTTCCACTATATTGTTTTAAAATTATTTATAAATTACTTCATCACAGATTCACAAGGAGCATCCGATGTCACTTATGTTTAACTGGGAACAAATTAAAAATCGCAATCACGGTCTGACTTTCGATGACGTGTTAATTATGCCAAAAAAATCTGAATTACGTTCTCGTCGCGATCCTTCTTTAAAATCAAGGCTGACTAAAACTAAATTTTTAGAAACACCAATTATATCGGCGAACATGGATACGGTGACTGAAGCGAAAATGGCGATCGCTATGAATAGCTTAGGTGGATTAGGTATCATTCACCGTTTCATGAATGTTGAACAGCAAGTCGCTCACATTCGCGAAGTAAAAGAATCAGGAGCTAAAATCATTTCAGCGAGTATCGGCGTGAATGCTGATTTCAAAGAAAGAACAGCGGCTTTAGTTCAAGCTGGAGTTAACGTGATGACGATTGATATCGCTCACGGGCACTCGGTTCAAATGATGGAAACTTTAAAATGGTTGAAAGATACTTACGCGGACTTAGAGGTGATCGCTGGTAACATGGCTTCGCCTGATGCGGCAGTGGACTTAATCGAAGCTGGAGCCGATGCTATCAAAGTGGGAATCGGACCAGGTTCTATGTGTACGACTCGTATTATTACTGGCTGTGGAGTTCCACAATTAACAGCCATCGCTCTTTGCGCTGAAGTGGCTCAAAGCTACGGAGTTCCTGTTATCGCTGACGGAGGAATCCGTACCAGTGGTGACATGGTGAAAGCTTTCGGAGCCGGAGCTGACACAATCATGTTAGGTTCAATGTTATCAGGAACAATCGAAACACCAGGAGACATCGTGAACGGCAAAAAACAATACCGTGGTATGGCTTCTAAAAAAGCGCAAATCTCTTGGCGCGGTGACATGCCACAAGGCATGGCTCCAGAAGGTGAATCAACTTTTGTTACAGTTAAAGGTCACGTCAGTGACGTTCTTCATGAACTTATGGGCGGTATCCGCAGTGGTATGACTTACATCAATGCGCAAACCATCGAAGACATGAGAAAAAATACTTTATTCATGGAGATGACTCCGAACGGAATCTCTGAATCGAAAGCACACGGAGTTTAAGTGTCGACATTTGATCCTCGCCCTATCGGAGTATTTGATTCAGGCATCGGTGGCTTAACTGTCTTGCGTGAATTACTAAAAGCTTTCCCTCATGAAAATTTCGTATACCTGGGCGATACAGCACGCTTACCGTACGGATCCAAATCAGCTCCGACGGTTCGTAAATATTCTGAACAGAATATGAATTTTCTTTTATCTAAAAAAGTAAAAGCTATCGTTGTAGCTTGTAATACCGCTTCAACACAAATTTCAGAATCGGTGTTTGAAGGGATTCCCGTTTACAACGTGATTGATCCCGGCTCACAACTAGCCGCTGAAACTACGAAAAATAAAAATGTAGCTGTTCTAGCTACACGTGCCACGATCAAAGCTAACAACTACGAAGTTAAAATTAAAAAAATAGATTCTACCATCAACGTGTTCAGCGTAGCTTGTCCCCTATTCGTGCCTTTAGCTGAAGAGGGCTGGCACGATGATCCTGTGACAGATCAAGTCGCTGAAAAATATCTAAGCGAACTTAAAAATAAAAATATCGATACGGTGGTTCTAGCGTGTACGCACTACCCGTTATTAAAAAAACCAATCGGTAAAGTTTTTCCTTCCTCTGTAAAACTGATCGATTCAGGACATGCCATCAGTTTAATTTTAGAAAAAGATTTCAAAACCGGTAAAATTTTATCGGCCGAAAAAAATAATCAGCAAACACAATTAACAGTTTATTTAACGGACGCCGGCGTTCAGTTTGAAACATTATCGACTCAGCTTTTAAGCAATTATACGCAAAGCAAGATCGTCTTCGAAACTGTTTCCGTGATTTAATCATTAAGGAGTTTTTATGAAATTAGTAACATTACTTACAGCCTCAACTTTATTATTTAGCACGAGCGCTTTTTCTAAAACTCTCACCACTCCAGCTGAAATTGCTGACGTTGTAACTTCGTTCGACAGCTTAAATAAAAAAATCGTAGGTCTTAACAGCGTTAGCGTTCAAAAAATTACAGTATCTAAAATTGACGTGACTTTGACGAGCAATCACGAAGATATCGGTTTCTGCGTCTACGAATACACAGCTCATTTATCAAATGCAGACTCTGAAGTTAAATCAGTTTTAAAAGGTAACGACTTCTTCTCTGGAAGTGAAAACTTTAAAGGAAAATGCCGTTTCTAATAAGGCCTCAAAAGCGTTACAAAATACTATTACGACCATGGCTCAAAAAGCATGAGCATAAATACTGATCCTTATTCAACTCGTGAAAAAACGTTAAAATTAGGAATAGAATGGCCTATTCCTGAGTAGGTCTTTTTTCTTTTTAAAATTAAAAGAAGACACCTTCGCTAAGTACCAATTCTAATCCTTATTTTAACGTTTTCTTTAAAAAGAAGATCGATTCAATATCAATCAATTTCAAAATGAATCTAACCAAGAACCGCATCAATCGATTTCAAATGAACATAACCCAGAACCGACTTTAAAAAAGACGATTCCAGATCTCTATTCTATTTAATCTAGGTAAAAATCGTTCGCCACAGGCTGAATATTGTAATTCGAAGCCATCGATTTCGTATAGGCTCCCGCATCACCGATAGCAACGA
Organism: uncultured Bdellovibrio sp.; assembly: GCA_964645745.1. GTDB lineage: Bacteria > Bdellovibrionota > Bdellovibrionia > Bdellovibrionales > Bdellovibrionaceae > Pseudobdellovibrio. The sequence goes on from CAZXZW010000062.1 coordinate 5,305, forward strand.
AGTCACCTTCGTGTAATACGTTTAATTCAATATCATTATGGAATACATCTGATGATTCACACAACGGACCTACTACCATGTAAGGGTGTTTCCCTGCTCGTTGCTTTAATGGATAAATTTGATGAAAGGCTTGATATAACATCGGTCTTAAAAGATTATTCATTCCCACGTCTAAGATCACGATGGTTTTATTTTTCGTTTTCTTGATGTATTGAACTTGCGCTACTAACACCGCCGAACGCGCCACCATGAAGCGGCCGATCTCAACCATGAAATGATCTTTCATATCAGCTAAATCCTGTTCGTAAATTTTACGAAGAGCTGTCCAACGATCGTAATCGTGAGTTAAATTATGATCGCGGTAATCTAAACCTAAACCACCGCCTAAATCGAAACGATCTAACGTAGGGAAACGACTTTTCACATCTAAGTAAACTGGTTTCATTTTTGAGATGGCTTCGCGGTAAATGGATACATCCATGACCTGCGATCCGATATGAAAGCTTATTGATTTGAAAGTAACAAACGGAGACGCTTTTAATAAGGCTTCGATTTCTGGAAGCTCGCGCATATTCAAGCCGAACTTTGAATCCTCTAAAGCGGTGGCAATATTAGGATGAGTTTTCGCATCAACTTCCGGGTTCAGCCTCAAACCGATTTTTACCGACTTTTGCAGCTCATTTGATAACTTTTGAATACGCTTCAGTTCCGAAA
>CAZXZW010000062.1:6118-12680 GCA_964645745.1 uncultured Bdellovibrio sp.
TTTACCGACTTTTGCAGCTCATTTGATAACTTTTGAATACGCTTCAGTTCCGAAATGCTTTCTACGTTAATCTGGTAAATCTCGTTTTCGATGGCCCAACGGATTTCCTTTTCCGTTTTAGCTACGCCTGAAAAGATGACATCTTTTGGGCTGAAACCACAACGAAGCGCCAACTGGATTTCCCCCAGGCTGACCACGTCGACCCCACAACCATTCTTTTGAATCAGCTTCAAAATAGTTTCGTCGTAATTGGATTTTACGGCAAAATGAAGCTGACCTAGACCTTTCCACTCTTTGATCCAATTGATTCTTTCTTGAACTAATTGAGGTGAATGCATCAACACCGGCTGTTGGTAATTTTTAATCGCGGCGTGTTCGGATAACGCATGGCCATTAAAAAAAAGTGAATCTTGTTCGTAATTAAAAAGCGATTGTGATTTTGTGGACATTTTTAAAATTCTAGCCAATCATGGGATGAAATGAAAACATTTAATTTTTTTAAATTCGGTCACACATCGTTAGGTCTTCCGATTCACGGCTACCGTTGGAATCACGAAAACACTTCTTTAGTAAAAGTTTTAGTCCTTGGCGGCGTCCATGGCGATGAACCGGAAGGTATCGTGGCGGCCAAAGGCCTTATTGAATACTTAAGAAATGACTTTAACTTAAACCTCAATCTAACTATAGTCCCTGAGTTTAATCCTGAAGGCATGTTGCTGAAAACTCGTGGCAATTCTAACAAAGTCGATTTGAACAGAAATCTTCCTACAAAAGATTGGTCTCCCGTTGCGGCGTCGGAAAGATATTTTCCAGGGCCCAAAGCCATGAGCGAAATTGAAAATGCGTTTTTAGTCGACTGGATTAAAAATGAAAAACCGGACGTGATCTATTCATTACATTCATGGAAACCGATGTTGAATACCAACGGCGATCTTCCAGAAGCCGCTGAAATTGCAAAATTAACAGGCTACATAATTGAACCTGATATCGGCTACCCAACACCGGGATCACTTGGAACTTACGGCAGTGTGGAAAATAAAATCCCCACTTTAACTTACGAAATCGAACGCGACATCACGTTTGATAAAATTATTCAGATCCACGTTCCGGCTTTAATCGCTGGCTTGAAATGCAGCGAAAAACGTACAAGAAATAGAGAAAAATTATGATACATGAATTTATCCCCCACTTATTTGATAAAGCTAACGTTGCTGGCTTTACTTTTTCGGACGATGACAAATCTAAAATCCAACAAGTGATCGCCGATTTAGATTCTGGAAAAATCCGCGTTTGTGAAAAACAAGCCGACGGATCTTGGATCACTCACGAATGGATCAAAAAAGCGATCCTTCTTTATTTCAGAATTTCAACGAACAAATCCATCGACTTGTCAGCGGACATCAACTTCTTCGATAAGGTTCCGGTAAAAAAATGGACTGGCTCTGAAGGCGTTCGCGTCGTTCCTTTAGCGATTGCTCGTCATGGATCTTTCGTAGAATCGGGCGCGATCTTGATGCCGTCTTATGTAAATATCGGTGCCTTCGTTGGATCAGGATCGATGGTTGATACATGGGCTACGGTTGGATCATGCGCTCAAGTGGGAAAGAACGTTCACTTGTCTGGCGGTGTGGGACTGGGCGGAGTTTTAGAACCGGTTCAAGCTCAACCCGTGATCGTAGAAGATGACTGCTTCATCGGAAGTCGTTGTATCGTGGTGGAAGGTGTTCACTTAGAATCAGGCGTAGTGCTTGGAGCTGGAGTAACTTTAACGTCGTCGACTAAAATTATTGATGTGACAGGCAAAGAACCTAAAATTTACAAAGGACGTGTTCCTAAAAATTCCGTGGTGATTCCTGGATTCGAAACGAAGGACTACCCGGCTGGCAGCTACGGTGTTCCTGCGGCGTTGATTATTGGTCAACGTAAAGAATCCACAAATAAAAAGACCTCATTAAATGAGGCCTTACGTGACTTTAACTTATCAGTCTAATTAGTTCTGAAGCTCAGAGCATCCCAGCCTAAAGAGTTAGTTTTTTTGTTTTAATAAAATAGCGGGCTGAATATTTAACGTCGTACGCGACGGGAAATAACAACCTAAGAACGCTAAGATAGTTGATACCACGAGAACAATACCTGCGAAACGCAAATCAACATAGGCCGGGATACTTGCGTCGTAATAAATATGCGGCAAAACCTGTAAAGGATTTTTCTCGAGGTAATAACTCACCGACAGCCCCAAAATTGTCCCAACAGAGATCGCCGACAGTGAAATCCATAAACCCATCTGCGTAAATAACAGCAAAGTTCTTTTATTCGACAAACCCAAAGTTTTAAGAATAGCGATATCACTTTGCTTTTGCGACATGATCAGCGCTAAAACCGTTAAGATCGAAGTCGATGCAATCAACCCAGCCAAACCTAGGAAAATACCGATCATGGTTTTTTCCATCAATAAGGCAAAAAATAAACTCGAATTTTTTTCTTTCCAGCTTTCAACACTTTTAAATGAATGAGTTTTTAAATCCGCAATCGCTGTATCTAAATCATCTTGATTCTTCAACCAAAAGTGATAACCCGACACTTTTGAAAGACTAGCTTTGAAAGTTTTAAGCGATAGATCGCGATTAAAGAAAACCGCATTCGCATCCAAATCTGGAAGATCCGATGTGATAATTTTTTTAATCGTTACTTTCTCAAACAAAGGACGCTCTGTTTGACTGAGCAACAAAGTTTCGATAGGAATCAAATTCACTTGATCCCCTTCAAGCAATCCAAGACTTCGAGCGATATCTACACCAATTGCAATTTCACCTTCAGCTAATTCCGATGATGAATCCTCATCAAAAGCTTGGAAATCTCGAGATTTTTTTCTTAACGCAGAAAGCTTATCTGACCAGAACTGAAAATCTTCTTGTTTATATCCGATCGCATTGGCCCCGCGGAATTGACCATCCACCGTACGCACAATCAAGTCGTAGGAATCAAATCTCAATCCGTGATACATCGGGTTTTCATCCAGCTTAACTTCTTCTGAATCTTTGAAGTAGGCCGTGATGTTAGGATCTAATTCAATGATACGGCTTTGGATGCTTTTGTTCATTCCATTCATGACGAATAAAACAATTAAGAAAACCATCACACTTAATAAAACAGCAAAGAATGAAAGAAAAGAAATTCGGCGCATCAGTGATCCCGAGCGCGGAGATAAAATTAATTTTTTAAGAAAAAAGAGACTTAAGGACTTTTCCATCATGAGATCTTATTGTGGCTGAAGATCTCAAAAAGGCCAACTAAAAATGGCTGACTTTCTTGGTGTTAACCTCTTCATCAATGTAGATTAAACCGTCTTCCAAGAAGATACGATTATGCCCGATATGACGCATAGCTGTTGGATGATGATTGCTCATGAAGATATGACGTAAGAACCCACGGCGTTGCTGCATTTGAATGAAATCCAAGAAGCATAACCACTGCGATTCATCTAAACCCGAAGCCGGGTCTTCTAAAACTAAAACTTGTTTGTTGCTGGCCGCTGATTTAATCAAATAAGCCAACTTTTGGAAACTGTAAGCCATCCCTTTTAAAGGCGCCGTTTCTTTATCCGTAAGATCAAAGTAGTCCATCACGAAATCGAACTCTTCTTGACCTAAATCTTCTAATAAAATCGATTCAAAAGTTTCTTTATTTCCCGCACGGAACGTTTCAAAATAACAACCCATGCTATCGCGTGGATCGAACGAACTATCACTAGTAAAGACGCTCTCATCATTCCATAAAACTTTTCCACCGGCTAATTCGGCTCGACCCGCTAAAAGTTTTAAAAACATAGTGGCATTATGATGATTTGAAGACTCAATCAGTAACACTTCATCCGTTGGCAAACTATAATCCACAGATTGTAAAATTGGATCATGATTTTCTGAAACTTTTAAAGTGACGTTTTCTAATTTGATTTCATTAACTTCGAGTTGTTGATTTTTGTCCATACATTCATGTCGGACGAATGAGACAATCGCTTAAATATTAAAGTACTCAGCTAGACCAACGATGTAGTAGAATAATGACTTAGCTACCTCTATGGCCAGTCCTGATAACCCTGATTCCGATCTGGTGTTCGGTAAAGTTAACTTTTTAATCGTCATCGAATCCGGATAAACGATTTTAAAGATAGAGTGCGCACGATGCATATGGATTTGCGACGTGATCAAAATAATGTCGCGACAACGAAGTCCTTCAACTAAGCTCATACTGTGACGAGCATTTCCAAAAGTCGTTTCAGATCTTTTTTCTAAATAAATATCTTCAAGACTGACTTCTGGATAATAACCTGAGTACGGAAAGATTTCGATCATACGCGCATCTTTATACACGCCTGATACAATTAATTTTTTAATTTTCTTTTCGGCTAGAAGTTCAAAGCCCTCGCGCAGACGCCCCGGGGCACCGGTTAATACTACCCCACAGTCTGCTGAAATTTCATTATTGCCCCAAAGATTTTCGGGTTCAGAAATAATTTGGTCAGTCTTCCAATAAACAACCAAAGCAAAAACAATAATGGCTAACGAAATAATAATCGTTCTTTTTCGTTTAAACCATTTACTGTTTTTGATGATCAGCATTTAAAACTAAGCGTTCTTGTTAGCTAAAACTTCAATTTCAACATTCACACCTTTTGGTAACGCTGCAACTTGGATCGTTGAACGTGCCGGTGGATTTGAAGGGAATTTTTTCGCGTAAATTTCATTTACCGTAGCGAAATCAGACATTGAAGTTAAAAAGATAGTTGTTTTAACAATGTGAGAGAAATTTAAATCAGCCGCCTTTAAAACAGCGTCGATATTTGATAAAACCATTTCCGTTTGAGTCTTGATATCACCCGTGAAAACGTCTTGTGTTTTCGGATCGATAGGGATCTGACCTGAACAGTACAACATGTCTCCAAGCATAACAGCTTGAGAATATGGTCCTACAGCTTTTGGAGCGTGATCTGTGTGAATTATTTTTTTAGACATAAAAGTTCCTTTAGTTAGAGTTCGTTTAAATTAGAAGTAAAATAAAATTCCGGCTTTTAACGGATGATCACCGATCGTGCGTACGCGAGTTTCTTTATAAGAAGAAAGCCCCACTCCACCTTCGAACGAGAAACCGACGTTTTCTAAGCCAGCGAAGAAAAATTCAGTTCCGATAAGCGCGTTTACTTCGAAACCATTTTGTTTTCCGTTGATAGGATCTTCAAGATTTACGATGGCAAATTGTCCAGCAGTATAAAAGTGTAAATTCGCTTCATGAAAAATAACGTGACGAACGCCTGCATTGATTTCCATTGTTGAATAATCTTTTTTAGTATCAAAACCAAAACCACCAAAGAAAGCAAAATCATTATTAACGTTATAAAGCGCCGTCAACGAAGGGATACTTTGACTTGTATTATCTTTCACCCCAACACCTAAACGCTGCGGCATAGGCTTCGCGATAACACATGTAGATGCCATTAATATCATAGTAAAAACTAAACTGATTTGCTTCATATAACCCTCTTTTATTGATGAATATTCATGATGACATTGGATTTCCCATTTACAAGCTTTAGTATAGGCTTGACACTATGTTTATAGTTAACCACCATGAATATTCAAGTTAGAAAACTAAAGGAGCACCATGAAAAAAATGAATTTAATCGTATTAGTTTTATTGCAATTCGGCTTTCAAGCTTATGCAAAAAAAGGCGCTGAACCTACTAAAATTACACCGGGTGCCGTAGTTTCTGCTGATAAATCAGCTGCGACTCCAGCTGACCCTAGCATCACTGATAAAATTTCTGAAATCACTTTCGAAGACGTTAAAGTAAGCAGCTACTCGTCTTTATTCTACCAAGGAAAAAACACTGACCTTAAAATGGTGAACCACGGTATCAGAAAAAAGAAAGTCTTCGGATTAGCCACTGTTAAAGTTTACGTTCTTGAATTCTTCGCCGCTGAACCTAGCAAATTAGACAAAACAGAAGATGGTATTTTAACATCTCTGAAAAAAGCCAGTGCAGTTGAATTAAAATTAACGATGGCTCGCGATCTTGCGGGAACAAAAATCACGGACTCATTCAAAGAAGCTCTTGAACACAACGGCTTAGACGTGAATAATTTATCAAAAGAAATGTCTGAATTAATGGCTGAACTTTCATCAGTTAAAGAATTCGAAAAAGGCCAAGCTTTCTCGCTTTTAGCGACTTGGAAAGACACAACGGCAACTTTATTCGTTAAACGCCCAGACGGTTCAATCAAAACGATCACTGGCAGTGAAGCTTTCGTAACTGACTTATTCGCGATCTGGTTCGGCAAGCCTTCGGACGACAAATTAGCTGATTTAAAGAAATCTCTAATCAAGTAGTTGTTCAAAATAAGTGCATTTATAATGAATAGCCTTGCAAAAACGAGGTCTATTCATTATAAATTATGAACTTATTATTTTTTACTTTTTGTGGCGGCCATAGCTCAGTTGGTAGAGCACTGGATTGTGATTCCGGTTGTCGCGGGTTCGAGCCCCGTTGGTCGCCCCACTTTTTCTT
>CAZXZW010000063.1:0-2409 GCA_964645745.1 uncultured Bdellovibrio sp.
TTACGATGCATCTGACACGTTTCAATCGGAGATACCGTAGGAATAAAAAGACTAGCTTCCGTTTGATGTCCGCAGTTATCCGTTTTAATTTTTTTCGATAAACTACAAATGTGAACAGACTTAATATTTAACCCCATACGAGACATCCAAGTTGGATCCTCTTGATGAGCACTGTACTTTTTAGAATTCTTAATTAAATCATAGATCTGAAAAAACAACGGAGCGGCCATATTACGACCCACAAGCGCAGGATTAATCGCTTTATCATTATCCCCGAACCAAACTCCGACCGTATATTTCCCCATAAGCCCAATGGTCCACGCATCTTTATAGGACTTCGAAGTTCCCGTCTTCCAAGCCACCGGTAAATTTGATTTCGTTAAATCTTGAAAAATAGTACTTTCCGTTCGCGGATTCTTTTTCAACATCTGCATGACCACGTAGGCCGATTCAGGAGTGAGAATATTTTGCGGCAAAGCTTTTTTATGATTCATAACCAAATTCAAATCATAATAGCGACCTTGCTGTCCCAATGCTGAATAAAGCTTAACTAAATCTATCATAGAAAATTCTACGCCACCCAAAGCGAGAGATAATCCATAATACTTTTCATCCCTGAACTTCATCGAACTCTTTCCATTTAAGAATTCATATAGTGTAGGACTTTGAAGTTTCATCGATAAATCGACGGCTGGTAAGTTTCGACTCATAATCAAAGCCTGATCGGCTGCAATCGGTCCCAAGAACTGCTCATCGAAGTTTTCAGGATTAACTCCACCAAAAGACATACGAATATCTTTTAATAAAGTCTTTTCATGAATTAAACCCTGCTGCAAAGCTAAGGCATAGATAAAAGGTTTTAAAGTCGAGCCCGGCGATTTTAAACTGCGATTGCCATCAATCTGTCCTTTGATATCCGCATTAAAATAATCAGCTGATCCAATATAAGATAAAACATCATTAGTCTTCGAATCGACAATAATGATCGAGTAATTCTTAATTCCAAGCGAGCTTTGTGTTTCAAAATATTTCTCAGCAATATTTTGAACTTCGCTGTTTAACTTAAAATCTAACGTCGTATTGATTTTCTTAGCTTCAATTCCTGTTTGTAATAAGTAATCGACAAAGTGAGGCGCACGGAAAAGAATATTTCTCTTATGTTCATTGGCCGTAGAGGTAAATTTTTGAGGACTTTGTGGAATTTGCACTAAGTACAGAGCTTCCTGCTCTGACAATGTCTGACAGCTTTTACTAAAATAGAAGAAACAAGCCGCTCCAACACCTTCGATATTACTTCCAAATGGGGCCCAGTTTAAATAAGATGAGATGATCTCGTCTTTAGTATATAAAAATTCAATCTTCGCCGCTTGAAAAATTTGTTTCAGTTTTCCAGTAATCGTTCTGGTCGTTTCAGGATAAAGTAATCTTGAAACCTGCATCGTGATTGTCGAGGCCCCTTGTTTCATATCGTGCGCAACGTAAGTCGCATAAAATGCACGAACAAGACTGATCGGATTAAATCCCACATGCCAATAGAAATACTGATCCTCTTTATTTAAAAAAGCTTGAACAAGCTTGGGATCAATATCCTTTAAATCTGTTTTGATGCGGTACTTTTCATCCCCGGCTAAAGTCAAACGCAGCAAAGTTCCGTTTCGATCGTAAAACTGCTGCGAAAAAGGTTTCTGCTCTAACAAATCTCCACGCAGCACATAGGCTGAGACCAAGTGAATGATCCCACATAAAAAAATAACTGCAAAAAGAAGTTTAAACTTATTTAACTTCAATCGTTCCTGAAGCGCCTTGGCCGTTCAAATCTGTACGATACAGTCCACGTGCATAAATGCCTGGAACTACGAATTTACCTTTAGCGATAGCTTTAATTTTATAAGTGTACTCTTTCATATCTTGATCCAGTGACACATAAATATTAACACGGTCTTCACGCACATCGATTAAGTCTGTAGCCATAGCTGGAATATTGGCTCCCGCCGCTACCGATTCAGCATAGGCCCGATTCACCATTAAGCGAAGTGGCCATGCAGAAGCCCCTTCTTCACCTGTTTCAATAGGAGCTTCTTCGCCTGATTCTTCCGAACCTGAATCACCCGTCGATTCCGCATCTAACTTATTTTTACGAACTGAATTTAAAACCACTTCAAAACCAGCCGGCAATAAATCACTGATCAAAATCGATGAATACTTTTTCAAATTCGTGCGAGCACGGATCTTAACCGTTAATTCAGATCCGATATTCGCTGAGGTCACAGCCTGACCACTATCGTCTGTGAACGTACGAGAAATCTCAATCCCGTTCGCCTTCTCAGCCATTTTATCTGTAGAATCAAAACCCGCTTGCACATAGGTCAATAACATCGGCGTTGGATTTCCATTGGTTAAAGTCACGAC
>CAZXZW010000063.1:2509-12488 GCA_964645745.1 uncultured Bdellovibrio sp.
AATAAATAACTTGATGAATAAGTATTTAAAGCACGCGAATTGGCACGATCAATTAATTTTAAGAAAGTTGAACTTGAGAAGGCATCCGCAGATTTACCAAAGTGACGCATCAATAAGGCCGCAATTTCAAACTCTTCGCTATCATCAAACGAGAATTGATCGTTTAACTTCACAGCTTGGTTCTTCTCAGCCAAAGCTAAAGCTTTTTGAGCTAGGTCCTCTTGTTGCGCTAACTTGAAGCTGGCCGCTAAGTAATAAGCTGTGACTGAAGCTATTGTTTTATTCGACGCTTTATCATTTAATATATTCGCCATATTTTTCAAATCAGTTTTAGGAACAAACTGCGTACGAAGTAAAATATAAATGGCCTTAGCTTTACGATAAAGATCTGTCGAAGACGAAGTCTGATTATAATCTGATTTCAATCCACTGACATAACGATTCCACATATCCGCAGGCAACGGCTCACCTTTTTCCTGCATGTACAAGAACACCATACCTAAATGAAGGCTGGTGTCTGCCTGAATTTCTTCTTGCTCTGGATATAAAGCAAATGATCCGCCCGTTTGTTGACGCGCACGAAGTAATGAGATCAAACGATTCACCTTAGACACTTCGTCTTTATTCTTTTCATTTTTTAAAACTAAAGGCATCAACTGACTGGCAATTTGCTCCGTGCAAAGATAATCATTAATTTCATAGAACGATTCAAACGGCTTAATCAAATCTTGAACCGATGTATGAACTTGTAAATAGTTCTTTTTGAATTCAGGGCGCACATTCGTCATTGGTTTTAATTCAACCGCTTTATCCTGAAGTGCAATCCAATCAATTTTTTGCTGATGCGGAACCGCAGGACGATTCGAAATATTAATTTCAACTTTAGCCTTCTTAGCCCCAATTCCAGCTGTTACTACAATCGGATGAGATCCTAAATTCTCTGTCGCTTTAATTTTAAAGTTAAAGCTTTTCTCTTTATTTTCAGGGATAGCTAAAGCTTCAATTTTCTTATCAACTAAGGTGTAACCATTATCCGTTTGAATATCTAATTCAACTTTAGCATCCGCACCGCTGTCTTTTAATTGGTTAGCGATGATCAAGTTGATTTCAAATTCATCCCCAGGAGCCGTAAAGCTTGAAGCCGTCGCACTGATAATAAAATCACCGCGCACATTCACATCTGTCGATGTTGAACCCAGCTTACGATCATCTGCCGTTACTACCATGACTTTTAAATTTCCGTTGAAATGATCTGGTACCTGATAGTGGAACGTACTCCATTCAGCTCCGATATCTTTAATACCCACCCAGTAAGCTACCGGAGGAATACCTTTACGTTTAAACGGATTAATACTTTGACCTAATCGAGCCGCTTCATCACCGCCGGCGGCATGAACGCCTAGCTGATTGAAGTCTGGCATCACAAGATCTAAGATTTGCGCCGTAGCCACTTGAAGCGCTTTCTTCTGGAAGAAGTAATTCAACGGTTGAGGAAGCTTGTAACTAGCCACTTGCAAGATACCTTCATCAACTAAGTAAATAGCCGCTTTAGTTTTTTGATCCGCTTTAACTTTGAAACTTAATTTCTCACCTGGCTTAACTTTATCCGGAGCCGAGATATCAATCTTAGATTTACGAGCCTCAAGATCAATCGCAAAAGACGCCACCCCGTACGACAACGGTGACGTGTAAATCTCTTCGGATTTTTGATCACGCAGCATCGTTACGACAACGTAAGCTTGTCCCTCAAGTCCTACTGGAATTTGAATTTTCTCAACTGTACTTTTACCAGAAGCTTTAAACCATTTCGTAGCATAAACCTTATCGCGTTCGATCGTGATCAAACCTGCTCCAGCATACGGAGCCTTGATCTGCACTTCGATTTCTTCTGTCGGTTTATAATCTTTTTTATTCAAACCTAATTTTAGTAAAGATGATTTTTCTAAACCACGCTCTAAATCAGCATTTCCAACCACATTATAAACCAAACGATTTAATTCCGTTTTATCGGCATCTTTAAAGACTAAGATAAATTCGCCCACTGTTTCCGTGTCTAATTTTAAATTCGTCGCTTTAGCGTTCACATTCAATTTAAACGTCTTAAGTACATTCTCTTTATAAACAGTTTGATAAGCGTAGGTATCATTCGGAAGCTTAGTTAAAATTGAAGTGGGCTTCTTCTCGATCATCGTTACTTCGATGTCTTTTGAAGCGACGGCTTCTAGTTTTGAATTCACCGTAATTAAATCTAATGAAGCTGGAACTGACTTCTTAATAAATGAGAAATCCGATACAGAACCCTGAGCGGCTTTAAATCCTAAGAAATAATCCTGATTAGAAACTAATTGGCTTAACTGTGCTTTAACACTTTTTCCACCCTCAGTTTCAAATACTTCAGAATCAACATTCATACGGTAGATGGATTTTTCCAATGAATCTAAATTCAATATCCATTCCGCTTCCCCGTTACCATTGGTTTTTAACTCAGGTAAACTGTCCTGAATTTCCAATTGATTCGGTTTAGGCACATTAAAGTAATAATCTTTCCATTTTTTGAAATACACATCAGCCGCACGAATACGAAGTCTTGATTTCGCCAGTCTTTCTGTAGCCGGCTTCCCGTAAAGATTAAACGCTGTTAAATTTAATTTTAAATCTTTCGGTTTAACCCAGCCTTCAGCATTCATCTGAGATAAAGACGTACGAACTTTAATTTGATCGGGAACAAACTCTTCCACTTGGAACGTTTGGCTTCCGATCATCATTTGATTCTTAAATTTATCTTTCACGTAAGCATAGATCGTGTATTGACCCGTTTGGAAATAATCTTCCGTTTTAAAATTCACAGAATCCATGGTGTTCGAACTGACTTTAATCGTTTGCTTCGATACATCCTGACCACCAGCATTCTGAATCACGATATCCACCGGAATTTGCGTGAATGCCTTACCCCAGTTTTTAGAGCGAACCACCAAACCGAAATCCGCTGTTTCACCAGGACGGTAAATTCCACGATCCGAGAAGATAAAAGCATTAAGTTCATCTGATTCTGATGAATCATAAATTCCACCGATATCAAAACTCGTCATATCTAATTCACGAGAATACGATTCATAAGGAACAAACGAAATACTTTCCCCCGATTGCGCCACGAAAGCGATCGGATACTTATCATTTTTAAAATCTTTTAAATTCGGAAAGCTCACCATACCTTGCGCATTAGAATCAGAACTCAGAACGTTAATTCCATTCTGCCCCATCACGCTGACTTTAGCACCAGCCACCGGATGTCCTGTACTGATGTTTTGCACGAACACTTCAAATTGACCTGAAACCGTTTTCTTAACGATCATACCGATATCCGTTAAGATCACGAATCTTCTATCAGATACTGACTCAGGAGAATTTTTCGAACTGACATTGATCAGGAATAAACCTTTTTTACCAGCCGTTACAAAAGAAGAGAGATCAATCGAACTAAACTGTGATTTCTGCGGATTCTTATTCACTAATGGAATTTCACCACGAGTTTGTTCAGAAATACGATCTTCGCGGATTTCATAACTATCAGGTTTCGCGTAATCACCCACAAGGCCTGGGATTAAGTGATTCACTTGCTCCATGCGAACTTGTTTCACTTCGTAGGCGATTTTATTAATATTGCGAGACACTAATGAGAGCTGCTTACTACCAGATAATGGAATTAAAGAGCCTTTACCCATGATTTGTAAGTCCGATGGATACTGAGGAACAAAGATCACTTTTTCCGAATCTTCTTTTAATTTAAATCCACCAAACGAAGTCGTATCTTTCGGAATCTTCACATAAAGACTACGCCCCGGAGCTACGCTAAAGCGATAAGAATGCTGAAGCGAAATAGCTTGTTCGGTTGGAATCACTTTCATTTCAACTTTTTTAGATTTCGCCAAAACTTCGCTGGTTACTTCCGAAACACTATGCCAACGGTAAGGTCCCTTTTGTTTTTTCTCTTGTTCTGAAGGATCTAAGCTATTGTAAGGAAGCTCGTACACTTGTAGCGCCTTACCTAGCTCTTCTGAGGCAATTTCAGAAATATTCTCTAAACGAAGAATTTGCTCAGATTCGAATTTTTCATTACGAACGATCACGATTCCAACCGACGTCATTTTGAAATAGTCATATAAAGAAGGAACTTGAATCGAAGCCACTGCCGAATCCTGCGCATGTCCTCCAAAGATAGATGAAAAACCTTTATCTAAAACAAATTTGTAATCCTTATTCGAATTATCAATTTTAATATTCGATGACGTCACATACATCTTCGATTTTAATTCATCAAACGACGTCGTGATTTCATATTTCGATTTACCTTCAAAACCACTTTCAACTTTTTCTAAAAGTTGAAGTCTTTTTTTCAAGCTTTCCGTATCAACCGGATAATTAAATCTGAAAGTCGCAACGACCTTTTTATTATCTGGGAAACGTGGATCTTGATAGAAAGAAGAATCCGAAACAGTGGCTTTGATATTCTCGGTTTCAAATTCAAAATCATTATCTAATAACTCAACATTCGGAGATAAAACTTTACGACTGATCGTTCCCGTAAACTTCTGCCCGATCGGCCAGTCTAATTTTCCTTTTTCACTGAGCGGAGTAAATTTTAATTCTTTATCTGAAACCCAAATCCACTGCCCTTTGATTTCAGGTTTCAGTTGAACTTCATTGTTTAAAGCTTTCCCAATCATGTTCACGTTAGCGACTGATTTATCAAACGTTAAAAATAAAGGACGAGCTTCTGGCTTTTCAAAGTAATAACTTGAAATCGCCGACACCTTGAAACTAACCGCATCAGGACGTGGACGATTATCATAGTAATGTTTACCAACAAGACCTGCGACAACAACTGCTGCCAAACCCAAGACTCTATAAAAATTCTTTTTATACAACTGCGGATTTGTTGCGATTTTATTTTGAATAAAAGTTTTTATTTTCTTCGCCCAAGTAGGCCCACTGTATTGGAATTGACCGAAGATGTTTTTAAAAAATTGGCTCAATGTAAGTATGATTTTTTTCATACGACATTAGATAGTCGAATCAGATCAAACTCAAGCTTTTATGACTGGGAATTTATGCGCATTCCAGGCTAACATTCCACCTGTTAAATTCATGGTTTTCGTAAATCCCATGCGCGCACTTTCATAGGTAGCTGAGCCTGAACGGCCGCCACTGCGACAAACAAAAACGATTTCTTGGTCTTTGCTTTCTGTATTTAAATATTGAACTAAATCAGGGCCTAAAGTGATGAGTTGTGCCCCATCAATGTGTCCTAGTTCTGCTCCAAATTCATCAGGACGTCTCACGTCAATCAACTTAACGCTTCCTGGAAGTTCAGCCAGCTTACTAAACACCTGCTGACAGTCGACTTCCGCGATACCCTCAATAATTTGTGATTTAAGAACTTGTGACACGATAAACCTAGTTTTCTTGTAATGGAGCTGGAGTTAAATCGATCAACTTCGCGATATCACCAGAGATCGAAACCACTTGGTTACGGAAGTTATCTTGCTTCACTTGGCCCGCTGCTGTTGGAGCAGAAATACCATCGTAACCTGGGAATAAACGATTCATTGTGTAAGCAATACGAACCCCAGCTAAGTACACACGCATATCCACCACGTCGATAAAACGAGCCGTGTATTTACGAGCGTCTTCGTCTTTGTACTTATAAGCATCTGGACGAGGAACTAATGATTCATTCAACCAGTCATCATATTTTAAGTTATTTTCATCAGGTAAAGTCGCCGTTTTAAACTTAGCTTCCAAGAAATCAGCGTAAGCTTTCACTTGTTCTGATTTGCTGCCTTTAGCGAATAAATTTTTATGTCCGTAAGCGATGATTTGAGAATCCCAAACTTGGTGAAGAGATAAATCAAACCCATTCCACTTAACGTCGACTTTGTTCCCACCGTTATCTTCGACACGACCCGTGTGAAGAGGCTGGTGAATATCACCAATAAAGTGAATAATGAATTTTAAAGCGTTACTTTTATTTGTGTCGGAAGCCTTTGGGTCTTTCAACATCGTTTCGCCGGCCAGCAAAGCTGTTACGACTCCACCACGTGTTTTTACGTCACCTTCTTGAGCCTTCAAATAAGGCAAATACTTATCTGCATCGTTCATTTTTTCAAAGTGATACCAAACTGTTTTTTTCCAGTCTTCCGTTGTTGAACCACGAATTTCATCAGCCCAAGTTGAAGATGTAACGAAATCATCACGCTTGAGAACAGCTTGAATTTGTTTTAAAGCCGGAGATTTTTGCGCTGTTAAAATATCATAAGCCACTTGCGCCGAAGTGTGATGACCAATTAAACCCCAAGCCTGTGCAGACTGAGCTAAAAATAAAGAAACTGAAGACGCGATCATACATTGAAATAAAGATGAACGAACTAACTTGATGATTTTCATATACGACCCCTCAATATGAAATTAACTGTGATGTATCCCTATCAGAATAAACTTCAGAGAGTTTTTCAATTGAATTGTGAATTCGCATAGATTGCCGCGTAGCTCAAATTTTTCTTAAATGAAATCTTAACTTGATCCTAACAGTAAGATCATGTCCTAAGCAGTAGAAGTGCTCAAAAAAATAGAATGTAAGATGATTTATTAAGCTTACTTTTGAACGACGAAATTCAGCCTTATTTAAAGCAAGCCACGTTCCTGTAAAATCACCTGTCAGATTGCAGTTCAGCCCTAGGGCTTTTAAACATTCTGACAGGTGACGATGTAGATCCTAGAAAAGGGCGTTTTTAGGTGTTCTTGGGAATGGAATTACGTCACGAATATTCG
The DNA here is from genome assembly GCA_964645745.1 of uncultured Bdellovibrio sp. GTDB lineage: Bacteria > Bdellovibrionota > Bdellovibrionia > Bdellovibrionales > Bdellovibrionaceae > Pseudobdellovibrio. The sequence goes on from CAZXZW010000063.1 coordinate 9,338, forward strand.
TCATTCCCGTCACGTACATCAACATACGTTCAAAGCCTAAACCGAAGCCTGCGTGAGGGAAACTTCCGTATCTACGAAGATCCGTGTAGAACGCGTAATCTTCCACATGAAGACCAATCGCTTTCATCTTTTCAATCAATGTTTCAAGGTTGTCTTCCCGCTGAGATCCCCCGATAATTTCACCAATTCCCGGAGCTAATAAATCCATCGCACGAACTGTTTTATTATCGGCATTGAGCTTCATATAAAAGGCTTTAATTTCTTTCGGATAATCCGTCACGAAAGTTGGTTTTTTAAAATGTTCTTCCGCTAAATAACGTTCATGTTCCGACTGTAAATCGATACCCCATTTAACTTCGTATTCGAATTTTTTACCGCATTTCAATAAAATATCGACCGCTTCCGTATAAGTAACACGTGCGAATTTATTCGAAGTAACGTTTTTCAATTTATCAAATAAACCTTTTTCTACGAACTGATTAAAGAATTCCATTTCTTCCGGACATTCTTTCATTACGTAGTCGATAATGTACTTAATCATGTCTTCCGCAAGCTCCATATTCGCTTCTAAATTAGCGAATGCGATCTCTGGTTCAATCATCCAGAATTCAGCCGCGTGACGAGACGTATTTGAATTTTCAGAGCGGAAAGTCGGTCCGAAAGTATAAATATTTTTGAAAGCGGAACAGAAAGTTTCCCCATTCAACTGACCACTGACTGTTAAGTGAGTTTCTTTTCCGAAGAAATCTTTCGAGTAATCAATTTTACCATCCGGAGTTTTAGAAACTTTATCCATCGGCATAGTTGATACACGGAACATTTCCCCTGCGCCTTCGGCATCCATTCCTGTGATGATCGGTGTATTCACGTATACGAATCCATTTTCCTGGAAGAATTTATGAATAGCGTAAGCTAAAACAGAGCGAACACGAAACACCGCCGAGAATGTATTTGTACGTGGTCTTAAGTGAGCAATTTCACGCAAAAATTCAAAGCTATGACGTTTATTTTGTAAGGGATATTCAAGATCCGCTTTTTGGAAAACTGTAATTTCCGTTGCATTGACTTCGAACTCTTGCCCGGCGCCCTGCGACTTAACTAATTTACCTTTAATTGAAATTGAAGATGAAATCGACAGTTTCGAAATATCATCAAAATTAGACAATTTTTGGTCAAAAACGATCTGAAGTCCTTTAAAAAAACTTCCATCATTTAATTCAATAAAACCGAAGTTTTTTTGATCGCGAATTTTGCGGATCCAACCTGATAATTCGATGTCTTTATCTAAATATTGAGCTGCGTTTCTATAGACAGATTTAATTGTCGTTTGCATTTCATTCCTCTGTATAATATCTTGTTTCTAATAACTTCAGATATCTTAAACACGCGGAAAAAAATATGCCACACAAAAATAAGTTCAAAATATTTTCTGGTAATTCAAATCAAGCTTTAGCCAAATCCGTTTGTGAAATTCTGCAGGTTCCCCTCGGAGAAAGCCAAGTGAACAACTTCTCTGATGGCGAAACCCAGGTCGAAATCAAAGAGAGCGTTCGCGGCACAGACGTTTTCGTGATCCAAAGCACCTGTACCCCTGTTAACCAAAGTTACATGGAATTTTTTATCATGTTGGATGCTCTTAAACGTGCATCGGCAGCCTCGGTCACAGCCGTTATCCCTTATTACGGATACGCCCGCCAAGATCGTAAAGTAGCTCCTCGCGCTCCGATTTCAGCAAAATGTATGGCCGATTTATTAACAACGGCCGGTGCCGGTCGCATTATCTCGATCGACCTTCATTCTGCTCAAATTCAAGGCTTTTTTAACTGCCCCGTAGACCATTTATTTGCCATTCCAACTTTAGCTCGCGCCTGGAAGGAACAAATGGGCGAAGGCGAAGACTTTGTCACAGTGAGTCCAGACGCCGGAGGGGTGGAAAGAGCCCGCGCTTTTGCCAAAAGAATCAATTCGAGCCTCGCAATCGTGGATAAACGTAGATCAGCTCCAGGCGAAGCCAAAGCTATGCATTTAATTGGCGATGTCACTGGCAAAACGGCCGTGATTGTCGACGATATGATAGATACTGCAGGAACTTTAACACAAGCTGTTGACAGCCTATTGAAAAATGGGGCAAAACAAGTGTTCGCAATTGCAACTCATCCGGTTTTTTCAGGACCAGCTATCGCTCGTTTAAAAGAAAGCCGTATCGAGAAGGTTTTTGTCACAGACACAATTCCGTTAAGCGCAGGAGCGATAGAATCAGGGAAAGTCAGCGTAGTAAGTATTGCGCCGGTTCTAGCTGAAGCGATTAAACGAATTCACGATCACGATTCTGTGAGTTCATTATTCGACTAAGTTAGAAAAACCTGAATTAAAATAAGTAAGTAATTGATAAAGAACAAAGGACAGAAACATGAAACAAAGAATTGAATTAAATATCGAAACTCGTGAAGCAGGCCGCGCAAACGCTCGTGGCTTAAGAGTTAACAAACAAGTTCCAGGTGTTATCTACGGATCTTTAGAACCAGTTAGTGTTTCTGTTCACGTAAATGACGTTTTAAAATACAACACTCGTAACTACGAAAATGCTTTAATGAATTTGAAATCTAAAGATTCAAAATTAAACGGCAAAGTAGCTTTAATTAAAGAAGTTATCGTTAATCCAGTAACTCGCGTTCCTGAGCACGTTGATTTCTTCGCATTAGATATGAATAAAGCAGTTCGCGTATCTGTTGAGATCAAAGTTGAAGGTAAAGCGATCGGTATTTCTGAAGGTGGATTACTGAACGTTGTTACTCGTCAAGTTGAGGTTGAATGTTTACCTAACAATATCCCAGACGCTATCGTAGTTGACGTAACTAACTTAGCTTTAGGTGATTCTATCCATGCTGCGGCTTTAACAATCCCAGATGGTATCAAACTTATTTCTAAACCTGAATTAACAATCGTAGCGGTTGTTGAACAAGAAGAAGAAGTTGTAGCAGCTCCAGTAGCAGCAGCCACTCCAGCAGCGGGCGCAGCAGCTCCGGCGGCAGGTAAAGCAGCAGCGGCTCCAGCAGCAGCAAAAGCTCCAGCTAAAAAATAGTTTTAATTTAAATTTAAATAAAAAAGGCTTCGTTGAAAAACGAAGCCTTTTTTTTGGAGGTAACAGTTC
>CAZXZW010000064.1:0-12461 GCA_964645745.1 uncultured Bdellovibrio sp.
TCCATAGTAGCTCCGACGCCATCTTTACCTTTTACTTCATGGATTTCATGAATACGACCGCCGTAGAATAAAATACGCTCTGATAAAGTCGTCTTACCAGAATCGATATGTGCAGAAATACCGATATTTCTGACTTTTTGGATATCCCAAGTTTTGCTTGCCATATGTGACCTCTTTTTAGGGTTAATTAAAATAATTAATTAGCGAAGCTATCGGTCTAACATTCTTTTATCTCGGATGCAAATGGTTCACGCGGAAATACCCAGTGAAATCTGGAATTTGTCTCTGCGAGAGACTCAAAGTGAGCCTGTTTTCAGAGCAGGACCTGGGAGTGCCCTTTCTTTTAGACTGAATTCGATTCAGTAGGGTTTAAACCCAAGACCTGGCTGATCGTTTAGAAATTGGAAGAAGTAATGCGCACAAAATGGCGGCAAGTTGAGCTTGTGGTAGACTGAGGTAAACAGAAAGGTGGTTTCTATGTTGTCTGTTTTACGTAAAGTGATGTTAGGGGTTCTGGCTGTAGTTGCGTATTCATGTGCAACCACAGGTGAGCCGAGTTCGGATCGTTCAGAAATGCGCGAACCGGCCGTTTCTCGCCGACAATAAAAAAAGGGAGCTTGATGCTCCCTTTTTCTTTTTTAATTTAAAACAAATGATTATTGAGCTGCCGTTTCGATTCTTTTAACGCTATCTAAAGAACAGTCTTTTGTATTCATGATAACTGAATATTCAGATAATGAGTGAGTGATCTTTTTGCTATCTGTATAAGAGACTGAAACAACGATTCTCTCTTGGGTTTCGCTCTCCGTAGTTGGGTTTCCAGTGACAGCTAAAGCACCTTTTTTACCTTCTTTTTTAAGGACCATGCTTAATAGATCTCCGATATTATAACCTTGAGTTCCGTTGTTGGAAGCCAAGCGGGTGGCATCAACCATGGCTAATGCTTTTGCGACTGGAACGCAGTCTTGTGCGAAAGAACTAGTTGAGATGAATAAAACCATTGATAGGATAATTGTTTTCATAAAAGCTCCTTGTTTGTTTAACAAAGAGCTAAATTGCAGTTTTTGTTCCGTTGTGAAGAGGAGTATATGAAGTTTGCTGTGGTCAATCGTGTTTATAGAGAGGACAATGGACTTATTTTGGCATTTTTGCGTCTACGGGCAGACGTAGTTTTCGTCTTCAATTTTAGCTAGTAAGCATTGGCCAATGGCTGTGAAGTTTGATCCGTTTGTACTGATCGATGCCGAAAGCTCATCGCAGTATTTCTTTGCAGAATCAGATGGATTTGAATTAGTTGCGCAAGCTAAGTTGTAAGTCGTCGAAGCTAACTCGCCAATCTCAGCGGCTGGTAAACCAGATAAGGCCGCTTCAATTTCTGCAGCGGTAGGTTCTTGTCCAGGTGACGGTGCAATCAATCCAGCAAAGGCACTCATTTTCGCCAGAGTTCCGATTTTAAATAAAGAACTGACTTGGATGTAGGCTTTTGATTCAGTTAAAGCGCAAATCTCCACAGCCTCATCCGCCGTCGCGATATTGCGAGCTCGATTTTGAGCATCTTGGTTATCGCCACTATGGAAATTAAAATTATTGATCACTGCAAAAGTCGGAGAACAGCTTCCTGAGCAACCGCCACCACCTGATGGATTATTCATGTCATTCAAACCATTGATTAAACTTGAAGCGGCTCCGAAGCCTTCGTGAATGTAGATTGCGGCACATCTTAATTTATAAGCCGCCGGAGTATTGATTGAAGAAATTTTTGAAACGCAATTACGAGCTTCACTTGAGGGAGAGTCGTTCAAACAAGACTGCGCTTCTTGTAAAAGATCGGTATTATTTTTCTGACAAGACATAACAACGAAAGATAAAAGAAGAAGTGCAGTAAATTTGGAAGCAGTATGTTTTAACATGTGACCTCAATAGATTGACGTTTAGTTTGTGTACGTCAATCTATCGGCTAATTACATGTAATCCTTAACGTTAATGTTGTACTTTTTGATTTTTCTCAAAAGTGTATTTTTGGGAATATTGGCCTGAGCCACGGTCTGATTAATTTTCCCTTTGTTGGCTTTTAAAGCGTTGATCACAAAATCTTTTTCAGCTTGTTCTTTGAAAACCTCAAAATCTAAAGGTTGCGAGTCGCCTGGTGCCGCTGTCTCATTTTGAGAGACCGGTACTGTGCGAATCTGAGAAACCGGAGCATTTGTAACTAAGTTTTCACGAATATTATTCGGTAAACAGGCTGTCGTCATCACATTGCCTGATTCGATAATGAAGGCGCGTTCAACAATGTTTTCTAATTCGCGAATGTTTCCAGGCCAGCGATAACTTTTTAAAAGCTGTAAACATTCCAGCTGAATTGTATCGATCACTTTTTTGTGAGTTTTTGAGAATTTTTCTAAGAATTTGTGAGCTAATTCTACGATATCATCTGGACGTTCACGCAATGGTGGAAGGAAGATCGGCATCACATTTAAACGGTAGAAAAGATCTTCGCGGAAGTCTTGATCTTCCATCATTTTTTCTAAATTTCTGTTCGTAGCCGCGATAATACGCGCATTAGTTTTTACTTCGCGGTTGCTGCCGATCGGAGTGAATTTCTTTTCTTGAAGCGCGCGTAATAACTTAACCTGCATCTCCGGTTTTAATTCTCCGATTTCGTCTAAGAATAAAGTTCCATTGTTGGCTAATTGGAATTTACCGATTTTTCTTTCGATCGCGCCCGTGAAGGCTCCTTTTTCATGACCGAATAATTCTGATTCCATCAAATTTTCAGGGATAGCTCCGCAGTTGATCGCCACAAAAGATCCGGCTTTTTTCTGCGAATTGAAGTGGATCGCTTTAGCTACTAACTCTTTACCTGTTCCGTTTTCTCCGCGGATTAAAACGGTCGTATCCACTTTGCAAAGTTTGTAGATCAGGTTGAAAACCTCTTTCATTTTCGTGTTACTGCCAACGATTTCACTGTCGATATCGTCGTCGAAAATCGGGTTAGAGGCGGTTAAGTCTTGAACCATCTCTTTGGCTTCGATACTTTTTTTAACGATGGCGTGAAGTTTGTCGGCGCTCACTGGTTTTTCAACGTAATCATAAGCGCCATCTTTGATGGCGATGATCGCGTCATTTAAATTACTGTGCGCCGTCATGATCACCACGAAAGTACGAGGATCATTTTCTTTAATTTCTTGTAGCGCCGTTAATCCGTCCATTTCAGGCATCTTAACGTCCATTAAGATGAGGTCCCAAAATTCATTTTTAGTTTTTTCAATGGCTTCTAAGCCGTTGGTCGCTTCGGCAAATTCGAAAGAAATATTTTCTGCCGTTTGCATATTTTGCAGAATAGAAATAACGGATCTTCTTAGTTCTGCTTCGTCGTCGACTATAAGTGCTTTAAGTTTCATAAAATTCCTTAATTCGTTTCAATCGGTAATCGTATATAAAAAGCGGTGCCTTTGCCAAGTTCTGATTTTACAGAAATTTTTCCGCCGTGGAGTTCAATAAAGTATTTTGCTAAGTAAAGTCCCAAACCTGAACCTTTGGTTTTAAGATCTTGGTTTTTACCGCGTGAGAATTTTTTCCAGATGTGCTCGAGGTCTTCTTGGGAAATACCTTCACCGGTATCTTGGACTTCGACGAGAACGTCGGAATCTGTTTCGGTCGTGTGGATATTGACCACACCGTTGTTAGCAGTGTACTTGATGGCGTTTTCGATCAAGTTTAAGATCACTTCAGTCATCAGAGTGATGTCAAACTCAATTAAAAACATCGGTTCTAAGTTAAGCTGAAGATCGATATTTTTGGCCGTAGCCAGCGGCTTTAAGCGATCAACCACATTTTCGATCACACCGTTAAGATCAGCTGTTTCCTTGTAAATTTTGAACTCTTTAGATTCAACCCGAAGAAGCTTAAGAATGGATTGGATGTAACGATTCAGTTCTTCTGAGTAATCCTTAAGATTATTGAGATCATCTTTGGTGTCGGGGCGCTCAAGAATCGGCAAGTTATTTTGAAGATTTAAACGATCAACAACCGCTTGAATCTTGGCAATAGGTGTTTTTAAGTCATGGCTGATAAGGCTTACGAAGTTGTTTTTCAGTTGCTCTAATTCAGAAAGATAATTTTGTTCTTGTTGAAGCTTGTAATGGGCTTTCTCGATACGTAAAGCTTGGTAGCCGATGTAGGTGATCCAAATTAATCCGATAAGTGCGTAGGCGCTGGCGACGGGAATCCAGATAGCAAAAGTATCAAAAGTCCAAATCGAAGCGGCGGTCCAAACTGTGGCTAACCAAGCGAAGAAGAAAAGTGATACAGCTTGCGGGTAGCTGGTGATGATAAATACGCAAACGATGGTTAAGAAGAGTAATAAAGCGACGTAAATGACAATTGGAAGCTTGCGAATAAATTTATCGTGAGCAAAGTTGTCTGTAACTTGTCCCCAAAATTCATGACGTGACATTTGGCCAAACGGTGTCAGGATCTGCTGGTTGTTTGATTTTTCGGAACCAATAATCACAATTTTGTTGGTGAAGAAATAAGTCGGGACTTCGTATTTTAAAATCGAAGTCATGCTAATCATTTGAAAACGATTGCTGCCATTGTAGTTGATGACTTGCGAGGATTTAATTTTAGGATCTTTAACTGAGGCTAAGCGCTCGGCTAACGAAGGCATTTGGTCAGGATCAAGTAGAACGCGTCGAACGATACCATCATCATCTTTGAGTAAATCGATAGACCCGATGTTGGAGCGATTCAATGTTGTGGTGAACGGTAGTGAAGTCTTATCAGCAAAAGATGAATTGCTCGCCCAAACGATTTTTGGGTTTCTAAATAGATCTAAATCTTTTTTGTTTAAAACTGTTTTTCCAATATTGTCGCCGAAGAAAAGTGTCACACCAACTTTTTTTGGTTTTTGAGCTAAGATTTTACTTAAGAGATCGCTCCAAATTTTTTCATCCCAAAAGAAACTATCTGTGACATTGTTGAGTTCGTTGATGCTGATCAATGAACTTAAGTTTTTATCCGATGAGAAAATTTTTGAAATTTGAGCGTAATCATTTGGATTGATGGTCACCAAAATAACATCGGAAGGGCGTGATTGGCTGCCGCGAATTTTAAAACGCGTATCATAACTTTCGATCGCATCCAATTTGAGCAATAAAGACGCGAATAACCAACACAATATAGCTCGGGCCCAGAAGTTGTTTCCGGACAATAGCCAACGCATACGGGCTTGGAAGTAGTCCTTAACCGCATGGATAGTTTTTGACGAATTTGATTTTGTATGGTCTTTAGTCACGTGAGCTAAGGATTAACTCATTTCAGAGGCAATTTCAATTGGGTTTCAGTTGAATATTCATTAGAGTTTCAGATGAGTTAAAACCATGTTTTGGAGTATATTTTTTATATGAAATGGATACGTTCTCAAGAGCAATCACTGCCAGATATCACTGAATCAGTTCTTACTATAGGGAATTATGATGGGGTTCATCTTGGTCATCGCAAATTATTGGCTGAATTGGTCAAAACGGCGAAGCTTAAAGGGGTCCCTTCCATAGTGTGTACTTTTCGCCCGCATCCTCTTGAGGTGATTAAGCCCGAACAGCAGATTCATCGTTTGTTTGATTACCGTGATCAGTCTGAAGTTATTTCACAGTTGGGCGTGGATTATCTGATTGAAGAGAAGTTTACCAAGGAACTTTCACTCATGTCGGCTCAGGATTTCATGGATTTTTATGTCATGAAGTATTTCAAACCGGTTCATTTAGTGGTTGGTTACGATTTTTCTTTCGGTAAAAATCGTACCGGTGATTTTAGTTTCTTAAAAAAATACTGTGAACAAAAAGGAATTGGATTGACCCAAGTTCAAGCAGAAGAAACGCACGGGCAGATTATTTCGTCGACGGCGATTCGTAAACTGATTGAACACGGAGATATAGCTAAAGCGACAGAGTATTTAGGAAGAAAATATTATTTGCGCGGGCCAGTTCGCGTGGGTAATCAACGTGGACGAACATTAAATGTTCCAACCGCAAATATCAGCCCTGATATTCATTTTGTTCCTCGTAAAGGTGTTTATTTCTCTCGAACTTTTATTGAAGATAAATCTTATTATTCAATTACCAATATTGGTGTGAATCCGACTTTTGAAACTTCGGATTCGATCATCAAAGTGGAAACTCATGTTTTTGATTTTAATCAAGACATCTATGGGCAACAAATCAAAGTCGAACTGGATCAATTTCATAGAGATGAAATGAAGTTTTCGACGATTGAAATGTTAAAAAATCAGATTCAAAAAGATATCGAAGAGGCTAGGAAATACTACAATCTCTAAAATCTACACCTTGGTCTAGTTACAAAAAACGTCACCTTTAATAGAATAAACTCTATGTTGCCACAGAAGCTCGGTGAAATTTTAACTAAACAAGGCTTGATCCGACCAGATCAACTTCAACAGGCGTTGCAGGAATCCGCGAAAAACAAAACAAAATTAGGTACTACCATAATTGCGTTAGGTTTTTTGAAGGACGCGCAAATCCTTCGTGCATTGGAAAAGCAATTCACTGTTCCAGGCGTAGACGTTTCGCAATTTGAAATTGATCAATCTGTTTTAACCTTGGTCGGGCGTGACTTCTGTGAAAAGAATTCGGTTATTCCTATCTCGAAAGCCGGAACGACGCTTGTAGTGGCCTTTTCCGATCCTGGTAATTTACAGACGCGAGACGATCTTCGATTTATTACTAAATTTAAAATTCAACCGGTTGTTTCTACCGATCACAGTATTGGTTTAGCTATTGAAAAATATTACGGAGCCATGAATCAAGCTCAACGGGATTTCAATAGTAGCGAGGCTATGGAACAAGATGTTCAATCAGTTGAAACAGGCGCACTTGATGTGGGAACGGACAACGCTTCGGATGCGCCGATCGTTAAGTTTGTGAATGGAGTTTTGGTTGAAGCTATTCGACGTAAAGCTTCTGATATTCACTTTGAACCTTACGAAAAAAAATTCCGTGTTCGTCTTCGTATCGATGGTAACTTGATCGAAGCCGCCGCTCCACCTATTTCTTCAGGGCCAGCGATCAGTGCGCGTATTAAAATTATGTCGAAGATGGATATCGCCGAGAAACGTCGTCCGCAGGACGGTCGTTTGAAAATTAAAATGGCGAAAGAAAATCGTGAGATGGATTTCCGTGTGAATACGGTTCCAACTTTATTCGGTGAAAAAGTAGTTATGCGTCTTTTAGATAAATCGAATCTTCAGCTAGATATGACGAAGCTTGGATTTGAAGAAGATGATTTGAAATTATTTAAAGAAAAAATTGCCATGCCTCAGGGGATGATTCTGATTACTGGTCCTACCGGATCAGGAAAAACCGTGACGGTTTATTCGGCCTTATCTGAATTAAATCAGTCTGACGTCAATATCAGTACGGCAGAAGATCCTATCGAGTTTAATCTTGAAGGTATTAATCAGGTTCAAATGAATAAAGATATTGATTTGAATTTCGCTGAAGCCTTAAGAGCCTTTCTTCGTCAAGATCCGGACATCATTATGGTGGGGGAGATTCGTGACTTGGAAACAGCTGAGATTTCGTTTAAAGCCGCTTCAACAGGTCACTTAGTTGTAAGTACTCTGCATACCAACGATGCTCCGACGACGGTGACTCGTTTGACCGATATGGGCGTGGCTCCGTATTTAATTACGTCATGTATTAACTTAGTTGTGGCGCAACGTCTGGTGGGACGTGTGTGTGAATCTTGTAAAGAACCAATTCAAGTGCCGGAACAAACTTTACTTAATATCGGTGTAGCTAAGGCTGACATTCCGAAGTTTACTTTGTTTAAAGGTAAAGGTTGCACCACTTGTAATGGGACGGGCATTAAAGGTCGTCTAGCGATCTTTGAGTTAATGCCGATGACATCTAAAATTAAAGAAATGGTTTTGAAGAATTCCTCTGCGGCAGAACTTCGTAATGCCTGTCGTGAATTAGGACTTAAAACTCTTCGTCGAAGTGCGCTTTTAAAATTAATGCGTGGTCAAACCACAATCGAAGAAGTGCTTAACGCCTCAGTGCGAGATGATGGATTATAGATGATACAAGACGTGCTTAACCGCTATATATTACAATCGGCTCAAGAAGTTCAGTTTCGCCTGGGTCATAAAACGACGTTTAAGAAAAATCGTGAATGGATTGAAGCCGACACAGAAAGTCTTTCTTTATCTGAGTGGGAAGATTTGAAAGATCTTTGTTTGCGTCCTGATGAGAAAATGTTTTTAGAAACCAAAGGGTATATTCGTGGAATTTTCACAGATCAGAAAAACACATGGGTGTTTTCTTTTGTTGAGTGGAAAGAAAATTTAAAAGCTTATTTTTCTTATGTATCTAAAGCGACAAATATTAATCATATTCAAAATCCGGCTTACCTAGAGGCTTTAAAAAATAAAAATGGAATTCATATTGTTTCGGGTTTTAAACAAAGTGGTAAATCGACTTTGATTCGTGAGTTAGTTGAGGATTTAAAAAGAAACTCTCCTCAGCAAATCGTATTACACTCTGACCCTTCCATCTTGACTCAGCAATTAGATGAAACCGTTTTTCAATTAGGAGCAGATGCTTTATCGTGGGAAACGACTCATCCTTTTTATGATGGAGTTGATGTTATCATTGTAGACATGAACGACATTTCTAATTGGAAGAAGTGGATTCAATTCGCCGAAGAAGGAAAAAAAGTTTTTATTTCTATGGCAGCCAATAGTGTAGAGAATGTTTTGCTTCAGGTGAAGTCTCACTTAAGCGGTGAGAAAGATACGCCGTTATGGCAACGCTTTATTCGTCAGTTAAGTTCTGTCTTAAATCAAAAAATTGTGGGAATGGTTGAAGGCTCGATCCATGAAATTTTAGTTCCTAAAGCCGAAGGAAAAGAAGCCTTATTAGATTTTTCATTGGCAGCGGTAGCAAAAAAAGAACTAGACAGTCACAATCATTATCAAAGTTATAATCAATCTATTATTCAGGCTATTGTGCGTCGTCGGTTTGATATTAAAACGGCCTTTTCAGTTTCGAATGATCCCGATGAGCTGGATCAGATGTTAAAGAAAATGGGTTTATAGATGGCAAGATTTTCATACGAAGCCCGGTCATTAACGGGTAACTTGCAAAAAGGTGTTATCGAAGCTAAAGACGAAGCGGAAGCTCGTGTTAAGCTTCGTGCCAAACAGTTGATTCCAATGAAGTTTAAAGTGCTTCAAGGTGCTGTGGCCGGTAAAGCGAATTCAGCTAGTGTTTCTTTCTTTACTCCTAAAGTTCAAACTAAAGAATTGCAAATTTTTACTCGTCAGTTCGCAACTTTAATTAATGCCGGTATTCCGATCTTAGATGCTTTGCGAATTCTATCTCAGGGCGGAACTGATAAACTCATTAAGGAAGCTTTGATTCAGGTCAGCGCTTCGATTGAAAGTGGTAAGAGATTGTCAGAATCTTTATCACAGCATCCGCGCGTTTTCGACAGTCTTTATTGTAATATGGTAAAGGCAGGAGAAGAGGCCGGTATTTTAGACGTCATTTTACTTCGTTTATCTACTTACGCAGAGAAGAGTGAAAAAATTAAAGGGCAAATCAAGAGTGCTTTGACTATGCCGATTTTCATTATGATTGCGGCCGTTTTGGTTATTACTGGTATCATCGTATTTATTATCCCTAAGTTTGAAGAAATCTATAGATCATCGGGCAAAGAATTACCTGGATTAACTCAAACGGTAGTGAATATTTCAGGAATGATTCGAAATCATTGGATGTTTATTATCGTCGGGGTGTTTGCTGTTATTTATGGTATCATTATGTATCTGAACACCGAAGAAGGAAAAAGAAACTTCGATAAAATGATTATTAATGCTCCACTTATTGGAGATGTGATCCAGAAAATTTCAGTGGCTCGTATGAGTCGTACTATGTCGACTTTATTATCTTCAGGTATTAACATGCTTGAGGCGATCGACATCGCTTCGAAAACAGCTGGTAACTACGTGATCGAGCAGGCTTTGAAAAACTGTAAAGAAGCCGTTACCGTGGGTAAGCCATTTAACGTTCCTCTTTCTAGACAAAAAGAAATTCCTCAGATGGTGGCGCAGATGGTTTCTATCGGTGAACAATCCGGAAGTTTAGACACCATGTTGGGTAAAGTGGCCGATTTCTACGAAGAAGAAGTGGAAAGCTCTATTCGTGGTATGACGTCGTTAATTGAACCTATCATGATGGTCGGTCTAGGTGGCATGATCGCCTTTATCTTAGTTGCCATGTACTTACCAATTTTCCAATTGGGAGACACCATTGGTTAAAACAGAGAGAAAGTTCAATTCATTTTTAATTGCTGATGATGAAAATTTCATTATTTTCTTCATCCGATTATCTTTGTTTGCGGCTTTCTTTCTTATTTTTCAATCAGTTATTTTAATCCAAAAGCCGTTTTTGCATATTGAATTTATGTATGCCTTTTATCAGACTATGGGGCTGCAGTTTGCGGTTTACGGATTAGCAATTTATTTAAAACGTCATGCGGACTACCTTCACTACATTGTAGATATTGGTTTAATGTATTATCTGTTTAACAGTCAGCCTCAGTACGCCAGTTACTACTTTATTTACCTAGTGATTAATTTGTTCTTCGCGGGCCTTCAATTAAATACGATCAAAGTGGTCAGTCTTTGTTTCTTATCTTCTATTTTGCTTTCAGTGGTTAATTTAAAGACGATTCATTGGACGGGGGCTCAGAACCTTTTAACTTTGTCTCTTTTTAATTTTACTTTTATTGCAGCGATTTTTATTTCAACGCAATTTAAGAGCGAAGTTTCTTTCCTTAAGAAATCATTAACTGATTCTAATATTAAACTTCAATCGAAACTTGATTTATCAAAGTTATTAATTGAACAAATTCCATTGGGAATATTTGCGACCGATAGCCAAGATCGCGTATTGTTTTCTAATCAAGCTTTAACTGATAAAATGAGCTTAAACTACCAAACAGCTGAAGAAATTATTCAAACGGCTGGATCGAAAAGCCAAGCTTTAGTGTACAATTCTCAGCTCTCTGAAAAACGTTATTATGAAATTGATCAAGCGTCTTATTTCGATCAAGAAATGAAGGATCAAGTTAAGGTCAACTTGATTAAAGATGTGACGGATGTTGTTTTACTTCAAGAGCAGATGAAGCAAAAAGAAAAAATGGCCGCCGTAGGACAATTAGCGGCAGGTATTGCACACGAGATTCGTAATCCTTTAGCCGGTATTAGTGGTAGTATTGAATTACTGTCACAGGATAAATCGGATCCAGATGAGCAAAAGTTGATGAAAATTATTTTGCGCGAGATTGATCGTTTGAATAATTTGATTACAGAGTTTTTAGATTACTCAAAACCAGATAAGTCTCCGGATCAGCCGGTAGATCTTTCGTTTATTTTAGATGAAGTGGCGCAAAATATTAAAAATCATCCTGAGCTATCAAAGAATTTAAAAATGAATTTAAACATTTCTAAATCGGTCGTTTTAGGGTTTTCGGATAAGCTTAAACAAGGGTTTTTAAATATTGCGATGAATGCCGTTCAAGCGATGAATAATCAACCAGAACCACAGTTGGTAATTGCGACAGAGCAAACAGCTTCGCAAGTGATCGTGAGAATTAAAGATAATGGCTCTGGCATGACAGAAACGGTAAAGAACCGTATTTTTGAGCCATTTTTTACCACAAAAAGTAAAGGAACTGGATTAGGAATGGCTATCACTCATAAGGTGTTTGATTCACATCAAGCTAAAATTGAAATTGATAGCCAAGTTGGTGTTGGAACTGAATTTAAAATTATTTTTAATAAAGCTTAATTATATAAAAGGGAGAACAAGTGAAATCACGGATATTAGTTGTCGATGATGAAGAATCAATAAGAGAGTTTCTTGAAATCATGCTGAAAAAAGAAGGCTACGAAGTCTCTACAGCAGAAGATGGTCAAAAAGCTAAGGACATTTTACAGAAGAAATCATTCGATATGGTCATCTCGGATTTACAGATGCCTAACGTGACAGGTATCGAATTATTAAAGCATGTTAAGGATAGTTATCCTGAAACAGTCTTTATGTTAATCACGGCTTTCGGAACAACTGAAACAGCAGTAGAAGCCATGAAGATGGGTGCCTACGATTACGTAACTAAGCCGTTTAAAATCGACGAAGTTCGTATGAATATTGCCAATGCTTTAAAATCTCAAAACTTAGAAGTTGAAGTTAGAACCCTTAAGAAAGAATTAGTACGTGAGTATTCATTCCAAAATATGGTGGGTAACTCAGCTCCGATGCATGCTATTTTTGATTTAATTAAACGTGTTTCTCATTCGAACACAAATATTTTAATCACCGGCGAATCAGGAACTGGTAAAGAGGTGATTGCAAAATCTATCCATTACAGCGGTCCAC
>CAZXZW010000065.1:0-12269 GCA_964645745.1 uncultured Bdellovibrio sp.
CTTCCGATCGGCTCATCCAGCAATAAGATATCTGGAGAGCTCATGATCAAACGAGCTAAAGCTACACGACGCTTTTCACCCCCCGATAAATTTGTGACTGGCATATCCGCATCTGGACAACGTAAAGCATCGATCACCATTTCAATTTTTTGATCCACTTCCCAACCACCAAGGGCTTCGATCTTTTCTTGAAGTTCACCTTGTTTTTCAATCAACGTGTTCATCATGTCCGGATCTAAATCAGGATCAGAGAATTTGTCGTTGATGGCGTTGTAGTCTTTCATCAATTTTGGAAGTTCACCCATGTGAGCAAAAATATTATCACGCACATTTAATGTGTCGTCTAATTGAGGTTCTTGTTCTAAGTAACCTACTTTCATTTTTTTAGCTGGGAACGCTTCACCTAAAAATTCAGTGTCGACTCCCGCCATAATTCTAAGCAAAGAAGACTTACCCGATCCATTCAAACCAAGAACACCAATTTTGGCGCCGTAGAAATAAGATAAATAAATATTTTTTAAAACGTAACGGTTTGGAGGGTAAACTTTCGAAACACCCTTCATTGTATAAATAATTTCTTGAGACATGATTTTTTCCTTTGAAATAATTAAAGTAACTAAGTAGCATTGATCGTATTAATGAGCAACTTTGATTCGACAAAAAAGACACCTAAAACTAAGGCCGCAACCGCTAAGCCTTCGACTGAAAACAATGCCAAAAAGCGTTGGTCTTTTATTCAATCAAATCTAAGCTCAGCCGCCACAGAATGGGCTGAGGCCGAACAAAAAGCGCCCGTTAAAACACCTGAAGAAGTCCAGTTAGAAAAAGTTAAAAACATCATCGAAAACCTTAAGGATAAGCTGAACGAGTTTTAAACCGTTGGCACTAGACCTAGTATTCTCTAAAAATTATGTTAACATTTAAACATGTATAAAATCCTTGTACTCAGCGTTTTATTGCTTGTTTCCTGCACCACACCTCAGACTATGCGCGACGTAGCCAATACTCCGCCTGTCACCAGCTTAGTCGTTATTTCAGATTCTCACGGCATGGGACAATTCGGATCTACCTTAGATCAGTGGCTTAAAAATTCTAAAGCGCCTTACCAGTTTATCGCCAGTGGCGGGTCCGCTCCGCTTCAGTGGTACAACAATGCCTACGTAACACCTTGTGGATTTGCCTCAAGCACACACAGCACAGGCACTCGTGCTTGCGAAAAAATTAAAACTCCAAGCATCAAAGACATCTGGGCGAATTTTTCTGAAGCTACATCCGTCAAAACGACCATCATCATTCAAGGCACCAACATCCCTGTTCGCTCAAGCGCAGAAAAAACAGAACAAACTCGCTACGCTTCAAGTCTGATTCAAAAAACTTTCGAAGTAAGTCAAAATTGCATTTGGGTCGGACCACCCAACATGACACGAAAAGGTTACGAAGCGGCCGACGTTCAAGATAAATATGACGTGATCAAAGCCGCCATCAGCCAAGTGGCAAACAAAACAGGTCGAACTTGTTTACTGATTGATAGTAGAAAACATTCTGTTTACCCACCGGGTGGAACTGGAAAACACGACGGCATTCATTACAATTGGCCGGGTTCAAAAAATCCAGCTGAGATCACCGCTTCCACCAATTGGGCTAACGGGATCATCTCCGAACTTAAAAAATTAAATTTGAAATAAACTTAGAACTTGAAAGCCACTGTGACTGCGTTGACACGGTTTTCAACTTTGCTATCCGCTGTTCCGAATTCTTCACCGTAAGTCACAAATTCTAAATCTAAGAAACTTAACTGCATGCCGAAGCCTGCTGTGAAATACATTTGATTCATACCCAAACGGTACTGAGTCACAAACCAATCCATCGGGACTAGTGTGTATTCTAAACCGAAATGCGCTCCCTTATTAATTGAAGCCGACTTGTGAAGCATGTTTTTAGCTTCAGCTGCAACTTTTAAACTTGAGAATGTATTTTCAAAAACGGCGTAGCTGACTCCCAAATCAAGAGTTCTTTCATTTTTAATGGGAGCCACCAAAGAATCTTTATTCACCATTGTTGTTTTAGAATACTCCATTGCTAAAACATTTCTAACAACGGCCGTAATGGCCAATGGCTGATACGGCGTTAAAGCTTTTTCCGTAATTTTTTTAGTATGGATTTGAATACCATCTGTTTTGGTATCAATTTCTTGAGGCACATCAGTAATAACTTCTGGCTCTAACTTTTCTGTTTCTTTTAAAACTTCAACGGGAACATCAGCTGTTTTCACTTCTTTCGTTTCGACTGTTGTTTCCGTTTTCTCTGAAGCTTTTTCTGCGGCTTGGTCGGCGGCTTTTTCTTGAGCGAGCATACGAGTTACTCGCGCTTTACCAAGCTTGTGACTTTTTGCTACTTTATCGTCTTTTTTAGGCGTATTAAAATCAGGTTTCCAAGTGAAGGCTAAATCGAAATCAAAAGTTGTACCTTCACCCGATTTTTTAAAATCAACGACGTTAGAATCTAACGCTAAATCAAGTGCGCTGAATGTTCCTTGCATTTCACTACGATGCAGAAAACGAGCCGTTCCACCTACAGACATTTCATCATTCAAAAGATGAGAATAAGCGTAAGATAAACTCGTATCTTTAATCGCGTACAAATCTAAAACCGGTCCTAATTGACGTTGAACCATAGAATCAACCGTTACGTCTCCTACAACAAGAGCCAATCCCCAATTCGGAGACACCCAAATAAATTCTAAAGGACTGATACGAGCTCCGATCGGCTCCCCGTAATATTTTTCTAAAACGGCTGATACGGCATTTGCTTTATCGTTATCCGTCTGTGCCGAATCACTGGCATCCGTAATCTCTTTTGATAACGGCATTGTTTTCGTCGCTAGTGCTGCTGAAATTAAATTAATTTGAAATTCTGAATTTTTACGGAATGACAACATCGACGGATTATAAAACAAAGCAGCATAGTCATCAGCAATGGCTGAGTAAGCATTTCCCATTCCCATGGCGCGAGGAGATTGGTAAAAATTATGGATACGAGTATTTAAAGATTCGTCACTGTAGGCCGAAAAAGAAAATAAAACAGTGGCTGCGATCAAGGTGATTTTTTTCATGTCTTTACTCCGACTAAATTATGCATTCAGCATTTTTAATGCTTTGTCATAAACAGAGTCAGCGCTAATTTGTTTCATACAATTATGATGACCCAACGGACATTGCATATGACCATGAGGACCACACGGACGGCATGAAAGCTGCTCTTCTACAACCTGGCTTTTATCATTCCAGGGTCTGAAGCCGAAATCGAGTACAGTAGGCCCAAATATGCATAAAACTGGACGTTGGATGCATGCAGCAATATGAGCTGGAGCACTATCATTACAAACAATTAAATCGAACTGAGAGATGTACATCGAGGACTCGTAAAGCGACATTTTCCCCGTCAATACTTCGGCCTGAGGCGCGATCTTTTGAATAGCCAATGAATCTGTTAAATCATCTGGACCACCCATGATACAAACGCGAAAGCCTTGCGCTGTCAGTTTTTGCGCGAGTCCACCGAATCCCTCATGAGTCCATTTTTTTGTCGCCCAGACGCTTCCAGGAAACAAAGCAATCTGTTTTTGCTGGGGATTTTGAGACTTAAGATCCAGCTTCAGCCGTGGAAACTTAAAAATTTCGGGAATAGGTTCAAACCCACCCGACTGTGTTTTTTGATTCAAATAGGTCCAGTCCCGTGACAACATGATTTTGTTTAGCTCGGAATCGACTGGATTCAAAATAGAAACCTGACGAATCACATCAGGCCAAGCTTTTACATAGCGAACGACATGATGGAAGAACATTTTTTTGTAAAAAAGATCAAAACCAGTCACCCCGAAGCCTATTTTATTTTTGGCTTTCAATTTTTTGGCGAACAAGGCACTTCTTAACGATTGATGAAGACAGAAAACGTTCTGAACATCAAATTGATTAATCTCGGCTGCGATTAAATTATAAGATTGAGCATTGCCTTTTTGAACCTCGAAAACATGTTCGACAATATTCCATTTCAAAAAAATCTCTTTAAGCCCTTTTTTACAAACCAGAACTGTTTCGCAGTCAGGATAAAGCTTTTTTAAACGAAGCAATAGCGGGATAGACAAAAAGAGGTCGCCGATAAACGCTGTTTGAACAACAACATTAACCTTTTTCATTCTTATAGACCACTTTTGTATTCTTCGATTTCAGATACGATTTTACCGATTTTAATTTCAGCTTCTAAACGAAGGATGATTTTACGATCATCATCAGAAATCCAAATGTAGAAATCCCCGGCCTGAGTCAAAGCTCCGCGTGATACAACCGTAGCTTTAATCTTAATCGCATTGAATTCACCAGCATCCGTATCTAGTTTAACTTTCTCAATCGCTGTAGCTTTGAATACGATGTTCTTTTCATCATCCGCTACACGGAATGAGTTTTCTTTTCCAATATCCCATTTAAATACACGCATGTAGAAAATACCACTGAAGGCATTTTGCGAATAAGGTAAAATATCCCAAGCTAATTTTTTTTCTTCTTCACCATTTTTTTCGGTGTATTTCTTTTCCCAGAAAGTCGCTTTTAACGTGTTATTATCAAAAAAAGAATTCGATGAAACTAATTTTCCAGACTCACGAGCACTTAATTTAAAAACATGAGGAACTAACTCTTCAAAATCAATAAATGTTTCAACGTAATCATCCACTGAATAGAATTTAGAAAATAATGAACTCGTTTTTAACCCCATAAAGAAATTATAAGATTTACGATTGTTCACTTCGATAAAAGGTTTAACCTGTAATGTCAGTTTTCCAGCTTCTGCTCCGAAGTAGCTCACCGAGTGCACTACCTTTTCACCGACGATGAAAGGATCAACTTTCGGGCGACGACTTCCAAAATCAAAACCATCTGCGTTTTCAATGCTAGGTTCACGTGGTTTTGGTTTCCCATCATTCACGGGAGCTTTCACCTTAGCGACTTTAACTTTTTTAACTGGAGTTTTTTTCAAAGGAACCGAATCATGATGAGCTTCCGGTGCGGCGGCTTTTGTATTGTCTGCCGAAGTCATAACGACTTCAGGAATTTCTTTAACAACAACTTGTTTTTCAAATTCTGTGTTCTGTCTTAATTTATCTTCTTTATCGTACTTAAGATAATAAGTTGAACATCCCGCTAAAAATAAACAGACAAATAATATTCTCACTCGAAAACCTTCCATCGTTTATGTACCCACATCCAATGCTCTGGATGATCTTTAATAATGTTCTCAATTTCACGATTGAATTGATTCGTTATAACGACCTTATTTACTTCACTATCATCTGTTATTAAACCAGACAAATCAACTGCTGGCTTAAGACGAATATTCAACTTACCGTCTTTGCCCCAGTACGAATACAACGGCAACACCGGACGATTCGTTTTTTGCGCAAACAACGCTAGACCATAGGCTGTTCCCGTTTTAATGCCAAAGAATTCAGTCTCAACCCCGTAAGGTTTACCCATAAATTGATCTAACACAAACACCACACCACGGTTTGATTTCAGCGCTTTCAAAATTTCAAAAGCATTACTCTTGCTGTGAGCATCAATAAATTGAGTCTTTGAACGACGACGAATCGAAAACCAAAACTCATCCATAATAGGATTACTGAAATGTTTAGAGATTAAACTTAAAGGCTTCATGTGCTGACTGATTGAAGCACAAGCTAGATCGGCACTGGCCATATGCAAAGTCAGAAAAAAAACGCCGCCTTCGTACTGTTTCGCATCTTCGATCCCATGAAACACGACATTTTCGCGAATCCATTTTTCATCAACAAAGGGAACGCGGAACAAGTCGAATAAGTTCTTCGCTAAAACAAACAAACTAAAACGCATCCATTTCAATTTTGTTTTTTCGTCCGTTCCCGGAAAAGCTTTTTCAATATTGCTTAAAACAACACTTCGGCGAAGACGCAAAACATCGACCCACAAAAAGGCCAAGGCCCACGATAAAGCCACGTTCACCCAACGAGGAAAAATACGAAATATATAGGCCAAGCCTAAACTAAAATAACTGACTAATTTTCTCATGGATCACCTTTAATGCATCACTCGACATAGAAACATTTAAATCGATTGTGTTAATATTCTTTAAAATTTCAGGATGAGTCAGTTTAATTAAATCTTTCGCCGTTGTAACTAAGGCCACGTCGGACTCTGATTTTAATTGCTGGAACTCGTTCCAGATTTTTTCCTGTTCGCTTAACGGAAATTCATAATGATCTTCATAAAGTTTTGATTTGATCACTTGATAACCCTGCTGCTTTAAACTTTGAATTAAAGCCTCGGGGTTTCCGATCCCTGCCACCAAGAAGACATTTTTTTCTTTAAGCGTAACTCCGCTATTAAAATGAAGACTTAATAAATTTTTCTGGTGTTTCAAAATTTCATTTCGATACAAATTGATACGACCAATTTCTTGATTTTCTAGTTTAGTCAAAATCACCAAAGAAGCTCGCTTTAAAGCCGACCAAGGCTCGCGCATAAAACCAAAAGGTATAATTTGATAATGAGTTCGACCGCGAGAAACATCAAACAACACAATATCCAGCTGACGTTTAATTTTACGATGACTGAAGCCATCATCAATAATAGCTAAATCGTATTGTTTTAATTTCAAAGCCGCTTCTAAAGTTTTATATTTAGTAGGTCCCGACCAAACATCGGCATCCACTAGAGATTTCAAAAGACAGGGTTCATCACCAAAAACAGCAGGATTCGAAATATCTAGTTTCGTGACTTCCTGAGGATGCTTTAACGAAGCTTTGTAACTTTTGCTGATAATAACAATTTTCTTCTGAGGATATTTGGCTTTGATTTCATTGACTAAAAAATGGATGAAAGGCGTTTTGCCACTGCCACCGGTATTAATATTTCCCACTGAAATAACAGGAATCCCTACGGATACCGCATCTTTCAACGAAGAGTTCTTCGCCGTCATAAACCAATAATAAGGGCTTAGCGCATCTAGTTTCATTTTAAATATTTATTTAAAGCTTCGATAACTTTTTGGGTTGCCGTCTTTTTATCGGCCTCATCATAACCTAAAGCTTTCTTCGTCTGCTTTAAATCATGGATCACTGATTTTGTGTATTCAGCATCTGTGATATACTTTTCCAAAAGAGTGGCCAAATGCTTAGGATCCGTTTGCTCTTGTTTTCTTTCAGGCACAGCTTCTTTATCTAAGACTAAGTTAATTAAACCGAAAAACTTAACATCAACTAACCAATTACCAATTACACCGGTCAACCAGTTCACTTTATACATGATAACCATAGGTTTTTCCAAAAGACCGACCATTAAAGTCGCTGTTCCCGAAGCTACTAGAATAAGGTCCGCCATAGAAATCATACGATTAGGATCATCTTTAATTAGAAGATAAGGAAAACTAAAGTTGTCTAAGTACGCTAATAAATGCTCTTTGGTTAAAGTCGGAGCCACGCAAATCAAAAGACGTACGTTTTTGTGTTTTTTTAAAATAATTTTAGCCGCCTCTAACTGAAGTGGAAAATTTCTTTCGATTTCGCCATGACGAGATCCCGGCATTAAAGCTAAAACCAATTCATCATTTTTAATTCCAAATTTTTGACGTTGTCCTTGTATAACCATTTGATCATACAAAGTCGGATCCAAATCTTCGATTAAAGGATGACCGACAAATTCGTTTGGCACTTGGAAGTGGTCATAGAATGTTTTCTCGAAGGGAAAAAGTAAAAAAACTTTTTCGCAGTAGGCTTTAATGTCATGAATACGACTTTTTCTCCAAGCCCAAACTTGCGGAGAAATATAATAGAAAACTTTAATACCCATGGCTTTTAATTTTTTGGCCAAACGTAAATTAAAATCCGGGTAGTCCATCAAAATAACAAAATCAGGTTTTTGAGTTGAAGCGGCCTCAACTAAATTATTAAAAATAGCTTTCAGATGACTGAAGTGCTTGATCACCTCAACTAATCCGACCACGGCCATTTCTTCAGCCTTGCCAATACGGTGGAAACCTAAATTTTCCATTTCCTGAGTTCCCACTCCGAAAAATTCAATTTGAGGTCCGCCTTCTTTTTCTTTTTTCTGCCAATATTTAATAAGCTTCGCACCATAGTGCGCACTTGAGGCTTCGGCCGCGATGATCATCACCTTGTGAGAAGACAAGATTAGACTCCCTCGATTTGAGCGACGATATCTTCGATTGTTTTTAAAGCCGCCGTGGCCTCACGTCCCGTGATCGCCACTGGCTTTTCTTTTTTAACAGCTGAAATGAAATGTTCGATCTCTAAACCTAAAGCATCCACTTTACCTACAGCCCATTTTTCAACTTTGTGAAGATCAGGTTGCGTTTCATCAGGCAAAAGCACATCGGCTTCCGAAGTCGCCGTATTCATCAGAATCACGCGATCGTTCATGACCGCGCGGTAATTACGAACGATTTGTGGAGTTAAACGAGAATTTTGAATGTGAACTTGCACGCCTGATTCTAAAGTTAATAGAACCGACACATCATCAATCGTCGGACGAATCATTTTTTGACCGAAGACTGTTTTATTCACGATTTTTTGATTGAAAATATAGTTTACCAAATCAAGATCATGAATCATCAGATCGTGAAGTACGCTTACATCGCTACCACGAACGCGGAACGGCGCTAAACGATTTAATTCTAAATATTTAATTTTAGAGTGATTATCTTTCAAATAATCATAGGCCGGATTAAAACGTTCAATATGTCCTACTGAGAAAACCACATTGTTTTTTTCAGCTAAGTCACAAAGTTTAGCGCCTAATTCAGCCGTAGCCGCAATCGGCTTTTCAACTAGAACGGGAATACTTTTTTTCAAAAAGAATTCTGCGATTTCATAGTGAGCTTGAGTTGAAGCGGCTACCGTAACAAAATCAACGGCAGCAGCTACACTTTCCATTGAATCAAAGGCCGGAACCCCTAATTCAGCAGAAATTTTTTCAGCTTGAGGCTTATGGAAATCGAAGACTCCAACTAATTCAGCTTGGCCAGAAGCTTTAATTTTCTGAGCATGAAAACGCCCAAGATAACCAACACCAATGACTGCGCCTTTTAGTTTAGTCTTCAAAGTTTCCTCCAGCGGAAGCACGTTGGAATGCAATTCCACGTTTTGATGATTTAATAAAATGAACTAAATGTTCGATTTGCGGTGAAGGTTTACATTCACTTTGGATACGAGCTAAAGCTTCATCCAATGTACCTTCAGCCATCACGATAATACGGATTGCTTTATGCACATTAGAAACTTCATCTTTAGAGAATCCATTACGAAGTAATCCCACTTTATTCGTCGCACGAACCACAGCATACTGTCCCTGCGCACGTGAGAAAGGAATGATATCCTTATTCACAACACTTGAACCGGCTACGAAGGCGAATTTACCAATTTTAGAAAATTGATTAATCCCGCACATACCGCCAACCACCACATTGTCTTCCACTTCACAGTGTCCACCAAAGTGCGTGTTATTAGCGATAATCACGTTGTTTCCGATTTTACAATCGTGTCCGACGTGAGAGTACGCCATGAAATAACAGTTATTACCGATATTAGTTGAAAGATCGCCTTTAGACGTTGCTAAATTCAAGGTCGCAAATTCACGGATAACGTTGTTATCACCAATAATTAATTTTGTAGGTTCAGATTTGTAACTGATGTCCTGAGGCGGACCACCTAGAACGGCCCCCGGAGAAATACGATTATTTTTTCCGATTTCTACGATACCGAAGCGAGAACCGATCGAAACATGCCCTTCGACAAACGTTCCACTGCCGATTTTCACTTGTCCTTGAATATTACAGTAAGGACCGATTTCGACGTCATCAGCTAAGATGACGTCTTTTGAAATAACACTCGACGGATGGATTTTCACTTATTTATCCATCTCCGAGATAACTTCTTTAGTTAAGTTAACATCGTCAGTTCCGTACACAACATTTTGCTGTACTGGATTAGTTTGGATAACCATGTTCATACCTTTAGCTTTCGCTAATTTTTCAATGATGGCTTTCATTTTGTCAGCGATCGGAGCTAACAATTCATTTTCTTTCTTTTGTAATTCATTTTGAGATTTTTGTACTGTTTGTTGGAACTTGTACATTTCCTCTTGGAATTCTTGAGCGCGTTTATTGTAAGCTTCTTCAGATAAAACTGAACGTTTTTTCTCGATGTCAGCTTTCATTTTTTCGATGTCGTCTTTTTTCTTATCTAATTCTTTTTTCTTTTTTTCGCCTTCTTTTTCCATTTCAGCTTTAGCTTTTTTACCAGCTTTGCTTTCTTGGATAGCTTTTTGAGTATCAACAAAACCCATTTTGAATTCAGCGTGAGCTACATTGGCTGCGAACACTAATCCTACTAATACATAAATCATTTTCATAAATTCTCCTTGGTTTTATAACCATTTATTTTTTAATACTTTAACATCTAAAATCTAGAACGGAGGTCCAATCGAGAATTCGAAATTCACACCATTCGAGTTGTAATCATCCGTTTGAAGTGGCCATCCCCATTCAAAACGTAAAAGACCTAACGGAGACATCCAACGGAAACCCATACCGACGTCACTTAATAAGTTCGACGAACTGATTTCATCATAAGCCTGACCCACATCATAGAAGAAGACACCACTTAGACCCGCTTCTTTAATCATCGGGAACTGTAACTCAGTTTGGAATAAAGCTTGTTTCGTACCACCCACGATAAGGTTGGCCGCTTTCATACGTTCAGTTGGATTCGCCGCTAAATTAGAATTGTAGAACGGATTTCCGTCATTCGTTCCAATGGCGTTGTAACGCATTTGCGAGAATGTACGTTTACCCACTGTGCTGGCACCGTATCCACGTAAAGTGTACGGTCCACCCATTTGATAAAGCTCAGAAAATGGAACTGTTCCATCTGCATCTAACGGCTGGATATTTGAGTAAGATAAATTATTTCTCCAAACCACATCCCAGAATGGATTCACGAAGAATCTGAAACGTGATGAGAATTCTTGATATCTTAAGTCCCCACCTAAACCGGTACGTTCATAAGAAACATCTGTGTAGATTCCTTTTGATGGGAACATACGGTCATTACGCGTATCGTATTCTAAAGTTAACGTCGCTGAACTTGTAATACCACGAGCTGTTTCCAATGGGAAAATAAGTGGATCCGTATACTGATTGGCATAAAGATCTGTTTTATCTAATTTATAACGAAGGTACGCACGCGTGTAATCCCCGTAGATCGGATGACCGAAACGAATATTACCACCGATTTTTTTCAAATCGTAATTGATACGTTCGCGATTATCTAAATAGAACACATCAAAACCAGCCGACCAGCGCGTATCATTGAAATACGGATCTGTTAAACTGAGTTTGTAATCTTGCTGATTTTTAGAAGCATTCACACGAGCTTCTAAAGCCTGTCCCATACCTCGGAAATTGTTTTGAACAACCGATCCACCCAAGCTGAAACCTTGAGTGCTGCCGTAGGCTGCTGTTAGCTGGATTTGTCCTGTGTTACGCTCTTTAACGACGATTTCGATATTTAAAACATTTGGATGTTCTGGAGGTGTGCTTGTTTTAAAGTTCACTTCGTCGAAGAAACCTAAACGCTGGATATTTTCTAAAGACTGACGTTTACGAGTTTCGTTGTAAAGTTCACCCTCTTCGATTTTCAATTCACGACGAACGACTTTATCACGCGTTTTGCTGTTACCAGTCACCGAGATTTCTCCGAAGTAAACTTTTTGACCTTTATCAAATTCAAAAACCAAGTCTACTTTTTTCTCTTTTTCGTGGAAGTTGTATCGAGGAATAACGTTGGTAAAGGCATAACCTAAATCCCCGTATTTTGCTTGAAGATCCGTGATGTCTTTTCTCATGACTTCGACAGAGAAAATGCCGTTATCTTTAATTTTAGTTACTTCATAAAGTTCAGATTTAGAGAACAATAAGTCCCCAGCAAAATCAACTTCACCAACCGAGTACTGTTCACCCTCATCGATGTAGTATGTTACGTAGATAGATTTTTTATCAGGAGTCACTGTCACCAAAGGACGATCGATTTTAACTTGAAGGTAACCTAAGTTCCAGTAAAGAAAACGAAGTACTTGAATATCATTATCAAACGCTTCTTGTTTATAAGATCCAGAGCTACTGACAAATGAAAAGTAACCAGCTCCTTTAGTGAAGACACGTCG
>CAZXZW010000066.1:0-12229 GCA_964645745.1 uncultured Bdellovibrio sp.
AGAAACAAAACCTCCGGTGGCTACTAAACCACCTGAAAAAAAGCCAGCTGCGCCTGTAGTTAAAAAACCGACGACTTCTGAAAACCCGGTCGCACCTCTGTTCGAATTCTTCCCGTTATTATGGGAGAAAACAGTGATCGCCGCCAAAGGTTGGACGCAAATGGTTTATACCGTTATAAAAAAAGAAGAGTCTTACTTATTGGGACAAAACGTAGCCGATGATATCGAGATTTTCTGTCCGGCTTATAGAAAATTGAACGAACAGCAGCGTTTGAATTTCTGGGGTCAGTTCTTCTCGGCACTAGCCTACCACGAGAGCGGATGGAATCCAGTAAGCCGCATGGTTGAAGCTAATTTCACATCAAAAGATTCAGTCACAAAAATGCCTGTTGTGAGCGAAGGTTTATTACAGCTTTCTTACCAAGATGAACCGAGCTACCGTTTAGATTGTGGCTTTGACTGGTCTAAAGATAAAAACTTGGCTGCAAAAGATCCGAAAAAAACTATTTTAGATCCTTACAACAATTTACGTTGTGGAATTAAAATTATGTCCGTGCAACTTAAAAAATATCGTTCCATCACGATGAACTCAAATGTCTATTGGGCGGTTTTAAAAACGAATGGTTTACATAGTAAGATTCCGCAAATCTCAAGATCGACACGTTCACTTAAGATTTGTCAGAATTAATTTTTTTGAGATAACAACATAAACGTTTAAAGAGAAAGGATGTTTATGAAAGATTATAAATACTCATTGATCATAGCTTCCCTGCTGCTTTTGCTCTTTATGGTAGGCTGTGGAAAGCCGAATGGTAAAATTAGTGCTCCCGTAGTTGAAGATCTTCATGTGAAAGTGGCCGAAGTTAAAACGGACACTTCGCAGTTTGAACCGATTATCTGGGAAAAAAATAACGAGTCTCGTAAAGAATGGTCAAAAATGATTTATTCTGTGATCGAGAACGAAGAGCCCTCTATGTTAGAAAACAACGTAGCCAAAGACATCCATACGTTTTGTCCTAAGTATGATTCTTTAACTCAGGCCCAACGCTTAAACTTTTGGGGACAATTCTTCGCCGCTCTGGCCAAACCGGAAAGCGACTGGAATCCCACCAGTCAGATGGTTGAATCCTCTCAAGGTATTGATCCTATCACGCAAAACCGTGTGATGAGTGAGGGTTTACTACAGCTTTCATATCAAGATGAGAAAAGCTACGGATTAGACTGCGGTTTCGATTGGAATCGCGATCGTAAACTTTCACAAAAAGATCCACGCAAAACAATCTTAAACCCTTTATTAAATTTGCGCTGCGGAGTTAAAATCATGGCTCATCGCTTAAGAAAAGACTCTGTCATCACAAAAGAGTCTGGCGTTTACTGGGCTGTCTTAAGAAAAAATAGCCGAGCTAGCAAAATTCCGGCTATTGCTAAAATGACTAAATCATTAAAAATGTGCCAAGAGTAGTATGAGATATTTAATTGTTTTGTCTCTATTTTTATCTTCATGTGCTATGAAGAAATTGGATCTCACTGATTCATCAACTCGCTATAGTCAAATCAGCGATATCATGGAGACCACGCCACGCTTTGGTTTTATTGCATACGATCATAAATATGATTTTGGAATCGTTGCTCATACCAAAGACGAAACTAATTATTGCAACTACGTCGTCGGATTTGAAGATAATAAAATGAAATATTATTTTCCAGAGAACAAAATCACCGAACTTAGAGAAGTATTTGAATCTAAAATTGGTATCGAAGAAAAATCAAAGGCTATCTTAGCACAAGTTCAGAAACTTCACGCTGCAAATTACCAATGCACTGACGAATATTTAAAACACAAAACAACCACTACTAACGAAAGCATCACAAGCGAAGGCATCATGACATTGATTGTATATTCTCCGGCGATCGTCATAGCGGCTCCTATTTGGATCCCAATGATGTTTGCTGAGGGATACAAACAAAATAAAAACAACATGAGTGTTGAGGCTGTATTTAAGGCCGGCTTACTGGGTAAGAAATCTAAAGTCGTTTACGATACCATGTTCTTCAAACACATGGAAAATCACAATATGGAAAAATTCAAAGTCTCTCAAATTTATAATACAAAAGATAATATGATACTTATCTTTGAAAACGACATTCTGGTTGGTTATCTTTCCGGCCCACAAGCTAGTCGTGAGAACTTAAAGAAATAAATTCTATCTTTTATTTTTCATATGTGATCTCATATTAAGCATGAGTTCATTAACTAAAATACCTTATAAAGCCAATGACATTATTTTTTTCGAGGGCGATATCGAAGCCCACTTTTTCTTAATAGAAAAAGGCAACATCACTGTTTTCACTAAAAATCAAAAAGGTGAAAAAGTGATTTTGGCCCAACTTGGCCCGGGCGATGTTTTAGGCGAACAAGCCATGATTGATAAAAGCGAACGTTCTGCTTCGGCTCAAGCTACAACAGATGCTGTGTTATTGAAAATTTCGGAAGAAAGCTATCAAGAAATGCTTCGAGAACTTCCGCTGTGGGCATCGTCAATGCTCAAAGGTCTTTCGACCCGCCTTAAACATATGAATAAAGCGGTCAAAACACTTAAGATATAATTCGAACTTTTTTAATCGCTTTATTCCAACTGATGAGTCTGTGATTTAATTTTTTAAGACTCATCTGCACTTGGAAGTTACGATCGACCTTAGAAATCTTTTGAAGCTCTTTCATATTCCATAATCCAGAACCAATTCCCGCTAAGTACGCAGCCCCTGCCGCAGTAGTTTCAATCATAACGGGGCGAACCACTTCCGTTTGTAAATAATCACTTTGAATTTGCATTAATAAGTTATTCGCAGAAGCGCCTCCGTCGACACGAAGGAATTTCATTTTCTTTTTTAAATCTTTTTGCATGGCTCTTAAGATATCGGCATTTTGTAAAGCCATCGCTTCTAAGGTCGCACGTGCGATGTGGGCTTTCGTTGTTCCCCGAGTTAGTCCGGTAATTTCTCCGCGGGCTTCTGGACACCAGTACGGCGCACCCAAACCTGTTAACGCGGGAACAAATTCAACACCGTCAGAATTTTCGACTTGCGAAGCTAGTTTTTCAACTTCAGAGCTAGTCTGAATAATTCCCAAGCCGTCACGTAGCCATCCCACGGCAGCTCCGCAGACAAAAGCACCACCTTCAAGAGCGTAAGTGACTTTTTCATTATTAATTTTCCAAGCTACTGTTGAAAGCAAACCGAATTTTGACTTTACAATTTTATTTCCCGTGTTCATCAAAATGAAGCTTCCCGTTCCAAAAGTACATTTACTATCACCTGCCGAAAAACATGTTTGACCAAATAGAGCGGACTGCTGGTCACCTGCAATACCGTTAATCGTCGTTTGGTTCGACGCAAATTTACAGTTATAGACTGTTCCAAAATCATCGGCAGAAGATTTAATCTGCGGCAAGCAAGAACGATTAATCTTAAATAATTTTAAAAGCTGGTCATCCCAATCTAATGTTTTTAAATTCATAACCATTGTTCTTGAGGCGTTACTCACATCTGTATAATAAGATTTACCTTGCGTCAGTTTCCATAAAACAAAAGTATCAATTGTTCCAAAAGCTAAATCGTTTTCTTTCAAAGCCGCTTGAACTGCCGGAACATTTTCCACCAACCAACGCATTTTTGTGCCAGAAAAATAAGGATCCAAAACTAAGCCTGTTTTATCTTTGATAATTTTAGACCATTTCGGCTTTAACTTCTTACACATGTCTGAAGTTCGGCGACATTGCCAGACGATGGCATTGTGTAAAATCTGCGAAGTGGATTTTCGCCACGCAACAACAGTTTCGCGCTGATTTGTAATGCCGATGGTGAAAATATCCGTCGCCGAGATACCAGCTTTCTTTAAAGCTTCCTGAGCGGAGCTCTCGATGCTATCCCAGATATCTGTAGGGTTATGCTCCACCCAGCCCGGCTGAGGGAAAATCTGATGAAAATCGCGGTCGCTTGATGCGACCAGACTTCCGCCCTGATCCATAATAACAACATTCGATCCTGTAGTGCCTTGATCTATAGACATGATATACTTTTTCATAACTTTATTATGATTAATTTTTTTAAAAAACCCAACGAAAAAGTATTTAATGTCTTTCAACTCAGTAAAGATGAGTTGATCTATAAAGTTTTTCCGCGTTTGTTCATGGAAATTTTAAAAAAATATTTCCGTTTAGAAATCGAAGGTTTAGAAAATATTCCCAAAAGTGGTCCCGTTTTAATTGTTCCCAATCACTCGGGTTTTTCTGGTATTGATGCATTGCTATTATCTTACATTCTTCAACAGAATACAAAACGCATTCCACGTGTACTGACTCATCATTTATGGTTTTTAACGGATAAGACCGCATTGCCCGCGCAAAAATTAGGTTTTATTGAAGCTAATTATGAAAATGGAGTAAAGCTTTTAAAGAAAAATAATATGGTCGTTCTTTTCCCCGAAGGCGAACATGGAAACTTCAAGCCCACTTCGAAAAAATACCAACTACAAGAATTTAAACGTGGTTTCATTCGCATGTCTTTAGCCACTCAGGCACAAATTGTACCCACGATTGTTTTAGGTGCAGAAGAAACTCATATTAATTTAAAGAAATTGAAATTCAGTAAATACTTACGAGGATTAGTCCTTCCTCTTCCGTTAAATGTCTTACCACTTCCAGCCAAATGGAAAATTGTTTTCCAAAAACCCATTAGCTTACCGTTTGAAGCTAATAAAATTAATGACTCAGAACTTTGCCGCGAATTAGCCGGAGAGATTCAAGAGGACATGCAAAAAAGCATTAATAAAATTGTGAGTAAACGCGGATCAGGCTATTTCTAAGGACAGTTGGCTGATTCAAAGTTCGTTTGATTAGGACAATCAGGTAAATCATTCCCGATCGCTGTAATAATTTTATGCCAGCTTTTAATTAAAATACCGCTATCTTCAACATCACTACGACGGCCGACTAATGAGGTTGTTAGAATCATGGCGCAGGAAACCGCGATCAATAACAACAAGATGTATTCGACTAAAATTTGTCCTGATTGGTTCTTAAATACTTTACGATTAAAATGTTTCATCATGAAACTCTTTTGCCTGCGGAGCTTTCACTGTCGCATTTAAAAAGTGAGTCAATTGAGTCACGATCGCTTGGAATAATAAATTGAATTGTTCACCTTTATCAGTTTCAAAAGTGTTTTCTAATCCAATCACAACACCCTCATCCCATTCATTACAAATTGGAGTAGGTTTATGATCACCGAAAGCAATTCCTACGTCTTCTTTTGATGGGTAAATCAAAATGAAAGCGTTCTTCTTAGTTTTCTCAGACCATTTTTTATATTGAGTCCAAAGCTCAACTTGTTCTGACTGAAGTAAGTGGTAGATTTTTAAAGCCGTAGATTCATAGCTTTGCGAGAAATAAATTCTGAAAGCGCCATCGAATAGAGCTGTATTAAAAACCGGACTATAAAATTGCGACGTTAAAAAAGATGAATAACTTGCTGCCATGTTTTGAGCCTAGAAAGCATTTCGCCACACTACAACAAAAATGTAAGAATCTTAAATTTTAAGACGCAAGGCAACAATTTGAAATTTTGGACTAATTTTTTACAGGCTTTCCACCAATGAAAAGTTGATGTTTCGGCACGGAACCCGCTGAGTAGAAGAAATCTGTCAGGTCAGCCTCAGTGCAAATAAAGTTCGCTTTTTTTCCTGCCTCAAGTGAGCCCTCTTCAGCTTCAATTCCTAAAGCTCGAGCGGCGTTGATGGTGTAAGCTTGAAAAACTTCGGGCAAAGACATTCCCATTTTCAAGCGCGCAAGCAATCCCACTAACATCAAATCCTGAGTAGGACTGGTTCCTGGGTTGAAGTCCGTCGCCAATGCGACTGTGGCTCCAGCATCAATTAATTTACGTGCTTGAGGATAATCACATTTCATATAAAGATCTGCGACTGGCAATAAAACAGTAACGACCTGTGATTTTCCGAAGCTTTGAATCGTTTCATCACTGAGCTGAATCACGTGATCCGCCGATTTAGCTTTTAATTCAATCGCAAGCTCGGCTCCGCCCGATTGAGATAATTGATTGGCATGAATAGTGACGTCGAAACCTTGTTTTTGAAATTCAGTTAAATACTTTTGCCCCGCCTCTTTTTCAAAAAAGTTTTTCTCGATAAAAATATCGACACGATTCGCGAGCTTCTTCTTTTTTAAGATCGGTAAAGTATTTTGAATAATATCATTTAAATACATTTCGTAGCTGTCGAATTCTTTAGGCTTGGCATGCGCCCCTAAGTAAGTCGTCACAATACGTGGCCCTTTAAGTTTATTCGCTACAGTTAACATTTTAATTTCTGTTTTCGTATCTAGACCGTAGCCAGATTTAATTTCGACAGTACTGACACCTTGGCGCATGAATTCGTTTACTCGCGCTTGAGATAGTTTTAATATTTCTTTTTCACTGATCGCTCGTGTTTTCGTCACCGTCGATAAAATACCGCCACCTTTGGCTGCGATTTCTAAGTAACTGGTTCCGGTGTTACGCAATTCAAATTCATCTGCACGCGAACCTGCAAAGACTGTATGTGTGTGACATTCAATAAAAGAAGGAAAAACCTTCTGATTCTTAAGATTGACCTTAAGCGGCTTCTTCTTCGTCTTAGGTACACCTTTTAAAGGCCCCACCCAAAGGATCGTCGAGCCTTCGACCAACATAGCCTGACAAGGGATAAGTCCTTTAAAATCGTTTTGAACCAATTGGAAGTTGTAAAAAAGCTGCAGTCTCGACATACCCTCCACGCTAAACGAAAAAAATAGCCTCGTCACTTGAGTTTTTGAAGGAAGTCTTCTATTCTAATTCCAGTTCATTTTTTAAGATTTATTTTAAACAGTGAGCTACTTAAAACCGATTTCTCGTAAGGTTTTCTTTACGAAAGATCCACATTCAAGGAGTTCCCCTATGCGTTCGAGTGATAACTCACGTCAGGCTGCGTTCAATTCAGCCATTCAAACAAAAGACATTTCCATCAACAAAATTAAAGATCAATTTGGACGCGAAGCTGCGATTTCAGATTACTTTGGTTGTATGACTTTTGGTCTTTCTCAAATGAGAGAGAAACTTCCAAAAGATGCTTACGCGAACTTACTTAAAACTTTAGATCAGGGTAAAAAACTTCCTAAAGAAACGGCCGATGCCATTGCCTCAGCCATCAAAGAATGGTCTGTTTCAAAAGGTGTTACGCATTTCTGTCACTGGTTCCAACCAATGACCGGAACGACTGCTGAAAAACACGATGCTTTCATCTCTATTCAACACGCGAACCACTCTGAATTAAAAATGATCGAGAAATTCTCTGGATCACAATTAATCCAAGGTGAACCGGATGCTTCTTCATTCCCTTCAGGCGGAATGCGTTCAACCTTCGAAGCGCGTGGTTACACGGCTTGGGATCCTTCTTCTCCTTTATTTATCGTTGAAGAAGTCAACAGCCGCACTTTATGTATTCCTACTGTATTCTTCGGTTACCACGGGCAAGCTTTAGATAATAAAACTCCGTTATTAAGATCAATCGAAGCGATTTCAACTTCAGCTTGTGAGTTTTTAAAACTTATTGGCGATGTTGATGTTAAAAAAATTCAAACAACATTAGGTATCGAACAAGAATACTTCTTAGTTGATAAAAACTTTGTAGCCTTACGCCCTGACCTTATTATGACAGGCCGTACTTTAATTGGATCTGCGGCGGCCCGTGGTCAACAATTAGAAGATCACTACTTCGGAGCCATCCCGTCTCGCGTAAAACAATTTATGCAAGATGCTGAATTTGAACTGTATAAATTAGGTGTTCCGGTTAAAACTCGTCATAACGAAGTGGCGCCAAGCCAATTCGAATTAGCGCCGATCTTTGAAGATATGAATATTGCTTCTGATCACAACTTATTAACGATGGAAGTTTTAAAACGTACTGCTTTAAAACACGGAATGGTTTGCTTACTTCACGAAAAACCATTCGCAGGCGTTAATGGATCAGGAAAACACAACAACTGGTCTATGCAAAATGACAAAGGCGAAAACTTATTAGAACCAGGAACAACGCCTCATCAAAATTTACGTTTCTTAGCTTGTTTAGCGATCACTTTAAAAGCGGTTCACGATCACGCAGCCCCTTTACGTGCGTCGATCGCTAGCCCTGGTAACGATCATCGCCTTGGAGCTAATGAGGCTCCTCCAGCTATTATTTCAGCTTTCATTGGTGAGCTTTTAGAAAACATTCTAAATTCGATTGAAGCAGGTAAAGCATTAAAAGCGACTGATCAACAAATCATTGATTTAGGTGTGACTCAAATCCCGAATGTTTCTAAAGACTACACGGATCGTAACCGCACTAGTCCGTTTGCGTTCACGGGTAATAAATTCGAATTCCGCGCTGTAGGTTCTTCTCAGAATTCAGCCGTTCCAATGACAATCTTGAATGCAGCAGTCAGCGCTTCATTCAAAGAATGCACGGCTCGCTTAAAAGAATTACTTAAAAAGAAAAAACGTGACGAAGCGATCATGGAATTAGTTCGCCAAGTGGTTAAAGAAACGAAAAGCATCCGCTTCTCTGGAAACGGTTACTCTGATGAATGGAAATCAGAAGCTAAAAAACGCGGACTTCCTATTTTAAGCACGACTCCAGAAGCTTTAAATGTTTTCAAAGACAAAAAAGCGATGCAATTCTTAGTCACAACAAATGTGTTATCGGCTGAAGAAATTGAAAGCCGCCACCACATTGCGGTTGAACGCTATATCAAAACTTTAGAGATCGAACATTTAACATTGATTGAATTAGCTCAGGCTTATGTATTACCTGCTTTGGAAAAACAAATTCACTCATCGTTTAAAACTCATGAGGCTTTAACTTCAAAAGCGACACAAAAAGCTTTCGAAGGTCGCCTAAAAGAAATGAATGATGTTTTAGGCTCTGTTCTGGCAGAACTTGAAAAATTCCAAAGTTTACTAACGAAGTCTCAAAATATTCATAATGAAGAAAAACGTATGAACGACATCGTGAATAACGTTCAACCAGCTAGCTTCAAGCTACGCGAAGCCTGCGACTTAGCAGAGCGAGTATGTGCAGATGATATCTGGCCGTTACCGAAGTACCGCGAAATCTTATTAGCGAACTCATTGACGTAATAAAAAAAGGGCTGCTTGAATCAAGCAGCCCTTTTCATTTTATCTTAATTTAATTTCTTACCATTTCTCTTGTTTAGCTGCTTTTTGCCATTGCTTAACCAGATCTTTACTATTCTGAGCGGTAAAACGAATCTTAGTGATTTTCTCTAATGCCTGCGTACTTAAAGCAGCGATCTCTGTATCTTGATCATAGAGATATCTGACATAGAAATCTTTCTCAGAGGCTTTGGGACTTTTTACTAAATGAGTCATCATTTGTTTTCTGATCCATAAGCTGCTTTTACCATTGAAATTATATTTCTTTTCTAACTCTGCTGAAAAAATTCTTTTCACATCATCGTTATTTAATTTCATTAAAATATCCGCAGCAGCTGATCTGACTACTAAGGCTTTATCCGTAATTAATTTCTTGGCTTGATCATACACCATATCGCTTCCTGATTTCTCAAGAGCTACCAGGCTGGCATTACGCATGAACCAATCTTTACTATCACCGAAGGCCACAACTTTCAAAAACTCATCACCACTCGCTAGAGTTGTCGCTTTTTGCAAGGCAGCCCAACGACGACTCATAGGAAGAGCTTCATTTTTAGCGGTATTATATTCAGAAATAAAAGTTGTTGCTTCTGGCCCATTTCCTGTCGCCACTGCAGCACTGGCTGTAGACATCAGAGCGCCTTGAAGACATAAAACGACCAATAGACTTTTCATTTTCATAGAATCTCCCTTAGCCTGCGCTAATTTTTGATTTTAACTCTGCGTTCTCAGCACGAAGACTTTGTAATTCAGCGATATCGTCAGAAATGATGTCGTACTCTTGAAGTTTACGTTGTAATTCGTCAATTTTAGCCACTAAAGCTTGATCGTTAGAACCTGTCGTAACAATCGTATTCGAGGCACCCACTAAATTATCTGTCGTAGTCTGCATCGATGCACCTGGCAAAGTTTTTTGATGTTCAATTAATTTTTCTTTAACAGTATTTAGCTCAGTATTTTTGAGAGCAATTGTTTCGTTCGAAACTTGAAGTTCTTTCTTAAGCTGAGCCACTTCATTTTTAATCTGTTCCATAGCGGCTTGGCTTTCCGCGCTGACGTCTCCAGCTAAAACACCTACTAAAGACTCTGCCTTAGCGTTGGCTTCGTATTCACTGGCTTCACCGGTAAGTACAGTCGGCTTAGAAGCCGCTGTTTGCTGGTCCATCATTTTAGAAATTTTTTTATCTAAATCAGCAATTTGCTTGCTGGTCACTTGAGAACGAGCATCGCCACCTTCGTGAGCCGTTTCGGCAGGTGCAAAAAACATTCTATAAATAAAATAAATAAGCACTAAACCAATACATACGCATAAAAATTGAATGATGGTTTTATTATTTTGTGAGTACCAATACAAGAAGCTATCCATGTATTTAATTTTCATAGAAGCGACCCAACATTGCAATCTAGACTAGACTATTCCCTAGACCATTCCAGATGAGTTTGTTATGTTTGCCCCATGGCACATTATGATTTCATTCTAAATCACGGAACAGCTCTTGTTTTCAATGAAACTTCTCAAATTATGGAATCACATCAGGTTAACCTTGGGTTAAAAGATGGTAAAATTGCCTCACTGACCGTCCAAGCTCAAGATACCGCTGAAAAAACTTTAGACCTCAAAGGACTTCATATTCTTCCTGGCGTCATCGACTCTCAAGTTCACTTCAGAGAACCAGGCATGACACACAAAGAAGATTTAGAATCAGGAACACGTTCCGCATTACTTGGTGGAGTCACTACGATTTTCGAAATGCCCAACACTGTTCCTAGCACCACGACTAAAGAATTATTTTTAGATAAACTCCTACGCGCCGAAAAACGTGCTCATTGTAATTATGCTTTCTTTATTGGTGGAAGCCCAGATAATGTCACTGAACTTCCCCGCTTAGAAATGCTAAATCATTGCAGTGGCGTGAAAGTTTTCTTAGGCAGCTCATTTGGAAATTTGTTGGTCGATGAGGAAACTGTCTTCGATCAAATTCTTCAAAACGGAAAACGTCGCGTGATTATTCATAGCGAAGATGAAAAACGTTTAAAAGATCGTAAGCAAATCGCCATCGATTCTGGTCACCCCAGATCACACCCAATCTGGCGCGATGAAGAAAGCGCTTTTATCTCGACGCACAAATCTATTCGTTTAGCTCGTAAACAC
This sequence comes from uncultured Bdellovibrio sp., assembly GCA_964645745.1. Lineage (GTDB taxonomy): Bacteria > Bdellovibrionota > Bdellovibrionia > Bdellovibrionales > Bdellovibrionaceae > Pseudobdellovibrio. Next base: position 11,396 of record CAZXZW010000066.1, read on the forward strand.
AATCGCCCCGTTCATATTCTTCATGTTTCAAGTGGTGAAGAAATGGAATTCTTAGCTAAAAATAAAGATATTGCGACGGTTGAAACATTACCGCAGTATCTCACTTTCCATGGACCTGATTGCTATGAACGCTTTGGAACTTTAGCTCAACAAAATCCACCGATTCGTGATGTGCGTCACTTCGAATATCTATGGAAGGCCGTTAATAATGGTACGGTCGATATCATCGGATCAGATCATGCTCCGCACACTTTAGAAGAAAAAAATAAACCTTACCCCCAATCACCTTCGGGCGTTCCCGGAGTTCAAACCCTCTTGCCTGTGATGTTAGATCACGTACACCAAAAAAGATTATCACTGGAAAAACTCACTACGCTCGTAACGGAAAATCCGCGTCGTGTGTTTGGTTTAAAAAATAAAGGACGAATTGCGGATGGCTATGATGCTGATCTCACTTTAGTGGATTTGAATAAAAAAATGGAAATTAAAAAATCTTGGCTCGCTTCAAAATCAAATTGGTCTATTTTTGAAGGAATGACTGTCACGGGTTGGCCGGTAGGAACCTTCTTAAACGGAACATGGGCGATGCAAGATGAACAGATCCTTATTCCTCATAGCGGAAAACCGGCTTACTTTAACGTGTAAGCCCTCGGCGCATCACAAACCCTTCGATCACCATATAGATAATCATGCTCACGGTTAAACCTACGCCTTTTAAAATCGCCCAGGCCTCTGTGCTCCAGTATAAAGCTGCATAAGTCGCTAAGATAGCGTGAAACAAAAAGAAGAATGATAAACGTAATGTCACACCACTGAGTTTTTCTTTCAGCGGTT
>CAZXZW010000067.1:0-7059 GCA_964645745.1 uncultured Bdellovibrio sp.
TAATCAAAGAAATAAATTAATTTAAAAGCTTCATGTCTTCAACTGTTAAAACATTCGTCGTCAGGTCTAATTGCTTACGACTAAACTGTTTATGCGCTGAACTCGCACACCAAACGACAGAACCACCTGATACACATGAACTAATTAGTCTGTGCCCGTATTTTTGCGAAAGCTTAGTCATGCTAATATCTGAGCCACTTTGAACCAAGCAAACACCTTCACCTTTCGCATTGAAAACGATGCGGTCACATTGATTAACTAGGTAAGAGCGGCTTCGACTTCCTTGAAAAGCTGCCGCTACAGCATCCCAAGCTCTAGACCGATTATTACCCGACATCATACCAACTGTCATAGTCGTATTATCTTGTCGAGACGGTTGATCTCGCTTAAGTAATATTAAATTATTTTCAGCATTCGCGACAAACTTTTTACGCACCGTTAAAACTTCTGCTAAACGTTCACCGGTTGGAAAACCTATAGAAGAAATGAACTCAATTTTTTTCAAATTCACATGACTTGTTAAATCAGTCTGAGGACCAAAAGTATCATTATATGTTAAATACTGCTTAGCTGCTTCAAAATAGGCCGCATCATCCAAAACTACACTAGCTTGATCACTATCATTTTTGGTACACCCAACTAAAGCTGAAACTGATAAAATTAATACCACTACTATTTTTGATTTTTTGAACAACATATAATCCTCCGATTTAATATATTATTAGATTAATCTGAGGATCTGGATTTTACCTATAGGATTTAACCTCTTCTAGAGCAAGGTCTAACACGATTCATGCATACGCACTTGCATGAATATTTCAAAAATAAAAAAAAGCCCGCAAAATCAATGCAGGCTTTAATTCTATTTTTTCTTATGACAGTTTTGTAAACGCTTAACGAAATCCTGCTTTATCCCAGTAGATTCCTACTCCGCCTAAGTCTTCCTCGATACGAAGTAATTGGTTGTACTTCGCGATACGCTCAGAGCGGCATAAGCTTCCTGTTTTAATTTGACTGCAATTCAACGCCACCGCAAGATCGGCAATCGTTGTATCTTCTGTTTCACCACTACGGTGAGACATCACAGTTTTCATATTGTTTCTTTGAGCTAAGCTAACCGCATCGTAGGTTTCAGTTAAAGTTCCGATTTGGTTTACTTTAACAAGTAAAGCGTTCGCCGCTTTCTTTTCTAATCCCATACGTAAACGTTTAGGATTCGTCACAAACAAATCATCACCAACTAATTGCACGCGATTACCTAAAGCCGCAGTTGCATTAATCCATGAAGTCCAATCATCTTCCGAGAACCCATCTTCGATACTGACTAATGGATATTTCTCAGTCCATTTTTGGTAGATACCTTGAAGTTCAGATCCTGGGATAGCTTTGCCTTCCCATTTGTAATTCGTTCCATCAAAGAATTCAGTCGCGGCACAGTCTAAAGCTAAGAATACGTTTTGTCCGGCTTCGTAGCCTGCGCCCATGATTGCTTCCATTAATAATTCTAAAGCTTCTTCATTTGATTTTAAAACGGGAGCGAATCCACCTTCATCACCCACTGCTGTTGATAAACCTTTTTTGTTTAAGATTTTTTTCAACGTGTGAAAGATTTCAGATCCGGCACGTAAACTTTCTGCGAAAGAATTATTTACTGTAGGAACGATCATGAATTCTTGAATGTTAAGACCGTTGTTCGCATGGGCTCCGCCGTTTAACAAGTTCATTAAAGGAACTGGTAAGCGACAAGCTTGAGATCCACCAACGTAACGGTACAATGGAAGTCCTGCAGATTTTGCAGCTGCATGAGCTACCGCTAAAGAAACACCAAGGATGGCGTTGGCACCTAAGTTTGATTTATTTTCTGTTCCGTCCACATCACGTAAAACTTTATCAATGTAAACTTGTTCGAAAACATTTAGACCCACGATCTCCGGAGCTAATTTTTCACGAACGTTATCAACGGCTTTGTAGACGCCTTTACCTAAGAAACGTTTTTTATCATCATCACGTAATTCACTCGCTTCGTGAGCTCCAGTGCTGGCTCCTGAAGGAACAGCGGCACGGCCCATGCTCCCATCAGCTGTTTTTACTTCGACTTCAACTGTTGGATTTCCACGGCTATCTAAGATTTCACGAGATACGACACTTATAATTTCAGACATAACAAAACCTCCATGGTTTATTGACGATCTGGTTTATTTACTTTTTTTAATATATCTAAACTTTCCAAAATAATTTGCGGGTACTGCGCTTTCACAATATCCCAGTCTACGCGGTGGAACGCCTGTTTAATTCCTGGCGTTTGCTTTTGTCCCGCTGTTAATAAGACCACCAACTGATGCGCACGCACCATGTAGTCATGAAGCTTTGATAAGTTCTGAGCTACTTGGTGAACCGGTTGATTCATAAAATCTAATTCGATTTCATTTTGATTTCTGAATTGATTAAAATCTTCCGGTTTAATTTCAGAAGACGCTTGAGCGGCTCCGGCATTTTGATTCATACGAACTAATTCTTCATTACGACGAAGAAGTTCACGATTTTTCTCTTCTAATTCACGACTGCTTTGTTGCAATTGTAAAATCACATCTTGCATGAGCTGCGGAGAAATTTGATGAGGTTCATCTTGATTTAAAATGGTCGTTTGCGTTTTTGGCCAATCCAATTCGAAACGCATAAAGTTCCAACGACAAACTCCAGCATCCATTCCCACGTAAATCGGAAGTGCTTCGAACGCGGCCTTTAAATAAGTCGTCACTAACGGATACTGTTCCGCTGGAAGTGGAATATCAAACGCGATACCTTCTTCGGTACGTACGATATTTTCAATCGGTGGTTCCGGAGAAATAAAATATCCTAAAAACTTTTCCGGTTGATGGAAAATTTCTTGTGGTTGCGGCATCATGCGAAGCACGCTATCTAAAATACCCCACACTTTATTTTTTGGAGTGGCATGACCAGCACGAACTAAAAGATCCGGCGACTTCACCATGCGCTCTAAGAAAGCTTCCATATCCGGAGCACGCATCCATAAAGAGGAGTTGCGCAATTTTTCCCACGGGATATCGGCGTCCGAAAAATACACCGATAAATCGATCTTTTCAGACTCTAATTGGGTCAATATGGCATGGGTAATTTTACAACTAAATTGCACCCGAATAATCTAATCAACGGGGGCCTATTCTGCAACCAATAACCACTGGCTCTTCAGTCTGTAATCAAAAGATGACTTAACTGCTGATTTGGCGGGCTATTAAGCAGCTGCTTTGACCGGTTTTTGGAATTTTGTCAGAGGGAAATTGATCTTGTTATCAATAATCTCTTGATAGAACGACGGAACGTTTCCAGTGGGTTCGATACCACCGATGAGCTTTCCATCCGGAGCGCGCGTTAAAGCTTTAATTTCAAATATAGGTACCACGATGTATTTACCGTCGTCGTCGATACCACGAACTTCAGAAATGGCTCCAATTTTTCTCGAACCGTCTGAGTAACGAGAGATCTGAACAATAATTTCAATGGCTGAAGAAACTTGAGATGTTAACGCTTTCTCACTGATCTTTGCATCACCACCAGCCGCTAAGGCTTCAAGACGGATGATTGCATCTTCAGGAGTATTCGCATGCACCGTTCCCATACTTCCTTTGTGACCCGTATTCATGGCGTTGATCAACTCAAGCGCTTCACTTGAACGAACCTCTCCCACGATAATACGATCTGGACGTAAACGAAGAGCACTTTTTAATAAATCTTTAATCGTCACTTCGCCTTTACCCATTTGATCGGCTTGACGAGTTTCGAAACGCACCACATGTTCGTATTCTACTTGAAGCTCTGACGAGTCTTCGATGATCAATACACGTTGGCCTTTAGGAATGCGTGAACACATTAAACTTAATAATGTGGTTTTACCAGAACCGGTACCACCGCTCACGATAATGTTTTTACCTAAAAACATACAAAGATCGATAAACTGCCAAGCATCCGGCGTGATGGTTCCATACTTGATGTAATCCATCGGCGTGATTTTGCTGGCTGTGAATTTACGAATAGAAATGACGGTACCTTGACGAGAAATCGGAGGCAATACTGCTGCGATACGCGAACCGCTAGCTGGAGATCCTTCGATAATCGGAAGACGCGCATCTAGGCGTGGTTCGTCTTTGTTAATACGACGACCGACGGATTGCGCGATACTGTTGATCGCTGCTTGAAGATTATCTTCATCAGGAAATTTAGCTGGAGTTAATTCTAATTTACCTTTGCGCTCAACGAAAATTTGATCGGGACCGTTGATCAGAACCTCGGACACACCTGGATCATTTAAATACTCTTGCACGGGCCCTAAAGCTCGTGCAATGACTTCTTTAAAATTTGATTGTCCGTCTGACATAACGACCTTCTACTTAGCTTTATCTGATGAATCAGAAGCTACTTTACGAACTTTATCTGCTACAACTACAACAGTTCCTGTCGCACCTGTTTCAGGACTTTGATACGAGAACACACCTTCGATATTTGGGCTGATTTTGAAAGCCTTCATATTGCCATAAACTGTGTTATGACTTTGAGAAAATGAATCCATTAAGAAGCTTACATTTTTTTCTTTGTGATTTAAATTCACGATATGAATTTGGTAAACTTGACCTTTTTGTAAATTGATACTGTCTGGAATAAACCCTGTTTCTGTTTGCACAATCACAACATCTTTCGCTGGCTCAATCGGAGCTACTGCACGCTTGATAGCTTCTACAACTTCTAAACTTGTTTTGTCATCGCTGTTCGTATTGATATTCGGATCAACCGAAACTACCGAGGCTGGCATACGCACGTTTTGAATTCTTTGGAAATCCACTTGACGACGAGTTAAGTCCACTTCCCATGCATGTACTTTCACTTGGATAAGATAGAACATTGTAAATAAAGTTATTTTAAAATATCTTGCAAACATAACTACCTCTTCTTAATGAAGTTCTTTTCTCTCTTGAAATTCACTGAATTCACGAGCAACTTCGATCGCTACGAATTCTAAACTTCTTTGGTCCATGTTTAATAAAGTTTTCACCAACAATGTTTTATCCCCTGCACAGGCATTGATAGATCCACATAAGTGTTGAACAACTTGAGGCTTTTTCATCATCTCGTTGTTGATTTTGCTCCAGTCAGCATTAAGAACTGGGTCAATTGCACCAATCGTGTAAAGAGCATCAAATACCGCTTGTAAATCGCCTTGAATAAACATGTTGAATCCTCCTTGATTACATCGGCCATCTCGTTGGACGGCTTGATGTATTTATCGGAAGACTGAGAAATAACTTGAGTCATTGTGAGACACTTTTTGAAATTTGGCTGAAGGTCTTGTTAAGAATGAAAAAAGCTGGACTAAATGCCCAGCTTTTCTTCGTTTTCAGAGGGAAAAACTACTTTTTAACAGTTGGATTATCTTCATCCCCGATGACACCAAAGAAGTCTTTTGGCGTGCGCGTGACGATATCTTTATAAGTAAAACCAAGGTTATATTGCATTTCACTGGTTAGCATTCTCATCAAGTGATGACTTTCACGGTTATTCGAAAAAGCCTCTTTACCGTAGACCATAAGATCTAAATTCTTCGTTCCTTTTGGATCTGTGTCGGAAACTTTACGATCGAAATACATCTGCGTGTAATAACCGTAAGGCATACAACTTCCGAAGAATAAAATTTGATAGTCTTTACTCATCGTGATTTTGAAACCTTCTTCTTTTTCCATTTTCGCTAAATGAAGATTACGACCAATTCCAGAGTGTCCATTGTAAAGAACGACTGATTCATTTTTCATTGATTCACGCCAGAAATAACGGAAAGCTTCGGACTTAGCTAGTCCTGCATGCGTGCTTAAATACATCAAGCGAACGCGCATCAAACCACGACGAGTTTGCTTCTGCAAAATTAAACCGAATGGTAATTTTTTAGAATCTCTTGGATTATATACTTTTCTCATATCCGCTTCAGCGTAAGGAGCTACTCTGTAACCCATTTCATTCATTAAAAAGACTTGCATGTTACGGTACTCAAGCGCACCGACATCTTTACTTAAATTCGGATTTGATTCCGTCTCATTTTTTCCATCCATGCCATAAAAAATCGTGACGTTAATTTGGTTATTACGAATCAAACGAGCATACTCAGGCAAAGTGTTCTTAGAATCATCGATTGGTTTTAATTGTGCGGTAGCCTTTACGTAATCTTTTCTCTCGACTAAATTACAACCAGGAAGCACTGGATCCCATTGGTACCAGAAATTTCCAATATCAACTTGGTCGTCATCTTTATGATGACACTTTCCACTTCTTTGAGCTTTTTCGTAAATTTGGCGCGTCTTCAGTGGTAAATAAAAAGTATATGCTTTTGCCGTCTTAGCAAAAACACTTTTACCCGAAAGACTGTACTTCACGCGGTAATGTTCGGGCTGATTAGGATCAACCTCACTAGAAATCATGGTCACTTTATTAGAAGGATACATCGATCCGTCATTGTGCATGCGACCTAACGCATATTTAACAGAACGTTGCACTTCGCTATTAACTAAACTTGGCGTAGGTTCGCCAAGACTCATGGGAATCAAGATTTCGCTTTGAAATGAAAAGGTAAATTCTTGGGCTTTCTCGCCAAAGTAAGAGGAATCATCGTCTTGATTGCCTGAACCAGCTGGGGCACAGCTAAATAATGATAACACGATTGAGGCTAGAACGTACTTTTTCCAATTCATAAGTTTCTCCACTGATGTTGTTTGATGCAACGCCAATGCTAGCCCATATGAAATAGAATCGTTGTCACTGTCTCATGTTGAGACAGTGACAATTCTTGATGAACAGCACTTATTCTAATTGTTTAAGTTGGCCTAAACCATTTACGAAGTAACTCGCGCGCGTCTGACTGTTCTTGATCACAGTTCCCACTTCCCAGTTCACATTCATTTGGATTCCACCCACTGGATTTTCCACGGTACCAATATTCACAACTGTTGGAACTTCAACGTTAGCTTTGAATGAATATCCCCAAGCTACATCTAAAGCCGC
>CAZXZW010000067.1:7159-12163 GCA_964645745.1 uncultured Bdellovibrio sp.
TTGGAACTTCAACGTTAGCTTTGAATGAATATCCCCAAGCTACATCTAAAGCCGCTGGAACAATGGTGGCTCCTGTAACGAAACGACCAAGACCATTGTAACTACCACCATAAGTGAACATCACGCGGTAAGAAAAATCGACAACGTTCATACCGTATAAGTTCGTGTAGTGAACACGGTAAGTTGAACTGCTCGGTGTTTTCCAACCGGCAAGCTGTTGCCAACCTTTAATACCCGCCGGCATAGCGCTCGCAGTATTTAATTGGACGTTAACAACTGGTTTACCCGCCTCAACGATAGCCCAAATTTTCTTACCTATATTAATAATCGTATCAATTTCAACTTCTAATTGTTTCGTTTGACTGACCTGTGGTGGAAAAGGGAAATCTTGTGCGTACTCGTATGTTTGAATGCTGCCTGCTAATGGTGATTCGTCTGGAATTTCCTGAACTGTGACTCGATCGATGGTTAAGTAATCTTGTTCATCTTGCGTTAAAGCCTGAGCTTGCGTCGTCAAAACAGCCGCTAATGCGGCAATCATTAATTTTGTCATTATACCCCCCGGTACGACTATGGGTTTACCTAAGACGACTGGGTAATACATCTGTTATTCATACTGTGGAAAACTCTATAGGCCGTGCCATTTAAGGCGAGATAATACAGACTTATTCGCTATGTCAGATTCCATGCCAATGGCACCTTGACCGTCGTCATGTAAAAAATATAAATTAGCTCTATGAAAGAGAAAAATACTTAGCCAATCATCTGTTGCCCGCATCCTCGAACTTGCTGGGAATCTTAATATCGATTGCCTTTATTTTTGAAAATATTTTTTAATTCACGATGTAATTTAAAATTTTATCAAACGTCGCGCGCACTTGAGCTTCGTCTTTCGATCCGTTGTAAATAAATGTAAAAGCGTAAACTTCCGCACCTGCCGATGGTTTTCTTGCCGCGTATCCTGCTAAAGAAACCACGCCGTCTAAGTATCCTGTCTTAGCACGGACATAGCCTTCCGCTGGAGTTTCTTTCATACGTTTTTTCAACGTTCCATCAAATCCTGACAAAGGTAAGCTATCTACAAATGATGGATAGATTTTAAAATCAGTCTGAATATGACTCAACACTTCTGTTAAAGCATGAGCTGAGAATTTATTATCACGAGAAAAACCTGATGGATTTAATAAAACTAAATCTTTATCCGTCACATTGATTTTTTTTAGTTCAGACTTAATTAAGTTTACACCGGTACTTAATTTCGCAGGTTCCTCACCTGAGTAGGCTGCTAAATTTTTCGTTAGCATTTCAGCAACGAAGTTATTCGAAAATTTATTCATATCACTGAGAATACTTGATAATGTTTTACTTTCCACGACAGCTACACTACGAGCCGTCGAAGGAACCTTACCGGCTTTAATTTTTCCTTTGATAGTGACGCCTCGTTGATTCAGGAAAGATTTTAAATTTTCGCCGAACCATTTGATGGGATCACTGACATTTTTAAAATAAGCTTTCTCTGGAACTTGGCTTGATAATTCACCTGACAAGGTCAACGCTTGCTCATCTTGATCAATCGACAGAATCAAATCTTTTGGCTTCTTGGCGATTTTAGCCGTATTGCGCAAAGTAAAATAATTACTTTCTGGATCTACATAAGCCTGAACTTTTCCATTCTCTGGCTTCACATACACATTCACCGAATTCCAATTGAAACTTAAAGCTCCGACTGGGGCATCGTAAGAGCGATCAATACGTTTCGATTCGCGTGACTGATCATAGCGAATCTGATCAAACAAAGAGTCATCTAAAATAATATCTCCGGGAATATGCGAAATACCTTGGCGCTTGAATTCATTAACCAAATACCACATATTTTCGGAAACAAAACCAGGATCTCCCCCACCTTTAACGTAAAGATTTTTATCATCGAAAAACATTTCAGTTTTAAATTTATAATTAAATGGGATTTGTTTTAACACCGTATAGGCTGTGAAAATTTTTGTTACTGAAGCCGGAATCAACTGTATTTTTTCATTCAATCCAAAGACAACTTTATCTTCATGACGGACTTCCATCGTCACATCTGAAGTGCTGACTCCGTTAGATTTTAAAATTTTAAGAATTTCTTCAGATTTAATTTCTGCATGCGCATTCAATGCAAAGAATAAACAGCCTAGACCTAAGTGTATATACATAATAATACGAGAAAAATTCGACATTTAACCCACCCTTCGGACGGGACTTCGCTGATATCCCATCATTAACTTGGCATCAGAGCATCTTACTCTACAATAAATAAAGTATGAAGAAACGCAACTGGCTCAAAATTATCACAGTTCTATTTTTAGTAGTGATCTTTGATCAATATACGAAAATCTGGGCACAGAGTAAACCTGAAACATGGATGGGTCCTTTACATCTAGTATTAGTTCACAACCATGGAGCTATGTTAGGACTTTTTTCTGACTTAACAGCCTTCCTGCGCGTGGTGACTTTATCAACTAGCGGCGTATTTATTCTTAGTATTTATTTTTTTATTCAATATATTATTCCGATTCCCATTTTAAAACTTCGCTATGGATTGTCTTTACTTGTCGGCGGAATTATCGGGAATGTTCTTGATCGTATTATTTACGGTTATGTCATTGATTTCGTTTCATTTGAATTCTTTGGCCTGCACACACCTGTGTGGAACGTAGCCGACATGATTCAATGGGTCGGATACTTCTTACTCACTTACAGCATTGTTAAAGAAGGACATCTACTTTGGCCAGATAAGAATTCACGCACACGCTTTTGGGTGAATGAAGGCTTTCAGATTAAATTCTCTGCGTTGTTCGTAGCGATTGGCTTAATGCTCACACTCATCAGTTTCGTTTTCTCATATACTTATCTTAAACTGAGCTTAAGTGAAATCGTTGGTACTAACAGTCAGCTCATTAATAAATACGCGACCAGCTTTATTTTCTCATTCTGTATTTTGTTGATCGTGTTCAGTATGACCCTATTTGTGGTAGCGAGAAAAATTTCGCATCATATCGCAGGTCCGGTTTATGCTTTCGAACGCTACTTAGCCGATTTACTTGATGAAAAATACGAAAATAAGCCGATGTACGCCTTTAAAATGCGTGCCGGTGATGAATTTAGACATCTTGAAAAATCAGCTGAAGAATTAAAAATAAAGATCGAAGCGATTCAAAACAAGTTCAAAACCACATCGAATAAAGACGTTCCTAAAGTATAATCTTATCAATATAAAAGCGTTTGCGTTGCTGATCGATATGACAGAAGGCATGCACATAATCGCCATCTGGATTGCGTACAATCCCTAGTGGCGTAATCTTACGAGGGCTTCCTTTAGTTTGTCCTGACAAATAAGAAATCGTTAATTCTTTTTCATGCAGACAAGCATCATACAAAGTCACAAGTTTTGGATCACCTGCAGTTAAGACCGCATAGTTTTTAAAATCTAAATCTTTGCCTTGAACAGCTAATAAACGTTGAATGCTATCGTCTGGAATCAGTTCATTAGATAATTTATCATTACACTTGAAGAAAACTTGCAAACAAGCATAAGCATCATCAAAAGCACGGTGAGCGTCTCCGCCTGTTAGATCTAATTCTTTAACCAAAGTTTGAAGCTTATGATTTGTCGTCGCAATCAGAGCACGTGATAATAAGCTTGTGCACATGTTTATTGTGGACGGGAAAGCGATGTTATGATTTTCAAAAGCGATTGTTAAAAAACCTAAGTCAAACGGAGCATGATGAGCTAACAAAATAGAGCCGTCGATAAACTCAGAGAAGCCCTTAATCTTCTCTGACATCTTCGGCGCTGTGCTGACCATTTCATTTGTGATTCCATGAATTCGAATGTTTGATTCAACTAAAAGCTTTGAAGGCTTAAGTAAAGTTTGAAAACGATCAACGATTTTTCCTTCGAACCACTTCACCGCGCCTAATTCAATTATTTCAGATTCGATGGAGTAAGCACCGCTCGTTTCAGTATCAAATGCAACAACTGGATATTTAGACCAGCTGTCGTTTAAATTAAATTTTGAATTCATCGAAATAGTTTATGTCGAAATAGGTTATTTTACAATAACCGTTTCCCAATCTAAGATATCAAGATTCGAAGCTGTAGTTCCTACAGTTTTTTGAATATTACTGATGATACCCATGCTATTGCTTGTTGCAGGCACATTGGTTGTAATTGTTCCAGCAGCTACACCATTAACGAAGCAACTCACTTGATTGGCCGCCGCATTGATACGAACCTCTAACTCATAAATAGTACCAGCCACTACCGTTACTCCAGAGTCCACGGAAGTTTCAACGCTGGCATTTCTAGATACACACTGGAATCGACCACTGTTCACATTATCAGAGTATCGTAGGTAAGCTCCTGCCGCTGGATCTGCATTTCCTGTTGTTCCTGCTGAACTGATACCTGCGCGAATGTTGAAACGTTGGCTGGCTGCTGATAACACGGGAATCACGATAGTTTGTTTATGGAAAATAGCTTTACCTGTTTTTAATTCCGATGTTCCATTATTCACTGAAACCCACCCAGTAGAAGAAGTACTCGTACCACAACGAGCGGCTCCGAAATATCCCGCGTATACCGTATTAAAAGTACAAGATCCTATTGAGGCTGAAGCCGTTAATCCCGCAGGAAGAGTTGTTCCCGAGAAATCTGTAATTTTACGACTCATTCTACGAGTTATGAAAGGATCACTCGTCCATGTCGATCCATTGTAAATAAGCATATCACCTGCATTTGTTCCCGCTGGTAAAAATCTTGGATCATTACCGGCCGCCACTGTTCCCGCCGCTGAACCTACGTTCAATGTAGCTGAATCACCTAAACCAGAAATATCTGTATTATCTAAAGTCACTGCACCCGTTTTTCCAGCTACTGTTGTTACAGGAGCACTTGGTAAATTCACTGGAACATATTGCGAACCATCATATTGTAAAACTTGATTTGCTGTTGGAGTCGTT
>CAZXZW010000068.1:0-4468 GCA_964645745.1 uncultured Bdellovibrio sp.
CGGTGCTGAAGGTATCGGACTTTGCCGTACAGAACATATGTTCTTCGGTGTAGATCGTATCGATGCGGTTCGTGAAATGATTCTCGCGGAAACCAAGTCAGAGCGCGAAAAAGCTTTAACGAAATTATTACCTATGCAACGTGATGACTTCTATCAATTATTCAAAATCATGGATGGATTCCCAGTTACGATTCGTTTATTAGATCCACCTCTTCATGAGTTCGTTCCTCATACAGAGGAAGAAATGAATGAATTAGCTAAACGTATTAACTACGATGCCGCTAAATTGAAAAATAAAATAGCTTCGCTTCATGAAGTTAATCCGATGTTAGGTCACCGTGGTTGCCGTTTAGCGGTTACGTTCCCTGAGATTTATCAAATGCAATCGAAAGCTATCGCAGAAGCTGCGGTTCAATTGACGAAGGAAGGTTATAAACTTGTTCCTGAAATCATGATCCCGTTAGTAGCGACAGAAAAAGAATTACAAATGTTAAGAAAACAAACTGAAGACGTTGTGCTTAAAGTGCAAAAAGATTCAGGTGTTAAATTTGACTATCTTATCGGAACAATGATTGAACTTCCTCGCGCTGCTGTAACGGCTCACGAAATTGCAAATCATGCGGACTTCTTTAGTTTCGGTACGAATGACTTAACTCAAACGACTTTGGGATTATCTCGTGATGATGCTGGTAAGTTCTTAGGAAGTTACGTGAGTGAAGGGATCTTCGCTAAAGATCCATTTGTTACGATTGATCAGGTTGGTGTGGGTACTCTGGTTAAGACTGGGGTTGATCTAGGGCGCCAGACTAAAGGTAAGCTTAAGGTCGGGGTTTGTGGTGAGCATGGTGGTGATCCAGATTCGATTGAGTTCTTTGAGAATGTGAATCTTGATTACGTGAGCTGTTCTCCGTTCCGTGTGCCTATTGCGCGTTTGGCGGCGGCTCGTGCGAAGCTTCGTCGTGCGGCTAAGCACTAGGCTTTTTTTTAGCTAGCGCCTCTTGGCGCTTGTGCTTCGATTGAAAAATTAGGTTCGTTGCTGAAACCGGAAATCCAAAGGATTTCCGGTTTTTCTTTTTGGGGGATTGGGCTCGGGGATTAGAGATCGTATTTTTTTGTTAGTTGGTTTAGTTTTTCTAGGGTTGTAGTTCTATCTGATTTGGATGTTTTTTTGTCTAATTGTTTTTTGTATTCGCTGGCCTGTAGGGCGTCGGCTTTGATGAGTTCGAATTTTTTTGTGTCTTCTCTGTAGTCTTTGCAATCGCTTGGGGTCATGTTCGCTTTGTATGAGGCGTAGGCGGCTCTGAAATATTCATTTTCATTATTACACATGTACTTCATGGTGGCTGTGTATTTTGTGATGAATTGTTCTTTGTTCGGAACAGGGTAATCTCTTTCTTTACATCCTTTTTGGAAATCTTCGAACTTCTCTATAGAGCCTCCGCCGAAGGCATAGGTTCCTGCTAATTTAGCTTCGCTGTCCTTGTCGTGGCATAGTACATAATCTGTATCCATCGAAGCGCAGCCTGCGGTTAAAATTGTGAGTGAAAGAATCATAATTTTGTTCATATGGTCTAGGTTAATAGATGAAAAGGCTCTCTGTAAAGAATTAGTCGATTTGAGGTCCGGTGATACGTTTCTAGATGGAAAATCGCTACATAATTATTGTTCTTTGAAATGGAAAACTTTTAGACAAATTTAGAAAGATTAAATTCGTGTACCAAAATTACCGATTTGACATCAACGCGAGGTATATATGAGTTTACATATTCAAAAAAAATCCGTATCAAAAATTGCCGCAACAATTTTTATGACATCTCTGATTTTGAATTTATTGTCGTGTAATAAGACGAATTTCACACCAGATGCAAATTCATCTTTAGCAAATCCTGTCTTGTTTGAAAATACATATAAGTCTTCAGCTTCGGAAGTTCAATACACACAAGCTAACTCAGAAGAGAATCAAACTAAGCTTTCGTTTCAAGTGGAAAATGGCGCGGGCTTATTACAAGACTTATTAAAATCAGATATTCGAGTCACAGAGAATGGTATTCCTGTAACTGATTTCGTTTTAAATAAAAACTCGGTCACTCATGTTACAACAGCTGATATTATTTTCGCGGTTGACGTGACAGGTTCGATGGCTCCGACTATTGAAGCCGCGAAACAAAAATTGATTGCGTTCGTTAATAATACTCGTGCTCAAGGTTATCATACTCGTATGTGTTTAT
Source organism: uncultured Bdellovibrio sp. (assembly GCA_964645745.1). Classification (GTDB taxonomy): domain Bacteria; phylum Bdellovibrionota; class Bdellovibrionia; order Bdellovibrionales; family Bdellovibrionaceae; genus Pseudobdellovibrio. Next base: position 2,229 of record CAZXZW010000068.1, read on the forward strand.
CGACGTTCGGGGATTACACCGTTCAAAAATGTACTCGTTTCTATGATAATGATCCCAAAGTAGCATCAACTGAAACACAAGTTGCAGAGCTTATTTCTGAGATTACGAAATTAAAAGCTTTAAAAGGTTCCGCGGACCCAGGTGGTAAGGATTTAGATGAAAATCCAATGCGCGCTGTGATCGATGCAGCTAGTGCTCCGTGGGGATCTGATTCTCAACGTTTCTTAATCTTGGTTACAGATGCAGGATTCCTTTATTCTCCAGGAAATTCTGGAGCTGTAGGTTCCGTAGCTCCTAAGTTTGTTGATGTAGCAACGGCGATTACACAATCTCAAATGAAAATTTTTGCTGTGACACCGACATTAGCTGGTTATGATAAACCATTTGGTAATCCATCATTACCTGGTATCGTGGTGCAATCTCAAGGTGAGTGGTATAAGTACGCTGATCTTGTGAGTGGTAAAATCACTTTAAATACAGTTTTGAATAAAATTTTATCTTCGATCAACACAACATTTACTGTAGATTACACGTTAACTTCTCAAGGTGCGTTGGATCCAGCAAAACCGTTATCTCAAAGAAATATCGTTTTGGAGTTAGTGAGCTCAGCTTTAGGGTCAATTAAAGGTTTAGTCATCACATCTAATTTACCAAACGGTCGTGTGCCGGATGTTAAACGTTATGTGATCGCAGATAAAAAAGTTAAAGCGAGCCGCTTGTACGTATACCTAGACGGCGTATTGCAGGCCGGTGGATATACGTTAATTGATGGAAAACATATTGAATTTGCGAAAGCTCCTAAAACTAATAGTAAAATCAAAATCGTTTACCAATATGATTCAGTGAAAGATTCGATCACGTTAACACCGATCCATTTAAGTGTAGGGGCGGATAAAATTGGATTCTTGAAATTCACGATTAACGGTATTCCTGTGGATTCTAAGTATTACGAAACAATCGCTATTGATTTAAATATGTCATCGGTAGTTCTAAGTGATGATGTGTTCGGTTCATCAGATCCATTCAAGATCGCCTCAAGTGGTGAAATGGTCATCTCGATCAAAACAAAATAAAAAAAGGAGTCGAAAGACTCCTTTTTTTATTTCTAGCTTTTAATTTTAAAACTAAACGTTGAATTTGAAGAATAAGATGTCGCCATCTTTGACGATATATTCTTTTCCTTCTGAACGGTATTTACCAGCTTCTTTAACTGCATTCTCAGATTTTAAAGCAAATAAATCTTCACAGTGGTAAGCATCGGCACGGATGAAACCTTTTTCAAAATCTGTATGGATAACGCCAGCAGCTTGAGGAGCTTTCATTCCCGCTTTGATTGTCCAAGCGCGAACTTCTTTTTCACCGGCTGTGAAGTAAGTGTACAAACCTAAAAGTTTGTAAGCTTCACGGATCAAACGGTTTAATCCAGGCTCAGTGGCATTCATACTAGCTAGGAATTCCACGCGCTCTTCTGGTGGAAGTAGTGCGATTTCGGCTTCCATTGCAGAACAGATCATGATCGTGTTATTATTTTCTTCCGCGGCACGTTTTTCAACTGAGCGAACCCAATCATTTCCACCAGCTGCGAAATCCACATCAGAAACGTTACAAGCGTACAATACAGGTTTGCTTGTTAATAAATGCATGTCTAAAGCGTAAGGAGCTTCAAGATCATTCAATGTTACTGAACGAGCTGGTTTTCCTTCGCCTAAAGCTTTGTGAATTCTTTGTGTTACATCTAATTCCATTTTAACTTTAGGATCAGATGAACTTTTCGCTACTTTTTCGATACGCTTTAATTTTTTTTCAGCTGTATCATAGTCTGCTAACATTAATTCTGTATTGATCACGTCGATATCGCGAAGAGGATCTACGCTACCAGATACGTGAATGATATTTGGATCGTCGAAACAACGAACAACGTGAACGATAGCGTCTGTTTGTTTGATGTGACCTAAGAATTGATTTCCTAAGCCTTCGCCTTGAGAAGCCCCTTTAACGATACCAGCGATATCTACGAATTCCATTGTTGTTGGAACTATAGATTGAGGTTTAACAAAACCAGTGATTTTATCCATACGAGGATCTGGAACAGTTACGCGTCCAACGTTAGGATCGATGGTACAAAACGGGTAGTTCGCCGCTTCAGCTTTAGCTGATGTTAAAGCATTAAATAATGTCGATTTTCCAACGTTTGGTAGTCCAACGATTCCAACTTGTAAAGCCATGATTATATCCTCTGT
>CAZXZW010000068.1:4568-12162 GCA_964645745.1 uncultured Bdellovibrio sp.
AGCTCATCTTTTGGGAAGTTTCCAAGCACATAGTCGCCAATATCAAATCCAGGATGTTCGGGCCGTCCCACGCCTAATTTAAGGCGGTGGTAATCGGCAGCTCCAAAAAGTTCTGAAATATTTCGAATTCCATTTTGACCACCGTGACCACGGTTGAACTGGATTTTCATGGCTCCGAAAGCTTGATCGATATCATCTTGGATCACGATCAAATTCGGGCGTTGGATTTTGTAAAATTGCATTAAAGAGACAACTGATTCGCCAGACTTATTCATGTAGGTCTGAGGCTTAGCGATTAAGATTTCTTTTTCAGCGCCTCCGCGGGTGATTTTAATTTTTTTAGTTAAAGCTTTGTGCTCTTCGCGGAAAGAACTATCTGATGGATTTTCACCTAAAGTTTTTAACCAAACATCAACACACATAAAGCCAATATTGTGGCGATTCATCGCGTATTTAGATCCGTAATTTCCCAGGCCAACAACTAAGTACATGCTTTATATTCCTTGATCGATTTCTTTAACAACGGAAGTGTACTGTAGAAAATAATCACACTAATCACAATAGAAATAATCGGATCAAGTTGAACAAATCCTGTGTATTTAATAACGAAAGCGGAAATGACAACACCTAAAGAGATCGCCGCATCGGCCATCAAATGCAGATAGGCACCGTGAGCATTTAAATCATCGTGTTGATGAGTTTTAAACAAAATGGCTGAACCGAAATTAATAATGATTCCGATAAAGGCGATGATCATGACTATGTTATTGTTCATATCGGCGAGTCCGGCGGGGTTCGTCAGACGTTCAACACTTTTGACCACGATAAAAACAAGAGTAAAAACTAAAAGAACCGCATTGAAAATAGAAATACCTGCTGAGATTTTTTTACCATTCGCACGTTTGGCGAAGAAGAATCCCACTAATGCTATAACCAGTGATAGCACATCTGAAAGATTGTGAAAGGCGTCGGCCACCAAGGCCATTGAGTTTGAAACATAGCCATAAAAAATTTCGATAGCGACGAAGATGATATTTAAGAAAATGCTGATCTTAAAGGCTGTTGTAATAGCGGTATGAGAATGATCAGGGTGGTGATGAGATCCGTGAGAGTGGTCATGGTTGTGATCGTGATTGCATTTGCTCATATGTATTTAATTTTAAAGGGTTATTTGCGATAAAAGCAAGTCTTGAATAATCTACAAATCGAGCAAATACTCGAGTTCTCGGGTTGACGGGTTTAAGGGAACTATGGTTTGCTGAGACCACTTAATAGGAGGCGCATTTATGATTAAGTTATTGTTATCAGTAGTAGTATTCACATTTGCTACAATCGGATTTTCGAATGCTTCAGGACAAGTATTCGGAAAGAAAAAAGGCAACGGCCCTGTTTGTTTAGACGCTCAAAACTACATTGCTGAAGGTGACGTGGTTTTCACTTCAAATCATAACTATTTATTCCGTCGTGTAGAACGCGACACGAAAACATGGACTTCACACGTAGGAATCGCTTTTAAAAACGATTTAAATGAATGGGTCGTTTATGAAAGTACATGGCCTAAAAGTAAAATCACTCCGTTATGTGAATTCATGCAACGTAGTTATGAAGACCGTGTTGAACTTAAGCGTTTAGTTGCAGGCGTAACGGAAAGTCAAATTCGTGTTATGAAAATGGCAGCGACTCGTCAACTTGGTTTACCTTATGATCAAGGTTTCGATTACTCGGATGATCAGAAATCTTTTTGCTCTAAATTTGTTTTCAACACCTATAAAGCTGTTTCGATCAATATGGGTGATCTGCACACGTTCCAAGATGTGTTAAATGAAAATCCAGATATGGATTTATCTTTCTGGAAGACTTGGTTCTTTGGTCGTATTCCTTATGATCGTGTAACGATCTCTCCGGCGGATCAGATTCGCGATACAAAATTTAACTCGATTTTCAAATACGGAATCGAATAAATAAAAAAGGCGTTTGAAAAAACGCCTTTTTTATTTTTAGTTATATAAGGCACCCATTAGTTCATCGGTCATGTCGTCTTGTTTGTAAAGCGTTTGGAATTTCGCCTCAATGGCTGAGTTCGCTTCGTTTTGGAATTGTTCGTTCACATCTTTTAATTTCAAACAGCTTGTTATGCTCGATAAGCTGATGTTTGAAATGATATTCATGTTAGAAATTTTAGCTTTGTTTGCATCGATTTTGAAATCGAAGATGTGGAATTTTACCGGTTTGTCTTTGGCAACCATGTTAATGATGCCTGCGAACATTCCGCTGCTCGAAGCTTTTTTGCCTAAGTTACCAGATAGGGTTGGGCTCATCGCTGCACGACGCTTACAGTATGAATCCTGCCACTCTTGTTTATTGATTTTAAATAATCCTGGCCATTTTTCATTGCGGTAAACGACTGAATCTAATTCTCCAAATTCAACTTGGATGTCAGGTATTTCAATTGTTTTCTGTGTTGTGAAAATAGGTTGGTTCAATTCCATTAATGTGTACGGTTCAGTCGTTGAGAGTGTTTTGATACTCACTTGATCGTTTACTTTTTCAAATGGCATATTTTGAGGAGTTAAACGACTTAAAACTTGGATTTTAACTAAGCTTTCTTTTTTAGAAAGTTTTAAGTGAAGGGCTACGCTTTGGAGCTTAAAGCTATTCATTTTAGTTAAAGATAAAGTTTTAACTGTAGTTGATAAGTCTTTATAGAAATCGGCTTTTTCATTATAGAACATTTTATTAAAGTCGTACTCGATGTAGTTCATTTTAGGTTGTTCCACTTCCCAAGGCTTTTTTCCTAAATAGGCCACATCATAATCAAGTTTTTTACTTTTAGCCATATCCCACGGAGCGATATAAATACTGAAGTAAACCGGTTCCTCGGGTAATGTAGCTGCGCTGATTTTTTCTAGTTGATAAACTTTCAAAGCATCGTGAGTGATGCTGACTAAACTTTGAGTCAGCATGCTGCGTGTGTCTTTAGCGTTCACGATATTCAAAAACTGACCCGTGAAAGTTGGTAAAGTTTTAAAAGACGTGTGTTTGAAATTATTCATGAAAGCAGCTTGATCGGGATTCATGAAGGCTTGATCGGGTAGAACGGCAACTACAGCATACGGTACCATCTTACTTTTATTTTGAGCTAAACTGACTGAAGATAAACCGAGAGTCGTCAGAAGTAGATAAGTAAAGTATTTCATGGTTGCAGTCCTTTTCCGTCTTAGTTGTAAAGTGACGCCATTAAATCGTCAGTCATATCATCTTGTTTGTATAAAGTATTCAGCTGAGCCTCGATAGCAGCATTGGCTTCACCTTGGAATTGTGTATTTACACTTTCAGCAGCTAAACATTGCGGGAAGTTACGAGTTCCTACTTCCATAGCTAAATTCATTTTCGAAATTCTTAAAGTCGAAGCATCGATTCTTAAGTTCAAAATTCTGAACTTGATCGCTGTTCCATCGATTAATTTTCCTAAAGCTTTAGCGATCATTGAATTTCCAGCAGCCCCTTTAGCTAAAGTTCCCGTTAAAGCTGGAGTCGAATTTAATTTGCTCTTGCAATCATTTTGAGCCCAAGGGTTCGTTAAGATTTGGTAAGCGCCTTTCCAACCATTGTAACCACCAGATACGCCACCGAATTGACCGAACTCCATTACGATTTCAGGAAGAGGGCGAGACTTATCTTGAAGATTTTGGATGATATTCATCAACATCATCGGACGTTGTTGAGCGGCTTCATTGCCAAAAATCTCAATCGCTTTAATGTGAACTTGCTCATTGTCTTTCGTAAAAGGCATTTTCATTTGTTTCAAGCGACCTAATAATTGAACGCGAATCTGACTGTCGCCACGAACTAATTTCATGTGGATCGCGATCGATTGTAATTGAAATTTATCAGTCTCAGCTAATTTTAAATCACGGATCTTAGAATTGATCTTCGCGTAGAATTCAGCTTGTTTGTTTTTTCCTTGTTGTTGAAGAACCGTTAAGTCCACGTTAGCTTGTTGAACCATGTCTAACATCGCTAATTTTAATTGTGGAGCTGCCGGGTTAGCTTGCCAAGGTAAAACATAAACCGACAAGTACATCGCGTCGTCAGCTGGTAATGATCCTTTTAGTAAATCAAGTTGCGGAGCTAATCTTGATTTTAAAGTTTCACCTAAGTTAACAAAAATTTTGCTGATTCCTTTGTCGGCCGATAAAGCTTGTCCAGCAATTGTAGAGATTTCGCCAGTTAAACCATTCACTTCAGTTTTAATTTTGGCGATCATTTGTTTTTGTTGAGGTGTCATTCCTTGTTGATCCGGAGTCACCGTTAATACTGTATATTTCTCGGTAGCTGCCAAAGTCGGAATACTGACTTGAGCTTGAGCCACTAAAGAGGAAAGAGTAATTAAAAGACCAGTCGCGAAAGTGTGTAAAGTATGTTTTTTCATATATTTGTCCTTCTCTTATTCTTTTATGATTACCAGTAAACTAAATCTGTTAGTGGAGTATTTTTCAAATCACATTGTAGAGCTTTGATATCCGTGTTCGTGCGACGGAAGAAATCATGGATCATTACAGGACCTTCGCCTTTGATGTAACGTTCACAGTCTTTATTTCTGATTTGGTCTACAACGAAATCCATTTGTTTCGCCGTTAAGTAACGACCTTTAACTTTTAAATTTTGTTCATTTAAGTTAGCTAAACGAGTCGTGATTGAGACGTGATTTAAAATACGAGTTAAAGTTTGTTTACCATTAACAGCGGCACGGTTAGCCATATCAGCTGGAACTCCTTGCTCAACCATAATTTTAGATACTTTATCTTCCGGTAAGTTCGGGATTTGGTCCACGATCAATTGACCAGGGCCTGTGTACTTGATTAAGAACGCCATCATCATCGTTCCTTTAGCGTAACCATCTGGAGAATAATCAGGTAACATTCCAGCTTGCTTGATCACTTTATTGCCAACGTTAGCCATGATGTTTAAAGCATCGTTCATGATGAAGTTATACTTATTATTTTCAATGTATTGGAAAATTTTAGTATTCGTCATATCTGTGATACGGCTTTCATTAATCACAGAGTAATCTCTCCACTCGCTTAATAATTGGAAACGTGGGTCGATTTCAATGTCAGCCGGGCTGAAGATCTCTTCTTTTTGTAATTCTAAGATTTTAGCTAATGAGTTATTAGCTACATCAAATTTTGAAACCGATAAAGGAATCGAAGATTTTCCAGCAGGGATGTACTTAGGGTATGTTTCACAAGCTTGATCTTTACAGATATGGTCAAAGGCGAAGCTGACAACTTGAGAACAGAATAAAGCATCTGTTTTTGATAAATCCATCGCAAAGTTATATGGAATTAATTTTGGTAAGTTGTTGTTAGTTGCTAATAAACGATCGGCTAAAGTTAAATCCGTTAAATCTTTTGGATTAACACGTGGAACTGACATCGCAGCCACATACTTAGCCGCTTGCGCAGCTAACTCAGCTGAACGTTGAGCATCACCATTTGATTCTGAGTAACGGTAATGTAACAAACGAGCTTTTCTATCTTTAATGAAGAAATCGAAACCTACGATTTCCACACCGAAGTCAGGCTCCGCATTAATGAAGTAAACGTTACCTTTGTTTTGTGGACCGAATAAAGATCCATCATCAACGTAAGCTACAGCAATGTGTGTGAATTGATTATCAACTTTAGATACGCGGCTGATCGGAGCGGCGGCGAACATCGTTCCTTTAACTAGGAATACGTCACCAGATTTAATCATCGAGCGGTCTAATTTTCTATTTCCGAAAATTTCGCGATTCATTAAAAGATTTGGCCAAGACGTATCAACCATCGGGTAAAGAATTGGATTTTTAGATAAAACGTCCGGAGTTTTTCCCGCTTTGTTTAATACGTTTAATCCTGTGACGTCTTCTAACTCACGGATATTTCTTAAAGCGATGCGAAGGCGAGTCGCACAATCTTCTAATTGAGCTGAATCTTTGAAAGCACCAGATACAACCATTTGTTTAAAGCGTTTAGCTAACTCAACACGTGTTTTAAATAATTGAGAAATGGCATCTGATCCATCAGCTGTTTCTTTCACATCTAAATCATTTGTAAAATAATCAGGAGGAAGATTATAAAGTTCATCTCCCATCGCTTTTAACGTCGAGGCACAAGTGGCTGCCGTTAACTCTTTGCTTAAGGCTGTCTTTTGAAGTTCCAGTGCTGCCGCTTTAATATCTTTCGATAAAACCGCATGAGCTGACATCGCCGACATGAAAGTAAGGCCTGCAAGTACGCTTTTGGTGACGTTCTTAATACGCATAAATACTCCTGATTTATAATCCAGGAATATACAAAGCACGTTCCACACCAAGGTTTAAACGATTATAAAAGAGCTAAGGTGTATCGAAACAAGACAGATGACACAAAAGGTACGCCGTTCTTTTTCCGGCGATATAGAGCATATGGTTGTGGATAAGTAGAGGTGAGCTATATACGCCTATATATATGTTCTGAGAATCAATACGTTCACGGAAAAAGAACGGCGTACCTTTTAGATGAAGGCGATGTTTGTGACGGTTACAAACTCTTCGCCGGTGGGTTTAAGGATTTTAACTTCATCATCAAGCTTCTTTCCCAATAAAGCTTTCGCGACCGGGGATTTCCACGAGATTTTATTTTCCTTAATATTGAATTCATCTTCACCGACGATTTGGTAAGTTTTCGAATTTCCGTCTTCGTCTTCGATAGTAACGGTGGCGCCGAAAACAATCTTGTCTGATTTTAAAGTTGTGGGGTCGATCACTTCCGCGGCTTCCATTCTTTTTTGTAAGAAGTGGAGCCTGCGGTCAATTTCGCGTAATCTTTTTTTGCCGTATTGGTAGTCGGCATTTTCTGAGCGGTCACCATTGCTAGCAGCCCAGGTCACAGTTTCGACAACTTTAGGGCGTTCGCGATTTAAGAGCTCCGTGTATTCAGCACGAAGTTTTTCAAAACCTGGGGGAGTGATGTAGTTAGTTGAGTGATCCATGAGATAAAAACCTTAGTTATAAGGCTCGATCAAATCTCCGGAAAGTTCAAAGGAAGCATCACCGTATTTCGATGTTTTCGTAAGAATTTTAAATTCGCCGTAAACCCAAATAGGACCGAAAGCCGCAGGTGTTCCGCCATCTTTCATTTTCACGTAAACCATTTGATTCGGCGGAGGAGCCGGAACGTGGATACAAGCTTGTGGACTTGGAACTAAAAGGAATTCTGTCACTTGTTTAGAGTCGTCTTCTAAAGGGACCATGAAGCCTGGGATTTTAACGCGGGTTCCGTCATGTTTTTTCAAGGCATCAGGGGCCACTTGAGTTGTGTAGTCCAGCTCGCCGAGGTTTCTCCAGTCGATTTCCGGGGCAGCTCCGCCTGAAGAGCGGCCTTTAAAGTACAGCACCGAGCCAATAGCGATAGAAAAAACAAATAAACCAGTTAAAATCCATTTCATCATAATAATACCCCCATCTATTCTCTACATGATCCCACTTGAATTTTATCTTAAAATATAGTGGCCAATTCTGGAGTTAGCTTATAAGTAGCACCTTCAACAAAAATTCATTATGTTATTT
>CAZXZW010000069.1:0-6985 GCA_964645745.1 uncultured Bdellovibrio sp.
GCTCGTAAAGCTCGTGATTTAACTCGTCGTAAAACGGCGTTAGATGGCGGATCTTTACCGGGTAAAATGGCAGACTGCCAAGAACGTGATCCAGCAAAATGTGAATTATACTTGGTTGAGGGAGACTCGGCTGGTGGATCGGCTAAACAAGGCCGTGATCGTAAAACACAAGCGGTTCTACCGTTAAAGGGTAAAATCCTTAACGTTGAAAAAGCGCGTTTCGATAAAATGTTATCAAACGATGAGATCCGTATGATGATTTCTGCTCTTGGAACTGGAATTGGTAAAGAAAACGTGAGTGCGGATAAAATTCGTTACCACAAAATCATTATCATGACCGATGCCGACGTGGATGGATCACATATCCGTACTCTTTTATTAACTTTCTTCTACCGTCAAATGCCGGTGGTTCTAGAAAAAGGTTTCATCTACATCGCTCAGCCACCTTTATACCGTGCTAAAAAAGGTCAATCTGAGACTTACTTAAAAGATGAATCCGCTTTAACAGAATATTTATTAAGTTCAGGTTTAAATTCTTTTGAAATCAAAGGAAAAAAATTAGATCAAACAGAAATGAGAAAATTCATTTTAAATATTCAAAAATTTAATACGTTATTAAAAGCATCTTCGTTGAAATATGACCGCGATGTTCTTTATTACATGTTAACTAAAGTTCCAAAATTAGATGAAACTTTACGTGACGAGAAAAAATTAGAAGAAATTCTAAAAGATCTTAAAGCGTGGATCGCTTCTCAGCCGATGTTAGGTATCACGGAAATCAGCACGAAAGTGACTTTAGATGGAAAAGTTGAAGGCGTGATTGAAACGACTCGTTATGCGGAACGCATGAAAACTTTATTCAGTGTAGATACTTTAAATGCTTCTGAAATTATCGAGATCCGTAACGTATGGGCTGAAATCCAAGGCGTTACGACATTACCAATGACGATCGTTAAAAATAACGAAGAAGTTTCTTATGAAAATTACGATGAATTCTATACAGCAACTATGGAAGCCACTAAAAAAGGTGTTTATATCCAACGTTATAAAGGATTAGGAGAGATGAACCCTGAGCAATTATGGGAAACAACTTTAAATCCAGAAAATCGTCACTTGTTACGTGTAACAATCGACGATGCTGTAGCGGCCGATGAAACATTTAGTATCTTGATGGGTGAACAAGTTGAACCACGTCGTAAGTTCATTCAAGACAACGCATTGTTAGTTAACGGTTTAGACGTTTAATTTTAGGTTTAGGATAGAAAATGGAAAATTCAGAAAACAATAATGAAAAAGGTGTAACGAACGTCGATATTAACAAAGAGATGCGCGAAGCGTATCTTCAATATTCGATGTCGGTTATCGTTGGTCGTGCTCTTCCGGACGTGCGTGATGGTTTGAAACCCGTTCATCGCCGTGTTTTATTTGCTCAGCACGAATTATCAAATACTCATGATAAACCGTATAAAAAATCGGCCCGTGTTGTCGGTGACGTTATCGGTAAATACCATCCGCATGGTGACAATGCCGTGTACGAAACGATGGTTCGTTTAGCTCAAGATTTCTCTCTTCGCTACCCGTTGATTGATGGTCAAGGAAACTTCGGATCGATCGATGGAGATTCTGCGGCCGCTTCTCGTTATACGGAAGTTCGTATGACTCGTTTAGCAGAAGAATTATTAAACGATATCGAAAAAGAAACAGTTCCCTTTGGACCGAACTACGATGACTCGTTAGAGATCCCGTTAGTTTTACCTGCGAAATTCCCTAACTTATTAGTGAATGGATCTTCAGGTATCGCCGTAGGTATGGCGACGAATATTCCTCCTCATAATTTAGGTGAAGTGATCGATGGTTGTGTTCATTTAATTAAAAATCCTGATTGTTCGATTGATGAATTGATTGAAAGAATTCCAGGACCGGATTTTCCGACGGCGGGTCAAATCGCTGGTAAATCGGGAATCTTACAAGCTTACAAAAAAGGTCGCGGTATTATCACGATCAAAGCTAAAACAGAAATCGAAACTAAAAAAGATCACGAAGAAATTATTATCTCGGAACTTCCTTACCAAGTAAATAAAGCGAAACTTGTTGAAAGTATCGCCGACCTTGTTAAAGAAAAAACCGTAGAAGGAATTTCTGATATCCGCGATGAATCTTCTCGTGAAGGTATGCGCGTTGTTATCGTTTTAAAACGTGGTGAAAACGGTTCGGTTATTTTAAATCGTTTATTAAAATTCACTCAGTTACAAATTTCTTTCGGTATTATCATGTTAGCGTTGGATGCTAAAAACCAACCGGTGGTATTCGAATTAAAACAAATGTTACAAGCGTTCATCGATCACCGTCGTGACGTTGTAACGAAACGTTGTATCTTTGAATTAAAGAAAGCTTTAGAGCGCGCTCATATTTTAGAAGGCTTGAAAAAAGCTTTAGATAATATCGATGCGGTTATTGCGACAATCAAAGCTTCTAAGGAAGCAGCGACGGCTCGTGAAGCCTTAATGTCTAAATTCTCATTCAGTGAACGCCAAGCAGTTGCGATTTTAGAAATGCGTTTACAACGTTTAACTGGTTTAGAAATCCAAAAAATCATTGATGAATTGAATGAATTAACAAAACAAATCGACTGGTTACGTTTTGTATTAGCTGACGTAAATGAAATTTACAAAATTATCGTTGATGAATTAGAAGATATCAAAAAACGTTACTCAAATCCTCGTCGTACAGAAATCACGGGCGATTTAACAGATATCGATGACGAAGATTTAATTGCTGACGAATCTATGGTTGTGACAATCACAAACACTGGTTACATCAAACGTATCTCGACAGAAGAATACCGTGTGCAAAAACGTGGTGGTAAAGGTCTTAAAGGAATGGAAACTCGTGAAGAGGATTACGTGACTGACTTATTCACCGCTTCGACGAAAACAATGTTATTAGTGTTCACGGATAAAGGTAAAGTTTACTGGTGTAAAGTTCACAGACTTCCACTTGGAAACAGAACTTCTAAAGGTAAAGCGATTGCCAACGTGGTTCAATTAGCGGCCGGCGAAAAAGTACGCGCGATTCTTCCGGTGGATGAATTCACAGAAAATCGTTACGTTGTGATGTTAACTGAAAAAGGGATCATTAAGAAAACATCATTAGATGCTTTCAATAATCCTCGCCAAGCCGGAATCATCGCTTTAACAACGGATTTAGACGATCAATTAGTAGCTGCAAAAATTTCTGATGGAACATCAGATATCTTCATCGCTACTAAAGAAGGTATGTCGATTCGTTTCAACGAAGATGACGTGCGCGGAATGGGTCGTTCAGCTCGTGGTGTGAAAGGTATTACTCTTTCTAAAGAAGATATCGTAATCGGTATGGAAATCTTAGAAAAAGATACGAAAGACACTATCCTTATGGTTACAGGTAAAGGTTACGGAAAACGTTCAGAAACTTCTGAATACCGTGTACAAAGCCGTGGTGGAGTTGGAATTATTACACAAAAAACGACGGATAAAGTTGGTAACGTGATCGGAACAACGAAAGTTAAACCGGTTCAAGAGCTTATTTTATCAACAGATCAGGGACAAATTATCCGTATGAAAATTTCGGATATCTCGGTTCTAGGTCGTAATACTCAAGGTGTTCGTTTAATTAACTTAGATGATAAACAAGAATTCGTAGCCAGCCTTGCGGTTGTAGACGATGAAGAAAAAGCCGGAGAAGAGATCCACTAGATTTAGTGGGCTCTCGGCTCTGAAACGCAAAATACTCAAACTTGGTTTAGGGAAATATGAAGAAAAACAAATACTTAATATTTGCTTCGATTGGGTTTGAGTTAGTTGCTCTGATTGTCTTTTTTATCTATTTAGGTGAATATTTGGTCGATAAACAAGGTTGGCCACAGTCTACAAAAGCTTTCGGAATCGTTTTGGCTTTCGCTCTTTGGATCACCAGTCTTTTTGTTAAATTAAAATCTCTCGAGAAAAGTAAAGAAACTAAAAATGATTAAAAAATCTGCAATTAGTTTGTTCATGGCCAATGGACTGATCTTCATGGCCCTGTTTATTTATTTTGGCTCTCCGATGGCGATTAGTTTTCTATTTTCAGCCACTCTTTTACTGATTAATTTTGTAGTTCTTGCGGTGATGTGGAAATACATCATGAAAACCGGTAAAGCCGGAGTTCCCGCCTTGGTGGCTCTCATTAAGTATCCACTTATCGGGGTTTCTATTTTCTGGGCAGCTAAGCAGCCGTGGATGAATTCTATAGGAATCGCAATAGGTATTTGCGCATTTTTACTAATTATAGTACTTACTTTACTGATTACAAAAGATAGAAAAAATCCGTAAAGAGGTACTCTCATGCATTTTACATGGTCGCAATTAATTCCTGGCGTTGGACATCACTACTCACACGTAGCAACACTTGCTATCGTATCTTTAGTTTTAATTTTATTAGGTATTCGTGCTCGCGTAGCTTTAGGTTCTGGTGCAGCAGCAGTTGTTCCTGCAAGTTCATTTTCAGTTCGCGGAGTTTTCGAATTATTAACTGAAGGTATTGGAAAATTAGCTGACCAAGTTATCGGTCACCACGGTCGTCCATTCGCTCCTTACTTCACAGCTATCTTTCTTTACATCTTATTCAATAACTTTGTTGGTTTAATTCCAGGTATGGTTCCAGCAACAGAAAATTTCAATACAACTTTCGCACTAGGTGTTTTCTCTTTCATCGCGTACAACGTGATCGGAATTAAACACGGTGGATTAGGTTACTTGAAACATTTCTTAGGACCTGTTTGGTGGTTAGCTCCGTTAATGTTAGCGATCGAATTATTATCTCATATTTTACGTCCGTTAACTTTAGGTTTACGTTTAGCTAACGTAATGACAGGTGACCATACAGTTCTTTCTGTATTCTTAGGTTTATTCCCTGTAGGTCCTGCAATTCCATTCTACCTTATGGGTATGTTGGTTTGTACGATCCAGGCGTTTGTATTTACTTTATTATCTATGGTTTATATAGCTCTTGCGACAGCTAGCGACCACTAGAAATATCACAACAAAAAAGACGAAGGAGTCTCACATGAAAAAAGCAATTTTATTTGCATTAACAACAATCGCTTCTGCATCTGTATTCGCTCAAGAAGCGGCTGCAACAGTAGCATCTAACTCAAACTCTGGATTAGTAGCTATCTCTGCTGCTATCGCAATCGGTTTAGCTGTTTACGGCGGAACTTCTGCACAAGGTAAAGCTGCTGCTTCTGCATTAGAAGGAATGGCTCGTAATCCAGCTGCTTCTGACAAAATGTTCACACCGTTCATCTTAGCTTTAGCTCTTATCGAGTCTTTAGTTATCTTAGCGTTCCTAGTAGCTTTCATCAAATTACCAGCTGCTTCTTTCGGTTTCTAATTTTAGGCGTCTTAAGGCGCTTAAGTTTAAACTTAAAAAACAGTTTTAATTTATTTAAGACACAAAAAAACCCAACAGCAATGTTGGGTTTTTTATTTTTATTCGAATATTCGTAAGAAAGATTACTTAGTTACTTTAGTAGGAGTCATTTCGATTTTGTAAGTGTCTTCGCCTGTTTTAGATGTGAAAACTAATGTTGCCATTTTGTTTTCGTCCGTTGTCACTGTTGGCGTGGCTACTACAGTTTTCTCGCCTTTTTCATTGAAGCTTCCTACCGTGAAGCTCATTTTAATTCCATCTTTAGATTTAGTTGTATCAGGTTTGATTGATGTTACTTCGATGTAGTTTTCTAGCATTTCGATCGAACCTTTTTCACCTTCAGTTACGCCGAATGAAGCTGTATTGATTTTTTTATCGTTAATGTAAAGATTCGCTGAAATCATGTAGTTATTTTTTGCTACAGGAGTCGCAGCAGTTTTTTTAGTTTTCGTCGCGAACGCGTTTAAAGAAGATAATACTAATAATAATGTGAATAGTTTTTTCATAAAGAACCCCTGTTTATTTCTATAAACATATTCTTATAAAAAAATTATATGTGGTCATTGAGATTGTATAAGAGGTCTAGGTAAGATGGGAAGAAACTTGTTTTTCAAAGTCTTCAAAATCTAACCCGGTTTCTAAGAAAAGAGTAAACCTTAACTGAGTGGTTTTTTGTGCTTTAACGTTGAAAATCTCAACGATCAAATAATTGCTTAAATTCTTACAAATAATTTCGAAAGAAGCGCTATTGTTCTTTCCATAAAAAGTATATGGAAAGAAATTATCGTCGGATGACCAAAAACGCCTTTTGTACTGCAAATGTGTTAAATACTTTTCAAGGATATTTAATATTTTTTCTAATTCCTCAGAACCTAAACGGTTTTTATATTTCCAGACTTTGTAAGCAACAAAAGCCATGAACAAAGTACCCGGGAAAAAAATCAAATAATGAAAAATATTTAATTTCATCTATAAATACTGATTAACGATGCTCATCACTTTATCTTGAATCGATTTTAGGCCATCCGCTGTATCAGATTCGAAACGTACGACTAATACCGGTTGAGTATTCGAAGCACGAGCTAACGCCCAGCCGTTTACTTTTCCTGTGAAGCTGATACGGATTCCGTCGATTAAGTTTAATTTGAAATCGTCACTTGGGTGAGCGAAAGCTGATTTAACTTTTTCTACGATGAGAACTTTTTTCTCTTCTGTTGTGTCGATACGAATTTCTGGAGTGCTATGAGAAGCTGGAAGTCCCGTTAATAATTCAGGGATATTTTTTCCTGTTTTGGCGATGATTTCACAAAGTCTTAATCCAGCATAAGGAGCATCATCATACCCGTAGTTGCGATCTGCGAAGAAGATGTGACCACTCATTTCTCCACCGAATGGAGCTTTATCGGTTTTAACTTTATCTTTAATTAAACTGTGACCTGTCTTCCACATAACTGGAACACCACCGTGTTTTTCAATATCGTGGTACATACGATCAGAACATTTTACATCACCAACGATTTTTTGATTTTTCGAAGTT